>JBGPBQ010000130.1:0-11138 GCA_041481345.1 Anaerolineae bacterium
CACATGAAACCTTCGGAAACCCGCCGAAAAGCGCTATCAATTCTACTCAGCACGATCAGCGTTATCGTCCTGGCAACCGCCGGGGCGACCATTTTCAGCCATCCAGGCCTGGTCAAGGCCAGCAGCACGCTTACTTTTGTGCCAGTCGCTGATTCTTATGTTAACCAATCCGATCCAACCAATAATTTCGGGAGCAACAATTCCATCCGGGTAGACGGCTCTCCACCGCTTCGCACCTACCTGCGTTTTAATGTCAGCGGTATCGATGGTAGCCTGGTCACCAAAGTCACCTTAAGGATTTACGCCAACAGCTCTTCCGATGCTGGTTTTACCGTGAAAAAAGTGGGAGATAACGGCTGGCAGGAGAATAGGATCAATTATAATAATGCCCCTGCTCCCGGCAACCAGGTTGGGACTTCAAATAGATTTTCTGCAAACGCGTGGGTCTCAACTGACGTTACGTCGCTTCTGAATGGCGATGGTATAGTCAGCATCGTCCTGTCGGGGATTGACCAGCAAGCGGTCAACCTGGCAGCCCGAGAAAGTGGCAGCCATTCGCCTCAGCTGCTGGTGGAAGTCTCGGCACCCGGCAATCCGACTGCAACCCGCACGATAGCACCGAGCGCCACCGCAACACGGACTTCGGTACCCAGTGTCACTGCCACCAGCACCATTGTGCCCGGTGTGACTGCCACCAACCCGCCTGGCCCGACAGCAACACAGCCTGGAGATACCCAGCCAGGATTCCCGATTCGGGCTGTCTTTTATTATCCCTGGTTCCCAGAAGCCTGGAACCAACAGGGATACAATCCATTTACCAATTACACACCCAGCCTTGGCCTCTACGATTCCAGCTCGGTGTCGGTCATCCAGGCACACATCAGTGCCATGACATATGGCAATATCAATGCCGCCATCCTTTCATGGTGGGGACAGGGCTCGAATACAGACCAACGTGTGGCGACTATCCTGGGGGCTACCCCGGGCTCGTCGAACCCCAACTTCCGCTGGAGCATTTACTACGAAAACGAGTCACAGGGGAACCCGACGGTTGCACAGCTCCAGACTGACCTTCAATATATCCAGAGTCACTATGGTACCACTCCCAGCTTCCTGAGGGTAAATGGCAAGTTCGTGGTGTTTGTGTATGCTGATGCGGCCGATGCCTGCGGTATGGCCGATCGTTGGGTGCAGGCGGATAACAACCTTGGTCACCCAGCATACATTGTGTTGAAGGTTTTCGTCGGCTACAAAACATGCGTCAGCCAGCCTGACAGCTGGCATCAATATAGCCCAGCAGTAGCCACTGACCGGCAGAGCGGATACAGCTTTGCGATCAGCCCGGGTTTCTGGAAGAAAGGTGAGGCAGTCCGCCTAGCGCGCAACCTGACCACCTGGACCTCGAACGTTCAATCCATGGTTGCATCGAGTGAACCGTGGCAGCTGGTGACCACATTCAATGAATGGGGTGAAGGCACCATCGTTGAATCGGCTGTTGAATGGGCCTCTGCATCTGGTTATGGACAATACCTGGATGTGCTACACAATAACGGGAATGGCTCTCCGCCTCCTCCAACTGCAACCGCGCATCCTACCAACACACCTGTATTTTCTCCGACACCTACACGGACGGGTACGGTGCCACCGAACCCAAGCCCTACACCGACCCGGACCGGAACACCGCCTCCGAACCCCAGCCCAACACCGACCCGGACTGCTACCGTCCCACCGGGACCGAGCCCAACACCCACACGGACACCAACACCAGCACCTGGCAATGACCCGATCCTGTTCTACGTGAGCGATCTGGTTTCGGGCGGCTCGTTTAGCCGGGCACAAGCGGTGGTAAGCTTGATCCAGACCTTGATGAGCCAGCACCCCGGAACGCAGATGTTGGTGGCTTCAGGCGGGGATAATGAACAAGAAAACGCCCCGACCATCAGCAACTACACGGCATACTTTGGACCAACGTTTGGTCAATTCGTCACCCAGGGCATCTTCATGCAAGTGCGTGGCAACCATGACATCCAGTCAATCGGTTCGTATACGGATTTTGATGGCACCGTCCACAATACAGGAGCAGCCTATTGGGATTACTTCGGCGCTAACGCCCATATGTTCAACATCGAAGGGAAGAAGCTGACCGATTACAGCTATGACCTGGGCACGTGGCATATCATCGGGCTTGACCAGCTAAATGGTAATGTTAGCCAGCCCGGTCTTGATTTCCTCACTTCAGACCTGGCAGCTCATGCAAGCTCGACTTGCCAGATGGTGTATTGGCACGTGCCGACGTACTCCTCGGGTTCTGCTCATGGAGATGCAACCGGCTTGAAACCTCTCAACCAAGCTGAATTCAATGCCGGGGTGGATATCCAGCTTGGCGGTCACGACCACGATTACCAGCGCTTCTACCCAATCAACCCCAACGGTGTGCGGGATGATGCCCACGGAATTACCACCTTCGTGGGTGGCATCGGCGCAGAGGATAACCGTGTCGGATCGCAAAACTCCATTGCGCAGGCAGCCTCAGCCGTTTACATGGATACATTCCCGCCTGGGACAAGCCATGCCATCGGTGTGATCCAATTCACCCTGCATGCTACTTCGGCGGATTACAAATTGTATAACGCTAATAACGGTGCGGTACTCGACTCGGGGACAGTCGTGTGCCATTAATGAACATTTAGAGGGGGATGTTATAAAATGATTCGCAATCGTAGGGGAGGGTCTGTGAACCTCCCCTACAAAATCAAAATCATGGTTTTATTGTTAGCTTGTGAATCTTTCGGTCCACACCAGGCCAATAGAGCAAGGTTTGGTTAGAGCGCTGGATCTCATACCTGCCATCACTCACCCAGATAGAATAACCGTGTGGGTAATGGTAATTGGGGACGTAGACCTCGGTAGGAGCTGAGATGGCAGGATCATGCTTGAAGATCAGTTTGAAGACGCGAGAGTGGGGGAAGAAACTTGACTTAAGAAGCTCGCCTGCAATAGCCCGCGGGTACGGACGCACAACTGCCTCGAGGGCGCGCCCGCCCGAGTTGATGTCCCGCGGATCGGTGCGCTGGTCTGGGCTGTAGATTGAGAGGTCCTCATCGTTCCATTGATCACCATGTAGGTTAGTATTATCGGGTGTGTAGTTCCACAGGGTGTAATTAACCAGGTTGTCCTCGATTGCCTCCATACTGCGCTGCAGGGCTCTCACCTGCAGTCCGAAATCGCCAGTTCGGTAGGCGCGCTTCTCATGGAGGTCAAAGGAGATGCCAAATTCACCCAACACAAAAGGCACACCGCCCAGATTCTGGCTGGCATGACGTTTGAGCGTGGCGATCTGCCCGGAATAGGAGCGACGGATGGCTGGTGGGGTTAAAACGACCTTGCGCGAATGGCTGTTCACCCCTATAAAAGGTGAATACTCTTTCTTTACCAACACAAATGCATCATACCAGTGAGGCGCATAGACGATCCCTTTGGCTTCCTGCGATCCGATTAGGTAGGGCGGCTGGTCTGGTTCAGTCTCAATAAAGATCAGCGTATCGGGCTGGGCGCTGTGGATGGCATCACTGAAGTGGTTATTGAAGGGCCTGTAGTAATCCTGGGCGAAATTTACAGGTCTGCCAGAAACCTGGGTGAAGTAATCCGGTTTAAGCAGATGGGGCGTCCCGGATGTTTCGAAGTCCCACACCCCATGCTGTTTCCAGATACAGTCAAAACCAGGCATCCAGGCTCTCTGCCGACTTTCATTTATCAATCGTGTACCCGTCTTATTGACGCTGGCAAGTCCCAACGACCAATAATCTACCACCTGCGGTATACCGACACCCAGCAGCATGGATTGGTAGGGGGTGGGGGTGACATCCAGGTTAATTGGCTCGCCAGCTGAATTTAAATTTTTCCAACCGATGTAGCCGCGGGAAGGCTCGTTCAGCGTGTCATAACCAACCACATTTGGCTGATCTTTTAGCCGCAGCGCCACCTGCCTTACAGCCTCAAAGTAATGTTGTTGGAGGTAATCTTGAGCAGGCTCGCCATCAATTTTGGTGAGTGGGGCAAAGTCATTGCCGGCAAAGAACAGGGTGAACATGGTGGCGCTGGCGAGCTTGATGGCGTTGGAAGACCAGATCATCCGTGGGTATGGACCGGGATAGGTAGCGTGGACGATTGCAGCTCCGGTATCGGCGAGGTGAGTGAGGTCGAAGCCGACTGCTTCAAGTGTCCAGGCGGGTGCGCCATCTCCACCAGAGAAACGGCTCCACACATCCTGGTGCGGATCAATGAACAGGTTGAAGCCATATTGACCCGCTTTCTTGACAACCGCGACAATATAATCGAGGTATTGCTCATCATAAATGCCTGGTCCAGCGTGTTCGATGCCTTCCCAGGTGATCAGCAGGCGCAGGAAGTTGAAACCCCATTCACGCAGACGGCCGAGATGCTCGTTTGCCTGATCTAATGGGAGAGGACGTCCTACAAAGGAGACCGTACGATGGTCAAAGAAATTGTCTCGGATATAAGTAGCTCCATTGGGGGTGAAGGGCACTTTACTGCTGCCACTCAAGTTCACACCGTGCAGCATCACTGTGCGACCAAGGTCATCGATGAAATTGGAGCCGTTTACGTGGAGATTCATGGAGCCTCCGTTGGAAAGTGCTTTCGTTAAATAGGTATGAAGTCAATTCAAACCTACAGAGACCGATTTAAAAAGCCCTTAGCCTGGTATTACGATTTTGTGGAACCAGATGGAATTATATCCGAGGAACGGGTGCGGATTATCGGGTAGTGGCGCACCAAACTATTAAAGAGGGCGTACGACAATCCCGTAGCAGCTCAGTAGGTTGGTGAACGGGGGACTTGAATCAGTATTTTAGCGGCGCTCGTGGATCAACAAGTGGGCTACAAAAGTCACGACACTGACGATAATCGAGCCCCAGAAGGCGCCCCACGGCACCTGGACGACAAAACCTATCCCAATCAGACCGCATATCCATGAAGAAAACCAAAGCAGGAAGGCGTTAATCACCAGCATGAACAGCCCCAGGGTGAGGATGATGAAACCACAGGAGAGGAGCTTGAGAATGGGCCGGATAAATATATTGACCAAACCAAGCACGGCTGCCATGACTGCGAATGCCAGATAGGCTGAGGTCGTCCCATCAATAGACATTAGCCCCCGGGGAGCCAGGATTAGGTAGGCAACCACCAAGCCTGCAATAGCGATGAGCCAGTGGATGATAAATCTCATAGGATATCCCTTTCTACGCACCTGGCATAATTGGATAAGATTAGTAATAAATAACAGGTTTTTGAGATTATGTCAAGACTCAGGCAGCCAAGCTAAACCGCAAATGAAAAAAATGGTGCCAAAGAACAAAGTGAGTGTTTACTTGATCAGGTCTAAACCGCTAATAATTCTGATAAGCAATTAACGCTTGTTTCCTGATGCTATAATGGATTTCATCAAGATTGGACAGCACCATCAAGATGAAAGGGAGGGTGAGATGAAACCCATCGTTGATCCGTAAGGAGTTGAAGTCCGCCACTTTATATCTGCCTGCCAGCCAGAGGGGAAGAATATCCTCGAGATAGGCTGTGGTCAAGGGAATCTCACCCACCAGTATAGCGGCCCGACGGATTCAACCATGGGGATTGATCCTGAGGGCATGGTCTATGCCCTGAAGGAAGCCTGGAGGGTTCTGAGACCGCGTGGGCTCATGATCGATCTGCGACCTATATGTCTAGACGCGTCCCTTGATATTCTGTATAAGGAAGGGAAAGAAACTGCTAGGATTGTGGATATGAGCCCGGAAATCGACCTAGAAATAGCAGCGGATCAAGCGATCGAAAAAGTTTTAGAAGATGGATGTTATAAGGAATTAGCCGCAGAGCGTTTTGATATTGCTTACTACTGGAATACAGTGAAAGGGATGATGGCAGATATTCGAAATAGGTGGATCGAAGATGTCATCATCGAGGAGAGCGTCATCCAGCGCGCTTATACATTGTTTGGTAGATACCGCAGTCATAATAAAGTGAGATTACTGATACAGATGAGATTGGCGAGTTATGAAAAGCGGATATAGCAATTTACTTTT
Source organism: Anaerolineae bacterium (assembly GCA_041481345.1). Lineage (GTDB taxonomy): Bacteria > Chloroflexota > Anaerolineae > Anaerolineales > UBA4823 > FEB-25. Next base: position 6,099 of record JBGPBQ010000130.1, read on the forward strand.
TTTACGCTACACGGCTGACTGGCAAGCGAATCATAGTAAAATGTCACAAAGCTGCATTGCGTGAACCGGGTATTTTCCACAGTTAGGAGCTGGAAGCTCGAATGAAAGTGGCGTTGTTGGGTGAACTTTGGCAAGCTCAAGTGAATAACCCGGTAGCATAGTTGAGGTTGTGGCTCCGTAAACGCCGAATGCATCAGAACCATAAAGGCAAAACCACTCCAGGAGAATTTAATGCACAATAAAAAACTCTTTCAATGGAGTCTGACGATTTTGGTTCTCGCAGGAACACTCCTATCACCCATTGGGAACAAACCAGCATATGCTCAAGACAATCCCGCCCCCAACTCGGTGACCATTGCGGGCACGATGCAATCGGAGCTGGGGTGCAGTGGAGACTGGATGCCAGCGTGCACACTGACCAACCTGGTATACGATGCCAACTCGGATGTGTGGAAAGGCACTTTCAACGTCATACCGGGGAATGACCAGGATAAAAAAGGTCCGCGTTACAAAGCGGCGCTCAATGGCAGCTGGGACATAAACTACGGAAAGAATGCCAGCCAGGGCGGAACCGATATCCCGCTGGTCGTGGATGCACCGATCGATGTCAGCTTCTATTTCGATAACAAGTCACACTTGGTCAGTGATGATTACAACACACCAGTCATTGTAGCGGTGGGCAATTTTCAAACCCAGCTGGATTGCAGCGCGAATGATGATTCGGCTTGTTTGCGATCCTGGCTGGAAGACCCCGAAGGCGATGGAAATTATGCCTTCACTACAAAAGCGCTTAAGGCGGGTGATTATTCAGTCTCACTCAGCATCAGCCTGAGAAAGGTCACTTCTACCACTAACCCGGTGACATTTACCGTGGCAAAAGACAATGATGAAATCTACTTTGGATATGATATGGTCAAGAAAGAACTAATTCTTAGCACAACAGGTGCGCCCAAGGGTAGCCTGGCAAAACAAAAAGCAATCTGGGTCAACCAGGATACCCTGATGTGGAACGTGGTTGGATCTCCGCGCTATACCTATGCGCTGTATTATTCCCCTGAGGCTGCCCTGGAGCTAATCGCGGATGGCATCAGCGGCGGAACAGAGATCCCGCTCACATTCAGCAGTTCAGGTCCGGGTGGGAATGTGTTTGTGCTGCACCCCTACCTGGCAGGCTTTTCTGCTTTTAAGATTGCGCAATCTGATCAAAGCAAGATCCCTGAGGCAGTGCGCTCGCAGCTGGCGGTGATCGCGCGCGACGATAAAGGAAAGGTGGTCGATTCGACCGGTGTGCAAACCGCGGGCGTGTTGGACGCGCTCTATGCTTATGACGGACCCCTGGGGGTGAGCGTGGCGAAAGGTATCCCGACCCTGCGAGTGTGGGCGCCTAGCGCAAAGTCGGTTAAGCTTGTGCTGTTCGAGACCGCAACCGTAGAAGATGGTCAAACTATACCCATGAACCGGGACGATACTACCGGGGTTTGGAGTGTAAACGGAGACGGTTCATGGATGAACCAATATTACCTATTCGCAGTGGAAGTTTTCGTCCCCAAGACCGGCAAGATCGAAAATAACCTGGCGACAGACCCATACTCGGTCAGCCTTTCGATGAACAGCCTGCGCAGCCAAATTGTGGATTTGGAAGACACTGCGCTCGAACCCGAGAGATGGGACAAACTGTCCAAGCCAGCCCTCCCTGCGCCCGAAGATAGCATTATCTACGAGCTGCACATCCGCGATTTCAGTATTAATGACGCTTCGGTGCCTGAAAACCTGCGGGGAACATTCCTGGCGTTCACTGCTAAAGACTCACTTGGAATGAAGCACCTTGCCAGCCTGGCGCAATCCGGTCTGACGACAGTTCACCTTTTGCCCGCATTTGATATTGCCAGCGTGGACGAGGATAAATCTACCTGGCAGACGGTGGATAAGAAACAGCTGGTATCCTACCCACCTGATTCAGACCAGCAGGCTCAAGCCGTGGCATTGATCAAAGGCAGCGATGGATTTAATTGGGGCTACGACCCCTACCACTTTACCACACCAGAAGGTAGCTATGCCACCAACCCGCAGAGCTCGGGGCGTATCCTGGAATTCCGACAGATGGTGCAGGCGCTTAATGAAACCAACCTGCGCGTGGTGATGGACGTGGTCTACAACCATACCTCTCAAAGCGGGCAGGATCCCAAGTCGGTGCTGGATAAGATCGTGCCGGGATATTACTACCGCCTGGATACAGAGGGCAATGTGACCACCAGCACCTGCTGCCAAAATACTGCCACCGAGAACCTGATGATGGAAAAGCTGATGGTAGATTCGGTTGTCACATGGGCAAAGGAATATAAGGTGGATGGCTTCCGCTTCGACCTGATGGGTCACCACATGCTGCGGAATATGCAAGCCGTGCGCGCAGCTTTGGACAACCTGACGCTTAAAAAGGACGGTGTCGATGGAAAAGCAATCTATATCTATGGAGAAGGCTGGGATTTCGGAGAGGTGGCAAATAACAGCCGGGGTGTGAACGCCACTCAGCTGAACATCGGCGGCACAGGAATCGGCGTGTTCAACGACCGGCTGCGCGATGGTGTGCGCGGCGGGAACCCATTCGAAGATCTACGTCTGCAGGGAATCAGCACCGGGCTGTACATCGACCCAAACCAAGCCGAAGTACGGACAGCCGAACAACAGCTCAGCCAGCTGCTAGATTATACCGATTGGATTCGGATTGGCATGGCAGGAAACCTGCGGGATTACCAGCTCATCCGAGCGGATGGTCAAAAAGTCGACGCTGCGCATATCCTGTATGGTGGAAAACCGGCGGGTTACACGCTCGATCCGCAGGAGAATGTGATCTACGTCTCGGCCCACGACAACCACACGATATTTGATGCCGTGCAGCTTAAAGCTCCTGCCAGCGCCTCGGTAGCGGAGAGGATACGCATGAACAACCTGGCATTGAGCATCCCTATGCTCAGCCAGGGGGTGCCTTTCTTCCACGCCGGTGATGATATCCTGCGCTCCAAGTCTCTCGACGGCAACTCGTATGATTCAGGCGACTGGTACAACGCCATCGATTGGAGCTATGCCAGCAATAATTGGGGGATCGGGCTGCCTATCGAGGTTTCGAGCAATTGGGAGATTTACAAGCCGCTGCTGGCGAACCCGGAGCTCAAACCTCAAAATGCAGATATCGTAAACTCATCCGCAGTTTTCGACGAGTTCCTGCAGATCCGCAAGAGCTCACCGCTCTTCCGCTTGCAGACCGCAGATGAAGTGATGCGCATGCTGACCTTCTTAAACAACGGTCCTAGCGCAACACCCGGGCTGATCGTGATGCGCCTCCAGGATGCGGATAACCTGGACCCGAAATACAATGAGATCGTGGTGCTAATCAATGGGGACCACAAGGCGCTCGAGTTCAGCGACCCATCGCTCTCGGGCAACACGTATACGCTGCATCCGGTGCAGCAAAATTCAGCAGATACCGTAGTGCGGGGGGCAGGATATGAACCCACCAACGGAACTTTCACAATGCCTGCGCTAACCACAGCGGTGTTCGTGCTCGAGCAGCCAGGTAAGCAGTTAAGCCAACCAGTGACCTTATTCCTTAGCACGGTAGTGATCGTGCTTCTCGCCGGGATAGTCTACCTGCTGACGAGTAGATTTTTGCGAAGAAGACAGACGAGTAAGTAGATTAAGTACTTGTTAATCGATGAATATAATAAAAATCCGTCCTTCTCCAGGACGGATTTTTATTCGAGCTGAATCTCGTAGATCGTCCCTGTTATGAAGAGGTCAGTGGCTGGATGTGATGGGTCTCGGGGGTTTCGTGCAGTGTTGAAATGTTGGTCCGTAACTTCGGTAACAGTTCCTAACACAATAGTATCTGATTGGTGTGCCAGATCGCTAATGGAACTGAGAGTGATGTAATCAGAAGTGATGTAGGCTGTCTCGCCAGATTTGCTGTAGAAACGTTGCCAGCCCCAAATTATAGCCACAGAAATTAGGATAATTGGTAGCACTAAGGTGAGTAGTCTTTAATGCAACAGATCATCCTCACTAAATTTCCTTTGTAGCGACCCGATTAATTCACGCTTCCAAGGGAGACGGTCGTATATTCCATTTTTGTCATCTTGCTGTGGTATATAGTAAATGTTTGGATCAGGGTTGGGCTCCGTAAGTGAAGGGGAGACAGTACTGTGTCCGAAACTGACATCGTGTCCCATCTCGTGCCTGGTTGTTCTTCGGCGTATATTGTCGTTTCCAATATCATAGTTGTCGTTAACCCATGCATCAGTTCTCGTCATCGTTGAACCAGAGCAATACCATACTGCATAGCCACCCCTACTGTCGATAGAGTAATACATGTTGAATGTATTAGTTGCGCTTGAGTAGTATCAATACCCCACCAGGTTTGTGGCACTAGTCCAGTCCACGGCATTAATATTGTACGCCGCTTTCCATTCAGTATCTACCCAATTACCCCATTTATAGGAAAGAGTTTATTTGATACCCCTCGTATATGGCCAGCCGATTGGCGGTTGGATGGGTGGGGGAGAGCGAATGGGATATCACAACAGATTCATTTTGCAAGGCTCGGAGGTTTGTCAGAGCTTCATACACAAAGCCTTCCAATCATGGCACGTAAATAGGACCTTCCATCACCTTGAACAACCCATCGATTTTCTTCACCGTATAAGGGAACTGCCAGACCGGGGGCATCTCAGCTTCCGTCGCACCGCAGCACGGACCGAGCTTGAACAGTGTTCCATCCCTCCAGATAAATTCCACCACGAACTCGAATTCATCCTGGGCGACCGCTTTCTCATCAACGATCCTGGCTAGTGACAGGCAGAGGGTCTGGCTGGTGCAAACCGCCTGCCACAGCGCTGCATAATCATCTGCGGGGATGTCCGGGTTATTGTCCCGGATCACGTCGTATGGTCCGCCATAAAGTGGTGTCGCTTCAGCATAGCGCCCATCGTGCAAGAGGGTGAAAAAGGTCAATAGGATGTGACGTGCCAGATCCAGGTCGCTGGCCCC
>JBGPBQ010000131.1:0-11112 GCA_041481345.1 Anaerolineae bacterium
CACGTGCACTTTTGAGCTCGGGTAGACCTGAATAGGATAGGCTGATGCTACCTGTATCAAATGAGGAGATTGATTATATGAAAGTGCTGCACCTCCCGCTATACTTAGCGGTGAAGGAAGCCAAATAACACAGGAGGCGCAGCATGTCTAATTATAAAATAGGATGCGATGCACATAAAAAGTTTTCACAATTTGCTGTACGCGATGCTAATGGTCGATTATGCCAGCAAAGTCGTATCGAGCATGAGCCGGGAGCAATCCGTGACTTCTTGGTCCAATTTCCTAGCGGGACACCGGTTGCATTGGAGAGTGTGGGCAACTGGTACTGGATCGTAGATGAGATCGAAGCAGCGGGCTGTATACCACATATGGCTCATGCTGCGAAAGCGAAAGTAATGATGGGCAACATTCATAAAACAGACAAATTGGATGCGGCTGGTCTAGCGGTGTTGGAACACCTGGGGACCCTACCCAAGGTATGGATCCCTTCTGGTGAACAGCGCGATCGCCGAGAACTGCCCCGCACCCGTATGGCACTTAAGAAGCATGTTGTTAGCCTGAAAAATCGCATCCATGCCACGCTAGCCAAGTATGCCATTTGCATCGAAGCCAAAGATATTTTTGCAGGCACAGGCCGACGAGCTCTGGAAGGGGCACTGTCCAATCTGCCTGTAGAAACCAGTTACTGTGCCAGACAGGAGCTGGCTGTCCTGGATGCCGTGGATGCCCAGATAAAAAGCCTGGAAAAACGGATCAAGCAGCAAAATGCCCAAACACCATCCATTCAACTGTTGAAGACTTTGCCTGGTTTTGGAGACATCCTATCAATCGTGGTTGATTGCGAAGTTGGTTCCATCAGTCGCTTTGACTACTGCGATCATTTTGCCAGTTATGCTGGTGTGGTGCCTAAGGAACATTCCAGCGGCGGTAAGATCCGCTATGGCCACATGCTAGCTGAATCCAATCATTACCTAAAATGGGCCTTCATCGAAGCTGCAAATGTCATCTCCAGTCGCCGCAATGCTCCCACCTGGAGAAACAAACATGTGGTTCAGCTTTATGAACGCATATGCACGAAGAAAGGACACACCAAGGCAATCGGTGCAGTCGCCAGACACCTGGCAGAAGCTGCCTTCTGGGTGCTTAATAAAGGTGAACCGTATCGAGAACCTAAACCTCACTTGCCCAAACAGGCGTAAGCGCGTGACGAAGCTGGCTCAATGAGAGCCGGAGATTGATTGCGAAACGCCTGTTGGAAATGCTCTTGCCACATTATGCAGTGGCGAATAGATGCTTCCGGCAAGTCCGGTTGAGCTTGGTAGGTAATATGCAATTATTAAGGTTCTGTTTTACTCTTGACAACCGAAGCACTTTCATAGATGCTTCGTCGCAAAGTTCGCTCCTCGCAGTAACTGTGTAGATTGTCAATGGTAGATAAACATCTCCCGCCTCCCCCAATTTCATTTTTAAGAAATTGGGGGAGGCGAAAAAATCACCAGCATATCAATAGAAAAAGTAAGGATTAAAGCGAGTGAAAGAGAAAACCTCCCCCGATTGATTGAAGATGCGGGGGAGGCGAATGAGTTTTGAGGTAAAGGTACTGGTAAGAGCTGGCTAAAGGAGTGGATAGACAGACCGGAGTGGTTTTACTTAATAGCAACAAGCTGCACTTCGAAGGTCAGGGTCGAGTTGGCAGGGATTGGACCGTTGGCAGTGGAACCGTAAGCCAGGGCTGGTGGGATGACCAGCAAACGCGTTCCATTCACATTCATACCCTGGACTCCTTCATCCCAGCCGGGGATAACCTGGCCAGCACCGAGGGTAAAACTAAAGGAAGAGTTTAGATTTGAGTCAAATGAAGTGCCATTTGCCAGCCAGCCGATATAGTTAACTGTTGCAGTATTACCGGATTTGGCGGTTGCACCATCGCCAACCTGTAGATCCTCATAAACCAACCCTGAAGCGGTGGTGATCGCGTTTGCAGCGGGAGCTGGCGGGGTGGTATCCAGCGTACCGATCGGATACGATCCACTAGCTGCCCCTGGAGTGGTTACCACAGTGGGTGTGGTGGATGCTGCTACCCGGGTTGAATAATCTCTATATATAAAAATGGCTAATACAATTACTAGCACGGCGATGATTACGCCAAGGATCATACGCTGGCGATTACGCCTGGCAATCCGTTGGGCACGCCGTTGTTCGCGTAAAGCTGCTTTGGTCATGGACACCTCCAAAACAATGTGAGATATTGGGTGCTGTAAATTTTACTCGATATTTACAGCACCCAAAGGACTTATTTTGATGTTAGCGGTAGGAAGTTCTCAAAGTTTATGTATACATCAAGGCTATCTGTCACGGGTTGGGGCATACCATCGTTCCACACGGAGATCTGGACGGCATATGGACCGCCTGAGGTATAGATATGGAAGAAGAGCAATGGATCCATCTCAGTCGTGCCTGTAGCGACTGCACCATCGCCGAAGTCAATGATGTATTGAAAAGGCCTGGCGGCATCGTCAGGTAGGAGATCAGCTTTAAAATTAACCGAATCTCCTGGATAGACTGGACCGGCAGTCACAAGGGTTAGTTCCACACTTGTGATGCCAGAAGCTTGAATTGTTACAGCATGGCTGATCGTATCCGTTCCCACATTATTTGTGGCTGATAACGTCACGGTGTAGGTACCAGCCTGCGTATAAATGTAGGTCGGATTAATCTCGGTTGAAGTACCAATCCCGTCACCGAAATCCCAGTCATAGGTCATTGGTTCTGAGCCGGCGGTTTGATTGGTAAATATAATTGGATCGCCGAGGAGAACCGGACTGTTACTGGTAAAACCAGCTGTCGGAGCTGTGGGAGGCATACAGCCGGGTCCACCAGCTGTGATGGAGATATCATCAACATGCCAGCCATCGTAGTTAGTGTTGGTGTCGCTGGTAAAATGGAAACGAATCTGGGCATTCGCCTTATAATCCAGGGCTGGAATGGAGAGTGATGCTTGAGTCCAATCCTGGAAGCCATCATAAGATTGTACGGCAGTCCAGCCACTACCCGCATTATATTCCACGGTGCCATAATCCCATCCTGCTTCGGTCTGATACTCATGCCAGAAGTTGAGGGTTACCCCGGTGGCATCGCTCAAATCGAAGGTAGGTGAGGTTAGTGTTATGTTACGGTTATCCTGGTAGTTCCCACCCGGGCTATCCGTCCAGGAGTGGGTTGGGCTGTGCGAGGCTTCATTGGTGATTGCCCAAGGAGCCTGCGCGGTCCATCCGAGATTACCGCTTTCAACATCATCGGTAAATACATCGCAGATGGGATAAAGCTGGAAGTCTTGCCTGACAGTTTGTCCATCTTGAGCGACAACCCCATTGGCATAGGCAGGAGCAAAGTTATCGGCATTGACAACCATATCATAGGTGCCACTGATAACGGTCATACTGTAGTACCCTGTGGCAGGGTCAGTAGTGGTATTAAACAAACCGGCAGTGACACTGGCCGATACAGGCTGATTATTGCTAGCCTGGAGGACGTAACCTTCGATGACTGGGGAAACACCAGGCTCGACAATATATAAGAAGGCTGAACTGGTGACGCCCCAGTTATTATTGGCGTCCTTGCTATCGACAAAGATCATGTGCCTACCAGAAGAAAGGCCAGTGGTGTCAATCGTCCCCTGGATTGCTTCGATATAGTTATTAAAATTGCCATCGCTGGCGGTCATTGGATAAGTGAGCGTGCCGGTAATCCAGGAGGGGTTGTCGATGGTGTAGCGAGCCTCAGCAATATTTTGATGTGATTCGCCACCGGCATAGCGGCCGTCGTTGGCAGTTGCTGTCAATAACACCGGCTCTCCCGGAGTGACAGCTGCAGGTGAGGTGGTTACATTGAGTGTGTCAGGTCCGGCGGGGTTCATGTAGGGCCGGCGGGCGGTTTTAAAGGCGTAGAGCAGCGCATTACGGTTATCGGGGTAATCCGTATTCTCGAAGGAATTACAATCCTGGAAGAACTGACCAGCCAATTCAAAAGTGAAACCGGGAACCCCTAGAGTGCCATAAATGAACTCATCCGTTGTGCCGCTGGTTTGGTATAACTGGTAACTTTGCTGAGGAGTGTAACCGTTGAAATACGCCAGGTGACGCCCCAGGGTTTGCAGCTGTGTGCCGTTGGGGGCGGGAGAAGAGGTCCATCCCCACGGCCACAGGACGAGGGATGCGGCGCTATGTAACGTGACAAAGACCCCGGTGGAATCTAGAGGTGCGGGATCGTTATCGCCAGGGCCGCGCTGGTCGGGGAATAGGGTTTGGACGAATCCCTCTATGGCCTGGACTTCTGGCTCGGAGCCTGCGGAAGGACCCATGTAGGTTTCATCGCAAGCATAAGGACTGGAACCACCGTGATTCCACTTGAAGGTGCTATTGCGATTTAAGTCGGTGCCCCAGCTGCTCGGGTCAGTACAGCCATCGTCATTGTCCACATTCTTGCGCCAATAATTGCCTGCTTCAGCGAGTTTACGTCCATCGGGATTGGTCATGCTGACGATGTAGACGCGGAAATAATCCAATAACCAGGTGATGTCAGGGTCGATTCCGTAATTGTTAATCAGATACTCGGCATAGCGGGCGGCTAATTCAGCCGTGGCGTACTCACGGGCATGGATCTCTGCCATTAAAAAGAAGGTGGGTTTTTGATCCATCACGCCGAAATTCTCGTTAGAAAGGCGGAGAGCGAGGATGTCATAACCATTTGGAAATCCTTGATGGATCCGCGCCCAGCTATCTCCGATGTCGAAAATCTGGGCCATATCAGGATAATTGGTGGCGATACTCTGCAAGGATGTGTAAGTTTCTTCCACGGTACGGTAACAGGGATAACCGGGGATCGAATCAGTCCCCTGACCTGGCAGGGCTTGGCGGGGAGTATTGATCAATTTCGTCTTGCCGCCATCGATTTCCATACGATATCCGGCTTGCTGTAAGGAGGCATATTCGCCGGGAGTGAGGATTGCCAAGGCGAACCCCTGGGTTTGATCGACCTCAAGGACGTCATAACGGGCGGCGAGCTGGTTGAGGTCGTCGTGACTGGTGAAATACAGCCTGACTACCACAGATTGTGGGGGTGTCTGACTGGATGGTTGAGCTACAGGGGAGGGTAACGCCGAGGCCGCGCCAGCACTCGAAACCAAACCCAAGAGCATGGAAATGAGCACGATAATCGAAAACAGTTTCCTTTTCATATTCTCCTCTTTATTCCCAGCCCTTCATGACAGGTGAGCCTATGAAGGGCTGGGTGGTATGGATGGGTTAAAAATCTAATTACTGTTTCTGTGATAATGGTATGAAAGTGTCATACCAGAAGGTATCGGTATAGAGTGAAACCGCATGACCATTTGAACCGCCCTGGGAGATAAAGTTCAAGGTCGTGGTGTTCGAATCTCCCATGGCAATATCCAATGGTACATGGACGGTGATCGTAACGGTGACGCTTTCGCTAATATTGATCGGGCCAACCTGCACAGGCGCATCCACTTGCCACCCGCCAGCCACCACATGAATTGTATAGGTATCGACGCTATTGCCCGTATTGGTGATAAGGACCGAAAATTGAACAGTAGTACCCCGGGCGTGTGCAACCAGGGTATCTGTTACTGGGACAACCTCAAAACTATACACGCTAGTTACGGAAGTGGTCACAGTGGAGGAGGCGGTTGCTGAACTATTGCCTTGAGATACTGCAGAGATCGTGGCAGTATCAAAGTCACCCGGTACCGCGTCCAGCGGCACATCAACGTAGACGCTGATATCCATGGAATCTCCGGGCTGTAAAGGTCCGACTGAAGCGGGCAGGGTGACCGTCCACAAGCTGGTGGAGTTGAGATCAAAGGTATCGGTGGTATTACCAGAGTTGGTGAGATGCAGCACATAAGCAACCTGCGCGCCGGGATCTCCAGAGCCTTCAGAGGTGGCGGGCGTAAGGGTGAGAGCGTAGAAATTTGCCGTGGTGGTCAGATTAGAAACAGCACTGATCCCAGGGTCAAATTGCGATGTGGCGGTGACCATGGCGGTATCCGATTCACCGTTGTTGGCATCCGCAGGGATGTTTACCGACACATCAAAGTTTTCAGTTCCAGCAGGAGGGATGGGCCCGAGAGTGAGGGGGGCAGCATATGACCAACCACTGACCACAGAAATGTCGTAGGTATCGCTGTTCTGACCGATATTGGTGATCTGCAGGTGGTAGGTGACCGTTGTTCCAGGGTCATCTTGGGCGGCGGCAGTTGCGGGTGTCAGCATTACACCATAAGAAGGTGTAGTTACGTTAAGGAAAATGGCGGTGAAAGGACCCCAAAAGCCATTTGTGTTCTTTCCGTGCACGAGGATATAATGCTGACCCTCGAGCAGACCAGTAGTATCCACGACCGCGGCAACATCTTCAGTAGTTGCATCCCAGGAACCATCGACAGGGGACATAGCAGTCCCGGTACCGTCCGCTCCCGGAGTATCGATGAAGAACTCAGCCCCGGCGATGTTTGTCAATGGATCACCAGGATACCTTTGATCGAGGATGGTGGCAGAGAGGTTTACTGGCAAGCCGCCCGGCACGGTTGTTGGATCAACGACCAGATTCTGTGCGTCGGGTCCGTAGGCGGTTTTATATGGGGAAGCGGCAATCTTATTGGCATACACCCAGGAAGGTCCCATCTCAGCCCAGAAATTGCGGGGCGCTCCATTGGTGCCATCCTGGCAGTCATAGGGTGGGAAGAAATCACCACAGGTGCCGTAAGTAGGACCAATCTCATAGGTGTATGCAGGGATTCCCAGCTTCCCATAGACATAGTCGATCGTTCCCCCGTCCACAGTATATAGGAAACCGGTCGGGTTCATTTTCTCCCCGGTCTCATCTGCAAGTTTATGCCCAATGGTACTCAGCTGGGCGCTGTTGGGGGTTTGTCCACAATTTGGGGCGCATTCATAAGCCCATAGAATCTCGTCCTGGTAAGAATGCAGGGATATGAAAATACCGGGTGTGTAATCTGGAGCAGCTGGTGGAAATTCATCGTCACCGTTCGGGCCGTTCCAATCGCCGAGTATCTGAGTAGCAAAAGTTTGCATAGCGGCGGTTTCCGGTTCGGAAGATCGGCTGGGACCTCGATAAGTCTCACCACAGGGATTTGGGTCTGATCCACCACAACACCCCCATTTAAAACTGCTGTTGCGGTTGAGGTCGACACCAAATGAGGTAGAACAACCATCATTATTATCTACGTTTTTCCGCCAGTACTGAGTCCAATCCATCTCATTGATCACGCGGCCGTCGGGATTTTGCGATACCAGGACATATACAACATGATGGTTGACCAGCCAAGTTACATCTGGGTCGATCCCATAGCCGCCATGGTCGAGATAACCCGAGGTGAGATATTTAATATAGCGGATGGCCATCTCAGGAGTGGTCACTTCGCGGGCGTGGATATTCGCCATCATAATGAATGGTGGTTTGGAAGAAATTTCACCATACTTAGGGTCTTCATTGGTGATCCGTAAGACCCACATATCGCGGTGATATCCACCCTGAGTGGCAAGCCAAGCATCCCCAATATCGAGAAGCTCGGTGAGATTGGGGTAGGTGGCACTTATTTCCTGCATGAAATTAACCATATACAGGCCATTGGGATTGGCATAATAATTGTCGAAATAGTAATAGCGCGGGTCAAGCGGCTCAGTAGGTGATTGGAGATCGGTAGTTTTTGCAAGATCGATCTCGACCCGGTAACCCTGAAGCTCCAGCCAATCTTTTTGAGCAGGGATCACGGCAGCAACGGCATAACCCGAGCCGGGTGAAGAGCCAGGCAGCTGGTGGACTTCCCAGATATCGAGCTGCCCGGCAACAGCATTGAGCTGCTCCTGGCTGTCATAATACAAATTAATCACAATATCTTGAGATCGCGTAACCCCCAAAGAAATATCTGTTGAGGGTTTGTCGGAGGCAATTGTCCGATGGTTATGGTCGATATACAGACCGCCGACCAAGAACAAGGTAACAATGAATAAGGTTAGTAATACGAGCCCTGCACGAGTTTTCATCCAAGCATTCTCCTTCTCAGTGTATTTCTAATTTTACATGGTTGGATAGATTGGTTATTCCTCCACATAGGGTACGAAATCAGCACGTGCAACCCCCTGCTGGATGGCTTTTAATGCTACAGCCCGGGCAACAGCCCGATGGACATTTTTGTCCAATGGATTGGGCACAAGCTCGTCCGGGGGTGTTTGATCAGCGATGGCAGAGGCGGCTGCCAAATACATCTCGTGGGTGATCGAGGTGGCATAAGAATCGACAGCCCCACGTAGGATTCCAGGAAAACCAAGGACATTGTTAACCGATTTGCCATCGGCGGCAAAAGCAGCCCCGGCTTGAATTGCCAATTCTGGGTCTATCTCGGGATTGGGATTAGAAAGGGCAAGGATGACCTGACCCTTATGGACCATTTCGGGCTTGATGAGACCGGCTGCGTCGGTGGTGGCAACGACCACATCGCATTCGTGCATAATTTCTGTCAAGCTAGAGCGTTTTCCACCTGAGTGCTCAAAAAATGAGAGTGCTGCCTCCGACAGGTCGGCACCCAAAACTTGATTGCCGGTGAGCTTCATTAACATGCGACCGATGGCGTTACCAGCAGCGCCTAACCCGATTTGACCGATGAGGGCTTTTTCAAGCTGAAGACCGGTGATACGACTGGCGGTAGTGAGGGCAGCAGTAGTGACCACAGCGGTGCCATGCTGGTCATCGTGCATCACAGGGATATCCAGACTGGATTGAAGACGTTCTTCAATCTCGAAACAGCGCGGGGCTGAGATATCTTCCAACTGAATGGCGGAGAAAGTAGGAGCAATCATCTCAACCGTGCGAATAATTTCTTCTGGCTGCTTGCTATTTAGTAAAATCGGGACACCGGATAACCCAACCAGAGTCTCCATTAACATGGCTTTGCCTTCCATGACGGGCATGCCTGCCACAGGACCGATATCCCCGAGACCCAAAACTGCAGTGCCATCGGTGACAATGGCGACAAGATGGCTGATGGCGGTGTATTGACGGGCGAGGGAGGGGTCTTTGGCAATCATCAAACAAACCTCGGCCACACCGGGTGTATAAACACGGCGCAGAATAGAGAGGCTATCCACGGCAAGGCGACTGCGGATGGCTATCTTGCCTTTCTGGTGTAATTCCAATACTTCATCGCGGATTGCGAGGATGCGCGTACCAGGATTGGCTTCGATCGCTTGCAACACGCGATCCATATGGCCTTCATCCTGGGTGTATATGGTGATATCACGCAGAGTGTAGCGGGAAGTCTCTTGGATGAGGCGAACCTCGCCCACATCTCCACCTGCGTCGGCAACCGCCACAAGGAGCCGTCCCAAGGTACCTAATTGTTGTTCATTACGCACGCGGATGGTGCGCATGAATTTTTCAACTGATTCCATTGATGATTACCTGAGTACACAAATTAACTGATTTGATTCCACAACTTGAATTCTTTCAGGATGGAGCCTCCGATGAATTCACGCAGAATGGAGTTATCAGGTATGAGCTCGGATGAAACCGGTTGGAACCACTCGAGCAATGCCAGCATACGCTTGGCTTCAATATATTCACGTGTGCCAAAGGGCACCTGGCGCAGAAGGGGTTCGGCATAGGGCTTCATGGCAGAAAGCTCATATGCTAGAGCGGAATTAAACATGATATCCGCATTTTCCTGATAGGGGAAAATATAGCGTTTTTCACCGCGTTGTACTGATTCCCAGCGTTGGATGGTCTCGCGGGCAGTGTAACCGCGCTCACGTGCATCCCGGACGATGCGGCGCACCAAGCGGGTGTCAGTGGTGGAGATGCGGTTATGGCGGTCAAGGTTCAGCTGGGTGAGGGCGGAAGCGTAGATACGGAAGGTTTGCTCGATGGGGAAATCTGGCAGCAGGTCGGGGTTCAAACCGTGGATACCCTCGAGGATGATCAGCTGTCCGGATTGTAGCTGGACCAGGTCGCCCGGGTTCTGCCGTCCGGTCTTGAAGTCATAGCGGGGCATGCGCACGGCCTCACCTGCAACGAGACGGCGCAAATCCTGCGCAAGGTGATGGGTATCGACAGCCCCGAGAGCTTCGAAATCAGGCTGACCTTCTTCATCTTTTGGAGTATCTACGCGATCGACGAAATAATTATCCATCTCTAATGGATATGGAGACAGACCTTGAGAAAGCAATTGAATAGTCAGGCGCTTGGAGAGGATGGTTTTACCACTGGAAGAAGGTCCAGCAATGAGGATGATGCGCACGGTTTTGCTTGGATCGGCGAGATTGATGCGAGCCGTGATCTGTTCTGCAATATCGGCGACATGCTCCTCGTGGAGAGCTTCGGAGACCAGGATGATCTCATGGATGCGGCCGGCAAGGATGGCATCATTCAAGGCACCAACACTGGCTATCCCAAGCCGGTCCAGCCACTGCCCATAACGCCGGAAAGTGGCAAGGAGCTTGGGATAACTTGGCATTGGCTGAAGCTGAGTGGGGAGGTTACGGCGGGGGAAATTGATGGTAAAGCCACCGTTAGTGGGGATGAGGTTAAACCACTTGAGATAACCCGTGGAAGGCACCATATAGCCGTGGTGATAATCCTGATGGTCACCCAGGCGATAGAGGGTGAGGTAATCTTTCTGGCGATGGGCGAGCAGACGAACTTTGTCGGTATAGCCCTTGGCTTCGAAATAAGCGACAGCTTCAACGAGAGGAACCTCGCGCTTGGTGAAGGGCAAGTCTTCTTCAACAATAGAACGCATGTGAGCGGTCAAATTGAGGAGCTCATTATCGGTGAGGGGGTCATGATCGGTAACTTCACAGTAATAGCCGCCAGAGGAGACGGAGTGGTCGATGGTAAGGGTGACGTCAGGATATGTCTCCTCGAAAGCAGCTTCCAAGAGGAAGGTCAACGAACGGCGGTAGATCAGCATGCCATCGGGGTCTTCCATTGAGATGGGGATGACCTTGGCATCGAGATGGATGGGGAAGGTCAGCTCACGCAACTCGCCGTTAATAATTGCACCAACCAGAGGAGCAG
>JBGPBQ010000132.1:0-10925 GCA_041481345.1 Anaerolineae bacterium
ATACCCATCCTGTTTATGGTTTCTCGATCATGCTCCCGGAAGATTGGGTGGTGGAAGGGACGACCACGGGTGATCCGGTCATGAACGACCATACCCTTATCCTGCATCAACAACCAACCCCGGACGTCTATCCCACCATTCGTATGTCTTTTCGCACCCTCGGTGAAGATGTGTTGATATGGCCAACCGGGGTTGGCCAGGGGGAGTTTGTCTCCCAGGGGACATTGGATGTGGCTGGTGAACCCGCCAGCCGGAACTATTTCGTCTGCCCCAATGGGATAATCGACTCCATCTGGTATCAGGGCGGCGTGAATTCAGCGAATATCCAGCGCGGCAATATGGAGTTCGGGTTTATCTACAGCTACAGTGGACCTTACTGTCAGGAACCTTACAGCCTGACCGGCAAAGTCCAGCTGGTGGGTGAGCTGATCATCGCTTCGTTACAAGTACCCTAAACACGAATCAGGAGATATGAGATGAATACCACAACCACAATAGATAGCATTGACAAGACTTCGCCAGATGTTCGATCGATCGGATACAAAATTGTAATGTTTGTAATCCTGTTGATTTGTTCCCTGGCGGTATTTCTCTTTGGATCGAATTATGTGGAGCTGTTCCCTACCAACGGCAATTTGGTCTATGCTGCCAGTTCCACAGCTGTCTTCCTGCTCGCTGCTCTGTTATTCAAGCGCAACCCAAAGCTCGTTAAATATTGGCCGGTTGCTTACGCCTTCTTTGTTGCTTCTACGGTCAACCTGGTCTCGGATCTTTTTGCTGGATACAACACTGATTTTGTTAACCTTTTTGGCTTTTGGACGGGTGCAAACAAGACCGCGGCACTGGCAAAAATGTACGAAACCCTGCTGATCGTTATCCCCATCATCGTGCTAACCCTTGCCTCAGGTGCGGACCTGGCCTCGCTGTTTCTAAGAATCGGTAATCAGAACTATAAATGGGGCTTCGGCATTGGCGGTTTGGTTCTGGTTAATTTTTTTACCTCGGTGCTGATCTTCTTCGGAACCGGATACGAGCTGCCTAAACTTGGTTCAGCCATCATGTGGGCCTTCGTATTTTCAATCTGCAACGCTTTTTCGGAGGAGCTGTGGATCAGGGCGCTTTTCCTGAAGAAGATGACCCCCATTATCGGGGTTGCAGGCACAATCTTGCTGACCTCCACTACCTTTGCTGTGCTTCATTTCACCTCGGTTGCGTATTTACCCGCCCTGGCTGTTCCAGTGTTTGTGGCAAATACCTTCACCCTGGGTCTGGTATGTGGCATCTTGATGATAAAGACTGACAGCATCTGGGGTGCTTACCTGGTTCACATGGCGGCAGATGTTTTTCTCTTCATTGCCACCCTGGCGGCTCACTAGTAGAGAAAGGAGTTCCAGATGAATAAACAAGACAAAATCTGGTTGTGGATAACTGCAGCCGTATCGATGGTCATGGGTTTCGTCCTCGTGCTCAACGACAACGGCGCAGGTTGGTTTCTCGTCATATTGGGTATAACCTTTATTGGCACCTCGACAGGAACCGGTCAAAAATGGGCCGCTTCCAATCACCGCCTCGCCCTTTGGGGGTTGATTGGGGTTACCTTGTTGGCCATCCTGCTGGTTGTTGGCGTTGTCGCAGTCATTGTGTTGTAGGGAGCGCCAGGCAAGCCAGCTAATATCCTGGTTTACCGCCAATGGAATGGAGATGATAGTATGTTCAGCACGCAACACTTAGAGATCTTATTTGTATCCTGCTCTTTTCTCTTTCAGCTCATCCTGATCATCCACTTCGCCATGCGCAAGTGGCATTTTGACCTGGCGATGCGCTACGGGTGGATCGTATATGCGCTGAGCATTCCCGCCGCGCTAATAAGCATTATCTTCCTGCTGAACGGTCAAAGTTGGTATTTGTGGCTGGGTGGGCTTATCTATCTCATCTGGGCGGCTTATGGGTATTGGGTTGAGTATGTCAGGCAGATTGAGTGGCGGATTTCAGTTCGCTGGTCTATCCGTGCGCCATATGTGACCCTGTACCTTGCGACAGTGATGTTCTATTGGTGGCCACTTGCCCTGATCTATAAGCCGCTTTGGTATGCTTACGCGGTTTTATTCATCGCCAGCACCATCCTAAATGTCACTTCTCACCGAAGTGAGTCCCACTTTATTCCAATGGAGGGAATCGTATGAAAGCCAAAATCATCAAAATCTTCTGGGGAGTCGTCCTGGTCTCCCTTGTCGGCCTGTCACTTGCCTGCATGCTGGGTTACGTGACTTTTGACCGCTTCATTGGTTCGATAAGTCTACTTATTTTCGTCGGCTTGAGTGTAGCGTTCTCCATGAGTTATTTCCTGAGTGGTGTCAGGAGCTGGGGTTGGCTCTTCCCCGCCCTGTTCTCCGCTGCCCTGGCGCTGAATGCAGCCAGGGTCTTTGAGCATTATGGCAGTCCCATCGTGGCCTTCCCATTCCTGCTCAGCATCGCCATCCCCTTCAATGTTGGCTATATCCTGAACCGGAAGCAGTGGCAGTGGTTGGTTCCGGCTTGGATTCTGACCATAATCGCCGTTATCCCACCCCTTTTTGAACGAATTAACCCTGATGTATTGGCTGCGCTGGTACTGTACGCCCTCTCGCTGCCCTTTCTGGTCGGGTGCCTGGTCGATCCGCGCTGTAAATGGGCACTATTTATATCTGCGGTCCTGGGTTTCATTGGGATTTTCTCACTGGTTGAAACATTTATCCACGGGGATCTCCTGAGACCTATTGTTATGCTGCTCATTGCACTGCTCTTTTTTATTACTTTTTATGCGTCAAAGAAACGTTGGTGGACGCTCATCCCGTCTGGGGTTTTCATCAGTATCGGATTGGTAGCTTTGTTGGACAGGCTACTTCCCGTCTACGATTACATTTTAGTCGGAGATCACCAGGTTGGAGTTTACACCGGCCTGCTTTTCCTGGGCTTTGCTGTCACATTCGCTATGCTGTGGCGGCTAGACACTTCCCGTCCAAAGGAATGGGCCAGGTATCCGGTTATTGGCTTTTCAACTGCTTCGGTACTGGCGGTTTTAATGGGTGAGAGCTTCGACACTTTCCTACCGGCAATCTCTCCGCTGATCGTTGGGATCGTCATGCTCTCTGCCGTATTTTTCAAGGAGAGGGTCACCCATCAGCCCTCCTCCTGACGTACACCTTCTTCCATCCTGCCCAGGCGTGCTATCTCCTCCCACGCCACCGGGTAGGATGGGGAGGGGATCAGGTTGGGGCTCATCTCAACCTGGTTGTTTTTTTATCATCATAGACATCTAATGGAGAAAAACGATTATGACGCATAAGCTTCGCTTTATCGTGGCTGCCATGCAGGAAGTGTCCTGGCCTGAAATGATAACCCGCTGGCAATATCTCGAAGCCTCCGGGCTGGATGGCATCATGTTAGCAGACCATTTCGTGAATTTTGCCAACCCAACTGCACCTTGGTACGAGAGCTGGACCTTGTTGGCAGCTTTGGCTACACAAACAAGGACCATCCGCATAGGCTCCCTCTCGGCAGTTCCCTGGCGTAATCCAGCGTTCCTGGCACGTCAGGCCATGACGGTTGATCATATCTCCAATGGGCGCCTTGATCTCGGTCTGGGTGCTGGCGCGCCGGGAAGTGTCGACATCTCTTATGCCATGACCGGGACACCCGATTGGCCTCCCAGAGAACGCGTTGATCGCTTCCACGAGGTAGTCGAAATTGTCGATCAGCTATTACGTATTCCTGAAACCACCTACACGGGAAACTATTACCAGGTCAAAGGGACCGTAATCAACCCCCTACCCATTCAGAAACCCCGCCCACCCTTGATGATCGGTGCGAATGGTCCACGCATGCTCAAGATTGCCGCCGAGCACGCCGATACCTGGAATACATTTGGTGGAGCAGATGTAAAATCCTGCGATGAGATGATTAGCCTCACGCGTGAGCGCAACCGCAGGCTGGAAGGGTATTGCGCCGAGATTGGGCGTGACCCTGAGACGCTCAGGCGATCTGTCCTTATCTATACAAACGACGAGTATCAGCGCTTATATTCGATTCCCGGTGCATTCGAGGAGATTGTTAAGTGTTACCTCGACATCGGCATCACGGAGATCATGTTCTTCTACCCGTTCGTGCCCATGCTGATGCCCATGTTTGAGCACATAGTCAACGAGGCTATCCCTCGACTGCGGAGCGATTTCTCACCACCTCAATGACTACCAGGGCGGCGTTGTCGGCCGCGATCTCGAAGTTCCGTATCATTCCCCCGACCTGAAGGATCATCCCGGGACGGCGTAGGATTGCCATCAGCATCTTGCCTGGACGCAAGTTGGCGTCTTCGTCCATCATCTCACTCGGGTCGATGGGGAGCGGGGCACGTGGTCCGTCACTGATGGCACGTATGGATAAGAGTGGGATACTTTCTTCGGCTGCTACCTGGGCTATTCCGGCCGTTTCCATTTCCAGGATTGGATGCTTTATCCCTGCGAGTTGGCTTTCAGTCACCTGAGACCCGCCCGTTGTGACTGCGGTCCCAACGAACAGGTGAGCACCACGCCCGATCAGCGTGCGGGTGGCTGCCTCGAAGGCAGGCTTAGGCCAGGGTTCGAGCGGCAGCGGTGGAGTGGTCACGCCCTGCTCCAGCCTGCATACACTTTCTGCCGCAATAACATCCCCAATCTCCAGGACTGATTTGACCGCACCGGCGATGCCAAATGAGATCAGGCAGCATGGGGTGACCTCCTGAATAAGGGTTCGGGCAGCCTCACTCGCCCGCCGCATACCCATTCCGGAAGTAATCAGCACACAGTTTTGCCCAGCAATCTCAAAGCTCTTGCCGTGAAACGGTCCCACCTGGATTGGCTTTGCATCCTTAATGCACCGCAGCAGTGCATCACTCTCTTGGGTCATTGCGGCAATCAGGCCAATCGGTTCCATGTTTTTGGCAGCCTGTGAATTGGGTAGGCAGGCAGATTTACTAATTATTCCTGATAGCGTCAGCGGGCTTGTACACCTCGGGCACGAAAGTCTGGTCCGCCATGGGTGGCCGGATGTAGCCTTTCTCTTCCTGCCGCGGGGGCAGCGAGATGGGTTCTGGGGTCAAATCTTCATATGGGATCACGCTCAGAAGGTGATGGATGCAGTTCAGCCGGGCGCACAGCTTGTTATCCGCATTGACCACATACCAGGGCGCCTGCTTGATATCGGTGAAGGCAAACATCTCATCTTTGGCTTTCGAATACTCCACCCATTTTGCCCGGCTTTGCATGTCCATTGGGCTGAGTTTCCAGCGCTTGGTCGGATCGGCAATCCGGTCTTGAAAGCGTAATTCTTGTTCCTTATCACCGACCGAGAACCAGTACTTGATCAGGATGATCCCAGACCGCACCAGCATGCGTTCAAGCTCAGGCACCGACCGCAGGAATTCAGCATGTTCCTCATCCGTGCAGAACCCCATCACCCTTTCGACCCCGGCGCGGTTGTACCAGCTGCGGTCAAACAGCACGATCTCTCCACCAGCCGGTAAATGGGGAATATAGCGTTGGAAGTACCATTGGGTATTCTCACGTTCGGTGGGTGCAGGGAGCGCCACCACCCGGCAGACACGCGGATTCAGGCTCTCGCTGATGCGCTTGATCACGCCTCCCTTGCCGGCGGCATCCCGCCCTTCAAAAATCACCACCACCTTCAGGTTCCTGTAACGCACCCATTCCTGCAGCTTGACCAGCTCTACCTGAAGACGCCTGAGCTCGGCTGCGTAGATTTTATTATCCACCGAGATATACTTTTCGCCCGAGTCTTGCCGTACTATAGGCATCTGCGCACTAACCAGCTCAGGTTCCACCTTCCCGGTTTTTTTCGATACGGCAGACGGGCTATCCGCTGACTTATCCTTGGCATTCTTACTTTTGTCTTTTGGTGCCATGATGAACTCCTTAATCCTGCTGGTTCATGGATCGGAACAGGTCCGTATAATAATTATATTCACCTTTTAGGTATTTCATAATCAACCCCCATAATTCTCCTATATAAAGAAGATTTTCAGACGCGGCTCGCGGAATCGAAATCATGTTTCGCGTGGCGGCTGATTTTTAATCCCCATTCCAGCCGCTGACGGTCATTTTACGAAATAATTGTCCTTTGATAGAACCAAGAAAACATTTTTTTCTGCCGGCGTAACTCGTTTCTTAATTCAGGATTATATGAGCATGAATATGCCTGAAAAGGTAATCATATACTTATATAAAGGAGAATGAAATGACTGCTTTTAATATACTTTGTGCAGGTTTAATCGGCACCATGTTCGGCGTGCTGCTCGCGTTCGCTGGCTACAGGCTGTTCCTCGTCCTGCTGCCGATTTGGGGCTTCTTTTTCGGCTTCTTCCTTGGAGGGAACACCGTTCAATGGCTTTTCAATAGCTCCGGTTTCATGGTTGATGTTACCGGCTGGGTTGTCGGGTTGGTGGTCGGCGCGATCTTTGCCGTCCTATCCTACCTGTTTTATATCGCCGCGGTGGCAATTGTTGCCGGCTCCCTCGGCTATTTCCTTTCAATCTATCTTCTGCTCTGGGTCGGTCTGAACGCTGGCTTCTTGCTCTGGCTGATCGGTATCGTCGTGGGCGTTGTCTTCATCTTTATAACCCTCCAGTTTAACCTGCAAAATGGGTCATCATCATCGCCACCTCACTACTTGGTGCTGTCGTGGCCTTTGGTACCATAATCCAGATAGTTAACCCTGCAACGAACTTGCTCGAAAATCCGGTCAAACACTTCCTGTCGCAATCGTGGTTCTTACTGGTCCTCTTTGCCCTGATGGTGGCAGCAGGCATCGTGGTGCAGTACGTGCACAATAAATCATTTACCCTAGATAGCTATAACCGCATGGAAACAGAGTAGGACTCCAGTTCGCCAGGTTTATTGTAGCTAATATGTAATAAAACCAGGTCGGCTCACACAGCTCTCTCGCATGCCATTGTGCGGGGCAGGGTGTAACCTGGCGAAAAAAATATGAGGCTGGCCAATTTATTTTGGTCAGCCTCGTTTTGGTTAATACGTATCATGAGCATGCACTTTCTTCTACCTGCCTGAGCTTATTCCACAGGCTTTTGGAGAGGAAAAGCACTGACTTCACTTTTAACCAAGTAATCGCTGATTCCTTCTATTAAACCTATATTTCTTCAGACAGCTGCAACCTTCGACTTTTTGGGGTTCGCCGCTTCGAATGCTTTTTTCAGCCAGGACATCACTTCAGCATCGATTTGCTTTGGATCGCTGATACTTACCCGGTGAGTGACCATGGCGTTCCAATTACCCGCTGCTTCGAAGCGGTCGGTTGTGTCCATGCCTCTGAGCTTGATCCCAATATCAAGGCGGTCAGCAGTGACCTGCACGATAGCAAATTTCTTTCCCTGGCGTAGTAAGCTGATGTAAGTATTAGTTGGGTCCACAGAAAATCCGTCCCCAAATTCGTTGATCCTCGAAATTAGATCATCGTAGGGTATTTGCCAGTGTGCTTTGTCACCCTTAAATAGTCGATCCACTTTCTCATCTTCGCTCAGTTGCGGTTGTGTGGCAGTTTGCAAGGTGAGTATGATCGCCATAGCATGCCCGTGCCCCAGACCGTAATCGTTTTTCAGCCAATCAACAATCTGACCGGTTTTGACCCCTTCTTTGAGCAGCCCTTTCTTCTCGGCCAAGACTCTAAAGTCCTCCGTTGTTTTTCCCGTCTGTGCCTGGATGTTATCGAGATATGCTTGTAGAGACATAATCATGCTCCTATATTTCTCACCAGTAAGTCAGTTTGGTTATTTAATCTGGTTTGATCGGGATGATCAGATACCAAAGTCTCACACGCTTTCTTCAACAAATCTACACAGATTCGCCATACCAAAATTGGTGACCAGCATAGCTTCATGATTGGCTGAAGAACTCCACCAGTATAGGTGCGAGCACGTCTGTATTTACATCGTGGGTCTGGCCTTCCAGAGTTCGCTGCTGGGCATGGGGCATGGCCTTCGCCAGTGCGGCTACTGTCTCGTGCATGAATGGCATATTTACCAGGTTTGCACCTCCATCCATCATGAGCGTAGGTACCGCGTTCTTTGCAGCCAGTTTGACTGGCACTGTATGGTCCTCACCCATTTCAGCTGCATCATATGCCAGAGTTGGTGCCACCGCTTCGAACATCGACCAAGTCGGTGATTGCCGCATCCCGTTAACTTGCTCGGCCGGTGTGGCTACGCGCTTAAAAAATAGCGCAATCGCCTCCCCTCTACGGTTGGCTGCCAACAGCTGCGTAAGATTCTGCCGGTATTCCCTCCAATCCTTTACGTCAGTCGGATCGGAATTGTAAGGCGGTTCATACAATGCAAGTTTTTTGATCTTATCTCCCAGCTGAACCGCAGCTTCAAGCGCAAGGCAGGCACCCGACGAGATGCCGTATAAGTAAACTGATCCACCCGCCGCCCGGATGAGTGCGTCCAGATCTTCTACTTCACGTTCGACCGCGAACGGTTTGGAATTAGTGCTCTCGCCACGCCCACGCCGGTCATAAATGTAAACCTTGAAGTTTGGCGCCAGCAATTCTGATAGATGCCCCATGGGTCCGAAATTTCGGTAGCACATGGCACCATCCACTAAAATGACTGCCTTACCGGAACCTTTCGTTTCGTAAGCAATCTCAGTTCCATCTTTTGAAATTACCCTGTTCATAAAATCCTCCATCTCTAGATTTTCTCTTGCTATTTTTGTTTGTTTTCTTACGGTGTTAAGTTCGTATTTACTGCATTTACGCTGGATGGTAGATGAGGATGAGTATCCCCGCCCCAACCGGCTTTGCTTCCACCAGCTGTAATGCGTGTGCATCACTTCCATGATCGAACAGACGCTTACCCATTCCGGTATCGATACTTATCACCCTTGTGGTACTATAGGCGATAATTTATATCCAATTTGTCATTATATCACTTTTGTTACCTACAACAATAATTTAGTTTCTGAAAATTTGTGATTTCAACCAATGAGCGATCAATCCTGCAAGCCTGTCCAGCTCTATTTGCTGGATGTCTTAAGGATTTCACTGTTCACTGTTGATAACAGTTCTAACCCGGAGAAGGTGTGTTTCGATCCTGTCCCCATGTGGGATCAAACATTCTCCGCGCCTGCCCACTTTGGGCTGTCACAACCGAGCCTCACCGCCAGCGCCTCTTATCTTGATATCTATGCCGCAACTAAAATACATTTATCCATGCGAGCATCCTGGCTTGCAAGTTGAACGCTGTCATCTTATCTACTTATTGATCTCTCGCTGCAGATCGGCGACAACATCCGTCAACCGGGGAAACAACAGATCGCAAACTACCACAATAGTATAATTCTCCCTGGGTGAAACCACGGCAATAGCGGTCGAGCCCATAAATTGCCCTACATGCCCAACAAGCTCATGACCGTCGATATCGAGCTGCATTAATCCCAGCCCATAACCGGTTTGCTCAGAAAATCCAGGATTGGGGGCATCGATGTAAGTTGTCATCTCCTTCATCATTGCAGGCGATAGCAACGCTCCTGAAAAGAGATCATCGAAAAAGGTAGCCAGGTCACTGGCGTTCGAAATCAACGCCCCAGAAGTGTAGGCGCCGGTCGCCCAGCTCGTGTTTTTTACACCGATATCGAGCATCCCAGGAAAGTGGGACAGATCCCTGTCCCAGCCAGGCACGAGTGTAGAGGGAGCCTTTTCATACGGGACGAAAAAAGTATGCTGCAGGCCCAATGGGTCAATGATAATTTCATGCAGCAATTGGACTGCGGTTTTGGCCGTTACCTTTTCGGCGATTAAACCGAGCAGGATATAGTTGGTATTTGAGTAAGAAAAGGCACTGCCAGGTGTGAATAGGGGTTTCTCCCGGTTGGCAATCTTGACCAGTTCCTGTGTCTGCCAAAAGGTCGAGGAAATGATGGACTTCATTAAAATCAAGGGAATAATTTCCGGGATTCCGCTGGTGTGGTTGAGAAGCTGCCGAATGGTAATTCTCTCAGCATTGGGAAAATCGGGATACCACCTGGATAGTGTATCGTCAAGGCTGAGATTGCCTTCTTCAACAAGCTTTAGGATGATGACAGCTGTGAAGGTCTTAGTAACACTACCCACCCGGAGAATATCATCCGGCTTCATTGCCTGCTTGCGCCTGAGATCTGTTGTGCCACTGGTGCCTGACCAGGTTTTTCCATCTGCCGTGTGTATAAAGGCTTGCATTCCCGGTATTCTAAGCTTATTGAGGTCCTCGTCGAGAATCGCCTGTAACCGTTGAGCAGTTGCATCATCCACAGTCCCTGAAGAACTTAAATCTCTGCTTTTTGGTGGGAGGTAAATGGAAACACTTCTGGTGAGCCGCCAAACTACTACGCTTGCCAGAGCCACCAACACAATGCTTGCTACCAACTTCCAATTTGGATGAATCATAATGTCCTCCTACACCTACAGGGATTTAGTTGCTTAATACTTATTTCTTAAACAAAGATTCTCTGTAACTATCGGACTTTATCGCAAGCCTGCAGTTATTTTAATCCATCCTGATTATTCGATTGTGGTCGGCGTTGATGTGTAGCTATGGCTGCTGCGATGATCTTACGTTCTTCTTAGAGAGCGGGATACGAAGTTCATATAATTTCGAGAGGAACACCCTCCACGGGTGCCCACGGTGGGCTTTTTTTGCTCAATGCTGATGGCTGATTGCTGAAAAGAGGCGGAGAGGGTGGGCCGCCTCTCCACGGTGCGTATAATTTTGGACCAAAAGCCTGTACTTGTCCTACATTTGGACGAGTACAGGCTCATTGATAGTACTCCCCATCACTAAGATAACAGACACGGTTTAGAGGTGTATTTCAATTTAGAGTCTAATTGGGGCATAAATAGGCTAA
>JBGPBQ010000133.1:0-10823 GCA_041481345.1 Anaerolineae bacterium
GCGGATCCGGATGGCAGTTGGCGCTGCCGGTTGCTCATGCGTGCCAGGTCCTCCGTGCAACAATTCTGCATTTTCGACCGGAATGACGGCATCCGCCCAAGGGGGTAAGACATCGCCGGTATCGACGTAACCAGCCTGCGTGCCGATGATTAAGTCCGACGGATAGGCAGGCGAAGCCGTTGCAGTGCTTTCTGATCGAACAGCATACCCATCCATTGCTGAAGCATGGTAGTGCGGAGATGAAATATTGGCCCAGATGGGTTTCGCCAGCACCCGCCCGAGTGCCTGCTCGTCGAGGGAGATCTGCTCGATTCCCAGCACGCCCAGCTTGCCATTTAACTGTAAAGCTTCTTGCAGGATCGACCTGGCTTGAGGTAGTGGAATGTCATGTAAATAGATCGTCATATCGTAATTACCCAGGCTTCGCTGTTATGTTCAATGACCAGACCAGGGTAACATCGAGGCGAATTTGGTCATATCATAATTCCCCTGGATTTCCATCCGGCTCAAGTAAAATAACGTGCCCAATGAATGCTGATAGCTTGAACCCAAACCCATCCCAGAACGGTATCCATATTCGCTGACCTTAGTCGTGAGAAACTCATCCGCTTTTCCATATGGATAAGCGAAAGAGCTGACGGCCTCACCCGTGGCGTCTTCCAGGGTCAGCATGGATTGCCTCATCTCGAAATTCGCAATAGAATAATCCGTGGTCAGGTCTGTGTGCGTCATGCTGTGGCTGCCGATCTCCCATCCATCATCTGCCATCTCCTGAATCTGCTCGACATCCACAAAATATTTCGATTGGAGACGGTTGGCGACTATGTAAGTAGTGCCAACAAAACCCAATTCGTGCATAATTGGGAAAGCATTCTGATAAACATCCAGATTTCCATCATCGAAGGTGATCACCACGGGTTTACTCGGTAGATCTCCCCCATTGATGATGACATTGACTAAATCAGAGACGGTTATTGAGGTGTATCCCCAATCACGCAGAGCTTGCAACTGGGCGCGAAACGTGTCTGTAGAAACATAATATCGGTTGCCGTTACCATCATCAGATATATGGTGGTAGAGCAAAATTGGGGCAGTCACTTGTCCGCCCGGGTTCCAAACCATCTCAGGAGTATCGCTGGGTTGCGGGGTGTCTGTGGAGGCAGGTGTACTGGTTGGTGAGGGAGTACTGGTTGGTGAGGGTGTATCTGTCGATGTGGGGGTATTGCTGGGGGGGATAAAGATGGGCGTATTGGTTATCGCCTGGAAGGGAGTGGGCGTGATGGTGGCTGTGCCGGAGGCGGTCGGAAAATATTCGGGGTCGATCTGTTTGACATTTATGTTTGAGCTGAAAGCGCATCCTCCGATCATTATCGCTAATCCAATAATGAGCAATACTTGTAAAATCCCATGTTTTATACGCATATATGAGTCTTGTCCCATCTACGATAATAACTGTAGTTCCACCAAATCTCCTGCTGAAATACCGGTGGCATCTGCTGGCACACGGATCATGCAGTTTGCCCTGACCAGGCTGAAAATCAGGTTGCTTTTACTAAATATTGGGTCGACTTTATAACCGGATGGGTCTCCTGATAAACCTGCGGAATCATCAGAATATAACCTTGCCGCAACCCAATCCTCCCTTCCAGCCTGGGACGGAATATTAGTAGTCAGCCTGGCTTGCAGCCTGGCATGAACACCAGCTTCGGCAAGTCCAAGCAGCGATTCTATCACCGGAACAACGAACATGCCGGCAATCACGAGAGCACTGACGGGGTTACCCGGCAGACCGATGACAACCTTGTGGTTGCAAACCGCAAGGATGGTAGGTTTTCCGGGTTTGATAGCCACACCGTGCACAAGCACTCCCGGGGGGCCGAGGGTATTGATCACCCTCGCTGTCAGGTCACGCGCGCTGGCTGACGAACCCGCAGTTAACAATACGACATCGCATTCATCCATTGCGCGGTCTGCAGCTGCTTCCAACTGGTCAGCCTGGTCGGGGAAAATACCATATCTCCTGGAAACAGCGCCGGTCTGCTCGAATAAAGCCGATAGAGAGAACGAGTTGATATCTCTGACCTGTCCGGGTAGCAAGTCAGCCTCCGGAGGCACCACTTCATCCCCACTGGAGATGATCCCCACCACAGGTCTTTTTGCCACCTCGAGCTCAAGGATTCCCAATGCAAGCAGCCCACCAATTTCAGCCGGTCGCACCCGCACACCGCACCGGATGACTTCCTCACCGGCTTGGACGTCTTCTCCGACTTTTATTATATTTTCACCGGCTGCCACCGGTCTTAATATTTCAATCGTATCCTGCCCCACTAATTGGGTATATTCCATCATCACCACTGCATTGCATGACTCTGGCAGCATGCCACCGGTGTGGATCACTCCAGTCTCACCTTGTTGGATATCGAACTCCGGTGAGCTCCCCATGGTGACTTCACCAACCAGGCGTAAATAAGCGGGCAAGCTTTCTGAGGCGCCAAAAGTGTCTGCTGCCCTCACCGCATACCCATCCACCGTGCTGCGCGGGAATGGTGGCAGCGGAATGGGCGAGCGTATCAGTTCAGCTGTCACTCTCCCCAATGCGTTGATCGTCTGAACACGCTCTCTTGAGACCCTTACCTCCAGGTTTGAAAGCAGGATCTGTAAGGCTTGTTGGATCGGGATTAACTTAAGGAATTCTGGCATGATTTAATGGGTCCAAAATGCGTAGGTTAATATGTAAGCTGCCAGGGCAAATGTAGAAATGGCACTCAGCACAAGCAAATTCCAATTGGGTTTTACACCATCCGCGATGCGGATCATGAGCCAAATCTGGAACAGACCAAACGGGAGCACGAGGATAACCGGCCAGGCGACGCTCAGTGGTAATCCAAATATAAACGCTATCCCAAAAATAACAAAACTTAATAATATCAACAAGTTATGCAGCGTCATTCCCCTCTGCCAGCCGATCCTGACCAGAATTGGCCGCTTTCCCTGAGCGATATCCGATGCATAATCGGGCAGCTCCAGTGCTAGCAGCATGCCGATATGCAAGGTCGTTAATGGGAAAACCACCATAATCAATAAGCGGTGAAAGTCATGCCCCTGTAGCACGAACGCCATTGCAGGAATTAAGCTAACATTGATGATTGACATCACCACTTCACCATACCCTGAGGAGATGAGTCTAAAAGGCGGTAATGCCAGGAATAGCTCACCAATAAATATGATCCCGAGTATCACAGCTACTGTCGAGCTTATCTCCACAAACTGGATCATCGATACGGTCAGCGAGGCGGCGATTGCCAGGCAGATTAATCCTGACCACAATGCAACTGGTCGTGAGAGCCTTCCGGTTCCGATAGCACCACTCACACCTGAAAACGGAGTATGTTTCCAGGTTGGGTTTGCTGCCATCACAGCGGGATCGAAATATTCATTCAGATATTGGGATGCAAGGATAATCACCACGATCCATAAGAGGCCGTAGATAAAAGCCGTCCAGTCGAGCTGACCTCTCAAATAATGAGCTATGCCTATCCCGAGCAGGTACAGCAGGATCGCCATCAATAGATACAATGGACGGGATAATTGGATAAACAAGCGTAGATATTTCATGTTAAATAAACCCGCTACCGCCACCGTCTCTGCGAGGACAGCCTGTTATGGATGTAAATCATATTATCATCAAAGAAAATGCCTTTTTTACCGCGGTAGTAGGAACCACAAATCTGCTGGGCGTTCGGCGATGCGACGCATAAAATACGGGTACCACTCCGTCCCATAAGGGACATATACGCGCACACGATATCCCTCTTTCACCAGCTGCTCCTGTAGTTCTTTACGAATCCCATTCAGCATCTGAAATTCCATCGCATCCCTTGGCAGCCCCATCTTCTGGGCATACTGCTTGGCAAAGTCGATCCTCTTCGAGTCATGGGTCGCCAGCCCGGATACCGGTGGAATCTTACCGTCAGCACTCACCCTGGGACAATCGTTTGCCAGCGAAGCATCAATTAGTAATGAGGCACAGCGATCATAGTTGGCATCGATATCCTTCATCTTTGGAAATGCGAGGTGAGATGATTCGGTATACGCACCCTTGCATAGGCGGATTTTGAAACAGTCACCCAACAATTTATGCAGGTCTTCTTCACTTCGATACAAATATGCCTGGATCACGATTCCGACGTTTTCGTAACCAAGCTGGCGAGCTGTAAATAACATGTCCAAGGTTTTTTGAGTGACGGTGGAGTCTTCCATATCAATGCGCACAAAGCTGTTATAACTGCGGGCTTTTTCCAGGATAAGCTTCAGGTTTTCAAGGCAAAGCTCGCTGCTGATCCCCATACCTATTTGAGTTAATTTTATTGAAACGTTGGCACGCACGCCAGCTGTCTCGATCCCCTCAAAAGCCTGAACAATATCCATGGCTGCACGCCGGGCTTTCTCCGGAGAATCTGTATTTTCTCCGAGATGATCCAGGGTGGCGTTAATTCCTAAATCATTCAACGATTTAATTACTTGAATCCCGTCTGCAAGTGTTTGCCCTGCGACAAACCGGGAGGCCATTTTCCATGCGAATGACCAATTAGCGACGATATTACGTGCCCAGGCAGCTTTGGCTAAGTAACTAAAGAATGATCGGAACATAGCAATTCACCTCGTCATGGCATCGTTGTGGGATATCTTGTAAATTTTAACACAAATTCATGATTTGTTCCCTGGCATAGAACTTGCAACATTAGCAAAACGAGATATACTAGAGGTCAATCATGCTACTGCAAAGTCAAAAACCAATGCTACGTCCGCAAACCACGGCTCATCTAGCTCAGACCATGGCTTTACTTGAGCTAACCACGGTTGAGTTGCGCCAGAAGGTGGAAGCAGAGCTTGCTCGCAACCCTGCGCTGGAATTAGTCGAAGAATTTCGCTGCCCCACCTGTCACAAGGTCCTGTATAACAATAAACCTTGCCCGACTTGTACGAATGCATTAAACGGATCCACGGAACAGCCCATCGTATATTTATCCTGTCACGAAGATTTTTTCACCAAGCCTGGCTCTAGCACCAGCCTGGAGGATTTACCCGACGATAATTTCGCGCCCAATCGGGAGGACTTACCCGCCTATATCCTCCGTCAGATAGGACCTGAGCTTCAGGTCGAGGACCGTCCGATTGCGGTCCATATCCTGACAAGCCTTGATGAAGATGGGTTGCTGAGCATCAAACCGATCGAAATTGCACTTTATCACCACGTACCACTTTCCAGGGTCGACCGGGTGATCAATTTAATCCAACATGCCGATCCATTAGGGGTTGGCTCATCCACTCCCAAAGATGCATTATTGATCCAGCTCGAGGTCCTGGGCGAAAACCTGAAAGTTCCAGCATTAGCTGAAGATGCCATTCGCGCCGGGATTGAGCTTCTGAGCCCGCACCACCTGCCAGAATTGGCCAGGTATTTAAATATACCCACGACTCAGGCGCGAGAAATCGTGCGTTTTATCAGTGATAATTTGAATCCATTCCCTGCCCGGGCTCATTGGGGCGATTTACCTAGTAATGGAGTATCCGAGAATCAGGCAAACGCGTTTCATTTTCCAGATATTATCATCAGCAAGAATTCTGATGATGAAAACTGCCCTCTGATGGTGGAAATCGCCATGCCTTTTTATGGCACGCTACGCGTAAATCCATTATTCCGTGAAGCCCTTCAGCAGGCGCCGGCAGAAAAATCCGAGCTGTGGCAGGAAGATCTTGAGAAGGCAACTTTGCTGGTAAAATGCTTGCAGCAGCGCAACCATACGATTGTGCGTCTAATGCAGAGGCTGGCAGTCATCCAGCGAGAGTTTATCTTGAACGGCGATGCGTATCTCAAACCCATCACCCGCGCAGTTATGGCTGAAGAGCTTGAAGTGCACGAGTCAACCATGTCTAGGGCAGTCTCTGATAAAGCCGTCCAGCTTCCCAATCGCAGGATCGTACCCCTAGCGATGTTCTTTGATCGATCCCTGCACGTGCGCACCGCTTTAAAACAGATCATCGACCAGGAATCAGATACTTTAAGTGACTCGCAGATTGTAGTGTTGCTATCCGATATGGGTTTCCCGGTTGCCAGGCGGACGGTTGCTAAGTACCGCTCGATTGAGGGCATCCTGCCTGCCCATTTACGCAATCATCTCTTTAAACCGCGCCTGATGCTTCCCCAACATAATGAACAGAGTATCACAATTTAGCAGTTTCATAAAAAGTCAATTTGCACAACTGGGAACAGCTGAAATTGAGACGCTTCTAAATAATCTCTCTCAAGCTGCGGTAATCATAAACAATCTGAACAATCACATATTTCTAGCCAATTCGAAGGCCACTGAGCTGACTGCCTACACGCGCTCTGAGCTGGCTGAGGTCGATTATCGCAGCCTGTTCCAGGTGATCAAGGTCGAATCTACGGAAGAAATTGAGCATGTTGAGTCGATTAAGTATCCCTCGCCGGTTGAGTTGATCAAACGCGGCGGCTCTAAATCAATCGTCCAAGTCACGTTTAGCCCTCTCGGTGATAACAATAAGTATTCACTGATCACATTTGAGCTGGATGAGCAGTTTCGCTTGCATCGGGAAGAGGAAGAACGCTATCACTCTTTATGGGATCACCTGAATCAATTATCGAAAGCACTGCTTTCAACGAATTTGGAAGAATCGCTCTCCGCATTTTTACAAACCGGCTTGAACCTGACTGGCGCATCGTTCCTTTGTATTTACCAGGCTAGTAGTCAAAACCCCACCTTGAAACGGATCGCGTTTACCGGGGCCGACCATGCCCTCCCAGAAGAGATCAGCGGACAGGAATTCTCCTACCTTCAGTCACCGAATGTGTGGGTAAAAGGGAAACGTGCCATCATTAGTCTGCATCGATTGGCTCATGCATCGAATATCTCGTACTTCGCCTCCGCTCCCATTGGCGAAACCAATGCATTCATAGGGCTGCTGATTGCCTCGGGCGAAAATTCCGTCCCATCCAGCAATCTCCTGCCCCAGCTAACCTTTTTAGCTTCTCAGATCAATACGATCATCCAGGGTCATGCTCTCAACACCCAGCTACGCATGGATATCCAGGAGTACATGACCAAGGTTTCTACCAACTCTTCCATCTATAATTCCATGGAGGACGGGGTC
Organism: Anaerolineae bacterium; assembly: GCA_041481345.1. GTDB lineage: Bacteria > Chloroflexota > Anaerolineae > Anaerolineales > UBA4823 > FEB-25. The sequence goes on from JBGPBQ010000133.1 coordinate 7,174, forward strand.
ATTATTTTATCTCCTGACCTGACCATCAGCTCATTAAACCCCTCTGCTGAAATGTATTTGGGCTATGCCACCGAGGAAGTCGCTGGTCAAAAGATCGAGAATGTCTTGATCGGCGGAGAAGACTTGAAAGCCTCCTTCCAGGTGGTACAAAACGAACAGCGCATCGGCAGCATCGGGAGTTTAAAGCTTTTCCGTCGCAATGGAGAATCCTTCCAGGCTAATTTACGCATCATTCCCATCACGAATGAGAATGCGCTCAATAGCATTATTATTCTATTTCATGATCTGAGTGAGCAGGAGGAGTATCGCCTCAAGAACCAGCAGCTCGAACAAAGGGCGTTGCTTGGTGAAGTGACCGCTTCTTTCGCCCACGAAGTCAAAAATCCGATCAACAACATATTTACCGGTCTGCAGCTGCTGGCGATCAATCTTCCCCCAGAAGACCCCAACCAGGAGAACATCGCCAGACTCGAGGAAGATTGTGAGCGCCTCACATCTCTGGTAAAATCGAGCCTGACTTTCGTCCGCCCGATGGAGTACAAGCTTGAATCGATCACACTGGGAACGTTGGTATCGAACCTTTTGGAACGATGGAGATCAAGGTTGGTGAAACTGAATATCAAATACCAGGTCCAGGCAGATAAATCGGTTCCTATGATTGAAGGTGATTACCGCGCCTTGGAACAGGTTTTTACTAACCTGATCAATAATGCCATTGAGGCGATGGAATCAACCGGTGGGATGTTATCTGTCAAGATCAGGCAGGTGATAGAAGGGAATGAACAGGCCCATATCGAAGTCAGCATCTCCGATACGGGTCCGGGTATTCCAACCGAGTTACGTGAAAAGATTTTCGAGCCGTTCTTCACCACCAAGCAGCATGGCACTGGGCTAGGTCTGGCGATCGTCAAACGGATCGTGACCGCACATAAAGGGTCAATCTATGTAAACAGCATATTGGGTGGAACTAATTTCGTAGTTCAATTCCCCTGTGCATCATCCTAAAATTAAATGGATTTGGTATGGCGGCTACAATACTGATTGTCGACGATGAAGTCAATGCACGGATAAATATCGGTCAATTCCTCGCCACGCGAGGATATGAAGTCCTGGAAGCAGCCACTTTGTCCGAAGCTCGTGAACAACTCAAGCTGGGCACTCCGGATATCATCTTATTGGATGTTGAGCTGCCAGATGGCTATGGGCCTACTCTCCTGGATGAGACTGCCCACCTCCCCATGCGCCCACCCATCATCATTATCACTGCCTACGGGCATATTGATATGGCGGTGGAAGCGATGAAGAATGGTGCCCATGATTTCCTTCAAAAGCCGGTCCAGCTGAATTCACTCGAGAAGTCAATCCAGCGTGCTCAAGAAATAGTGGCTATGCGCAGAGAACTGATGCATTTGCGTGAATCGCAGCGCAAGGAATACTCCTCCATGGTGTGCGTCAACCCTGCCATGCAGCTCGTCCTTCACCAAGCCCAGCGCGCTGCCGCCGCTTCGGTATCGGTGCTGATCACCGGTGAGACCGGCACCGGCAAGGAAATCCTCGCCAACGCCATCCACCAAATGGGTCCCCGCGCCAACAAACCCTTTATCGCCATCAATTGCGCTGCCATCCAAAGCACTGTGCTTGAATCGGAGTTATTCGGATATGAAGCCGGTGCTTTCACCAGCGCTGAAAAACGGAAATTAGGCTTGATGGAGGTTGCCGATCAGGGCATCCTGTTCCTGGATGAAATATCATCCATGCCCGTGGATATGCAAGCCAAGTTATTACGTGCCATTGAGGAGCAAAAATTTCGCCGGGTGGGCGGCACTTCAGAAATCCACGTAGATGTGCAGATTATCGCTGCCTCCAATCGCGATCTCCTGGCTGCCATGGAAAAAGGGGAATTCCGACATGACTTATACTACCGTCTCAAGGTCGTAGACTTGCATCTACCCCCAATAAAAGAGCGTAAAGAGGATATTCCAGAATTGGTGGGGTTATTTATCCGCCAAAATAACCAGCGACTGGGGGTAAATATTCAAGATGTAACCCCCCGCGCCATGGAAGCCTTGATCAACCACACCTGGCCGGGAAATATACGCGAGCTGCGCAACGTGATCGAACGTGCCATGCTATTCTGCGATGAATGTTCGATCGATCTCCCTCACCTCCCGGTTGAAGTCATCAAAGCTGCTCAATAATTACATCAAAACTAAATAGTGCTCGTCTAGCCCTTCGGTAAACCAAAAAGGGTCAAATCGGCTATTTATCCCAAATGGTGTAGCTCTGTGAAAAGCACAGTTGTGGTTTTACCACGCCGATCACACACACCTCATATTGTACAATCGCCCCATTTGCCCCATCGATTGGATCAAGTTCAATGCTTGTTTTACCATCCTTGCCCGTCGGTTCGAGCGTGTATGTTTTCGTTATCCCATCGGGCTGCGTGACAAGCAGCGAAACCTGGACGCCACTCACCGGCTTACTATTTTGTGTCGCCTCGATATGGATGGTTTGTTTTTGGCCGGATGGGATGAGCGGAGCATCCTCCCATGTATTGATCTGCAAGGCTTCGTTGAAAGTGGAGTTGGCAGTGTTGGATTTATCTCTGGCGGTCAGATAATCGGCTCCCAGCGCATGGGGTCTGAACTGCAGCCCTTGGGGTGCTGTCGGATGGTACTCCAGGCACACGTACCGAAAACATTGTGAATAACCCCCATCGGATAGGTTGCGATACTCGCTGATCGGGTTTCCGGAGTACTCCTCCTTACCATGAGAATTAATATAATCGATAAATGTTTTAGGGACGTTGTACCCTAGCCCATCCTGGGTTGGGTTAAAAGTCAGCCAGTCTGCTTCTACCGCTTCCACGGGCGGTTCCGCTCTGATCCCCAGCCACGAGGGCAATGGTCTCAGCCGGATCTGGTGACCATCGGCTGGATCGATATAAAGAACGACGTTTTCAAATACCATCTGGTAGTTCCCATCCGAGCCCAGGCGTGGTGCTGCCAATGGCGCACCAGTAAATCCATACCCCAACCGTGCAGACGCCTGGAGGAATAATTGTTCAGTTGCGCTAAATACTTGCGCATAAGAGGGAGCTGGCGGCGTTGGATCAGAGCCCTGGTATTGGCAATTTTTTCCACACATCCAATCTCCGTACGGCATTAAATGGATTTGCCCGGGTGGATCGGCGATATTTCTATAGAATCCAATTCCTTCGAAATATTGCTCATAACGCTGTTTTGCTTCATTTACTATGACTGAAGTCAGAGGTAGACCAATAATGTTTGCACCATATTGGTCGTAAATAGGTAAAACTTCTTCCCAGATTCGGTGACCATTCACATAATGCGTGTCAGAATCCAGCGGGGCTGGTTCAACCGGACCACTTATTTGCCATTGGTCAACTGCAATAGGAGAGAACAGGAAGCGTTTCAATGGCTCCAGGTTTGGGTTGTATGACATAAGTCCTGCCACCACGTACTGGTACATCACGCCATCTTTTTCGAATTGAGGCGATATCACGGGACCCAATAACCCCTCCCCACCAAATTCCCGGTAAAAATCGGAGAAGGTTGGGTCAATGCTATAAATTCCACGTGGGCCAGGATTGGTCGAATGATTACACGCCGAGATTAATAGAATAAACA
>JBGPBQ010000134.1:0-10820 GCA_041481345.1 Anaerolineae bacterium
CGTTCCCATACACTGCGCCACCGACCGTCCCGGGGATGCCTCCTGCCCATTCCAGGCCAGAAAATCCCTGAGCTGCTGCTTGCCTGGCCAATGCGCCAAAATTGGTCCCCGATTCGCACCTTACATTTGCCGGATTTGCGTCTATATTGAACTCGATTTTCTTGGCCTGGTTGAGTACTACCAGCTGTCTCACACCGCGGTCAGATACCAGCACGTTCGAACCGCTGCCGAGGACGATAAACGGGATGGCTATCTCCCAGCATAACTTTACGACCTGCGCCAGCTCATTTGCCGTCTCGACAAGGATCAAGACGTCAGCTTCGCCGCCGATGCGCGCCGCAGTGTACCGCTTCAGTGATACATTCTCCTGCACACGGGTGCCAAACGCCCTACGCAGCGATTCGAGCTGGGTCTTGAAAATCGTCACATGCTTCCTTTCCGCCTGGTCACAGGTCCTTTAGGATCTCGATGAGATATACGATCAACCGGGGTGAGTGCATCGGGTCCTTGCACATCACCTCGAGCTCTCTCCTTGTGAAGAGGCTCTTGTTGGTGGCAAACGGTTTCAAGAACAGGGATGCATATGGTTCCAAATCTGCATCGTATGGCCGAGCTTGCTTGACCCCAGGGTAATAACCTGACCTTAGCGTCGCAGCTGTATTACTCACGTCGCGCTCTCCTTTCCTTCAATAAAGCTTCAACCTTGGTGCTGATATGGTCCGCATCACCTGCGGATAACACCAGCAGCACATCTCCACGCCGCATATGCTCCACCAGGTAAGAGGTGATCTGCGAAAAGTCCGCCATGTACACAGTTTCTGGTTGGTTCATCGTGGCCACAATCTGTTTAGATGAAAATCCATCCTCGGGCTGCTGTTCACGCGCCGCAAATATTTCCGTCACAACCACATGGTCTGCTTGCTCAAATGCGGCTGCGAAATCATTGAACAAGAGACGTGTGCGAGAGTAAGTGTGAGGCTGCCACACAACCCACAATTTGCTGGCATGGTAGCGCATGCGCGCCGCAGCGATCGTGGCTCTGATTTCGGTTGGGTGGTGGGCGTAATCATCGATGATGGTTATTCCGCTGACCTCACCACGCACCTCGAACCTGCGACCAGTCCCGCGGAAACTTGATAGTGCTTTACCGGCTCGCTCAACGGGCAGTTGCATCAGGTGCGCAACCACCAGGGCTGCCAGCGCATTTTGTACATTGTGCCTGCCTGGCAGCTGCAGGTTGACTGCATGGTTTAGCTCGAAATTGCTGCCCATCAGGTTGCATGTGACCGTAAAACTCATTCCACCGGATGGGTTGAATGTAATCGATTCCGCAATGTAGTCTGCCAGGCCATTTGCCGATCCGTTCTTTGAGTCACGAATGCCATATGTGTATACTTTCTGTCCGCGCTGTTTGGCAATCTGCCCCAACCTGGCTGCACTGTGGTCGTTGGAGCACACCACCAACGTCCCATCTTTCGCCACCTGGCCGGCAAATTCATCAAAAGCGTTGAAGAAGTCCGCCTCCGTTGGGTAGCAATCGGGATGGTCGTGCTCAATATTGGTGATCACCGCTAGCGTTGGCTTCAAGCCGAGGAACATTCTGTCGTATTCATCGGCTTCAATCACAAATGCTTGCCCCAAACCGGCATGTGCATTGGCGCCCGTATTTTTTAGGACGCCCCCGGCAATGTAGGTGGGGTCCTGCTTAAGGAAAGTGAGCATCCAGGCGATCATTGCGGTCGTAGTTGTCTTGCCGTGTGTACCTGCAATGGCGATCCCAAAATGCCCCTCCATCAAGCTGGATAAGAATTCACTCCGTTTGAGCACCGGAATGCCCTGTTTCTGTGCCGACAGCACTTCCACATTGTCATCGGGGATGGCGGATGAGCGCACCACCAGCTGAGCGCCGGCGACATTTTCCGCACGGTGACCAATATCAACCCGCACACCCTCTGCCTGTAAGCTTTTCGCCAGGGGAGACATTGTGCGATCAGATCCTGTCACCAGGTAGCCACTCTCCAGCAGCACCCGGGCGATGGCTGAAAGACCCGTCCCTCCAATCCCGATGAAATGCACGTGCTTTTTATCTGTCATATAAAGACCACGATTACAAAAATAAATGCCAATGCTATCGCAAAATAAATAAATGGCACTCCCAGCCAGGCGGGTGGCATGTAGGTGAGGAGTTTGATGGCCGCCTGCCCTTGCGGAGTGCTGGGATCAGGCGGAATAATATATGAAATCGTCTGGTAATTGGCTTGAGCCAGGAAGTACCAGATTGAGCCTACGATCAGGTAGCCGTTTAATGCTCCCAAGAAGATACCCAGCAGTGAATCCTGCAACCGCTCGCGGGCAAATCGATCCCCACCCAAGTTTGGTAGGTTGGGGGTTTGATACCCGAAAAATGCCAGGATGGCGATGATAGAAACCCGCAGCCAAAATTGTCCAGTCGACCCTGCCTCGGCGAAGGATTGTGTCAGCCCTTTCACATAGGTCTCCAAGACGGTGAGAATGAATAAAGCCAGCACAGCACTGGCTGTCACCATCATCTCCTTGGCCCAACCGCGCATGGCACCAATGACGGCGAAAAGGATGACGAAACAAATGAAAATAAAGTTTAGGTAAACCATTCACTGCTCCAAATCAGACGGATTGGGAACATTTCGAGCGTCTTTTTGTTGTGATGTTATGGCCAGCTCGGTTAACAGGCTGGCTATCTTGGCAGATGCTTCGGGTCTGGCAAGCGAGCGCATCGCCTGAGACATCAGCTCGCGTTTGGTACGAACTATCATTAATCCACGCACTATCGGCACAATTTGCTCGGAGAGCTGAGCATCTTCGATCACCTCAGCTGCACCCCGCTTTACCAGGTAGCTGGCGTTCACCCGCTGATATCTCCATGCGTACGGGTAAGGCACCAGGATGGCGGGCAGTCCAAATAATGGCAGCTCACCTAAAATCGATGCCCCAGCGCGTGTGAGAGCCAGGTCTGCCAGCCGCATGGCCGCTCCGATCTCATCGTACAGGTACGGGTACGGTCGGTAGCGGTTGAGCTGCGCGCCGGAAAGGCTTGCCCGGGCTTGCTCCATCATCTGCCAATCCAATTTGCCGGTGATGTGGATCACTTGCATTTCCTGCAGGAGCTCGGGCAGCGCGGTTGCCAGTGCCTGGTTGATCGAGCGTGCCCCCCGGCTACCGCCAAACACCATCAAGACGGGCAGCTGCTCTTCGAGGGCAAAAAAGCTGCGGGCTTGCTCCGCCGTCCATTGGTCCAATCCTGATCGCACAGGGTAGCCGGTCACCACCTTTGAGGGGTGCTTGGGGAAGAAAGCCCCCGATTCCTCCACCGTCAATGCGATGCAGTCGCTGAACCGGGCGATGGTATTCAACGCCAAACCGGGCTCGATATCGGGGACGTACAGCAGGCTCTTCGTCCGGCGGGATAGTCTGGCTGCGAGTGCCATGGGGACTGCTACGAATCCACCTGTAAAGAACAATACCTCCGGTCGAAATTTGCGCACTATCCGCCTGGATGCAAAAAACCCTCGCGAAAGCCTCCACAGGTTCCCAGGCAAGGCGCGCGCCCCCACCCCATGCACGCCGGCAGCCGGGATGGCTTCATAGCGAATCCCTTCCCGCTTCACCAGGTCAGCTTCCATGCCCCCACTGCCCCCTACCCATAACACTTGGAGCTCCTCGGTTAAAGCTGAACCGGCGTTCGCCTGGACTGTCTGCGTGGGTTCAGGCTTCTGGCTCATTAGCTGCTTGAGGACTGACAGGGCTGGATACACGCCGCCGCCTGTCCCCCCTGCGCAAATTAACAACCGCATTGAGTCCCTTCTCCTGTTGTATTTTGGATTTTTCAGACATCCTCGAGATATTCAAGATAATTCCTACCGAAGCCATTACTACCATTAAGTTGGAGCCGCCTGAGCTGATAAACGGCAAGGCATTGCCTGCAAACGGCAGCAAGCCCACCATCACCAACATGTTGATCAGTGCTTCCAGGGCCAACCAGAAGGTTAGCCCACCACATAAAAGCATCCCCAACCCATCCGGCGCTTTGTGGCTGATCACCCAGCCGCGCCACATGAACACCAAATACAAGATAACCAGCAGCCCAGCTCCCCCCACTCCCATCTCCTCACCGACGACCGCGAAAACGCTGTCGGTGTGTGGGAAAGGGAGTCCATTGAGCTTGGTCTGCGATTTACCAATTCCGACCCCTACCCAGCCGCCCCGCATGAATGCCTCCAATGACCGGCGCACATGTTCAGAGTACTGCAGAGGGTCTTTAAGCCCGGCCAGGAAGCTATTCATCCGGTCAGGACCAGTGGGGAATAATCCTGAGCGTAAAACGAATACCCCTACCAAGACACCGATCGCCATCATAAAGAGGAAATGTTTCAACGACCCTCCCGCTAGGAAAAACATCAGCGTTCCGAGTAATCCGATCGTGATCACAGCACTCAGGTCCGGTTGCAAGGCGATCAACCCACCCACGACACCTATAATCACGCCCAGGGGGATCATCGCCAGGTAAATATTCTTCAGGAAGTCGCGACGGTTATGCAACCATACTGATAGGTAGATGACGATCCCAAACTTCGCCAGCTCTGATGGTTGAATTGACCCACGGAACAGGCTGCGCACCGAACCCAGGCGGGTATCCTGGATAATGAGCACAGCGATCAGTGCAAAAATCGCGGCTGCCATTAACGGCAGGGCGAGTTTTTTCCAATAGTGGTAATCCATCCAGGCGAGAAAGATCATCACGATACTGCCTAGTCCTAACCAGCGCAGCTGCCGCATGAATATGTACGCCGGATTTCCATACACCTGGAACGAATAGTCCGCGCTGGCAGAATACACCATCAGCATCCCAAATAAAATCAGGGAGATGATTACCAATAAAAATGGTACGTCGAACCCCAATCGCGCAGAACGATGCATTTTATCTTTTACTCTTATCATTACCGGTCCATTTTCACCCTTCATTTGCATGAAAGATTGAGCACCCATCGTTTGAATGCCTCCCCGCGGTCTTCAAAGTCTCGGAACTCATCAAAGCTTGTGCCGCCGGGTGCAAGCAAGACGATATCCCCTGATTCCACCAGCCGGGCTGCCATATTTACTGCTTGTTCCAAACCTGTGCATACTTCCATCGATACTTGCCTCGAGCCTGGTTTCCGCTCAGCGACTGCAGCTGCGATCTTCGTGGCAGCTTCTCCAAACAGGATCAGGTGTTCCACGCGTGCGTGGATTAAATCTGCCAGGTCATACCAGGGCAGATTTTTGTCTCTCCCGCCAGCCAGAAGCATGATCGGGCGCTTGATATCCACTGGCGTATCAAATGCGTGGATCGCAGCCATCACCCGCTCCGGAGCCGTGGCGATCGAATCGTTGTACCAATCAGCTCCCTTCCACGCACTTACCCATTCCAACCGGTGAGGCATACCGGTGAAGGCAATGATTGCCTCCCGCATCGCTTTAACCGGCAGCCGGGCTGCCAGGCTGATAGCGACAGCTGCCAAAACGTTTTCCACATTATGCCAGCCGCGTAACGGGATTTCCGCCTGCCTGAGAACACGGGTAACAAACTTACCGTCCCATAAACACACCCATTCACCGTCGACATATGCGCCGTGGATTCCATCAGGGGGACTCTCTCGCCCAAAAGAATATTTTTTTCCTTGCACCTTATCTATCAACCCCCAGGAACCCGGGTCATCGCTTCCCAAAACAGACATATCGCACTCTGTCTGGTACTCCAATATACGGCTTTTTGCTGCGATGTAAGCTGCCATCGTGGAATGTCGGTCCAGATGGTTGGGTGTGATATTTAACACGCAGGCAATATTCACGCTTTTTGTAAGCAGCTCAAGCTGGAAGCTGGAGAGTTCTATCACTGCCAGGTCATCTCCATCCATCTCATCCACCACTGCCAGGAGCGGCGATCCAATGTTGCCGCCCACCCATACCTTGCGATAACCTGATTGACCTGCCGGGTTAGAGGCAATCGCAGTTTCAGCGATCTTCCCAACCAGGCTGGTGGTGGTGGTCTTTCCAGCTGATCCGGTGATCCCGATCGTCCGGCAGGGGCATTCTTCGAGGAAAACTTGCGAATCGTTGGTGAGAGGGATCCCCGCCGCTCTCGCCTCCTGGATCAGCTCGAGGTCGAGGGGCACACCACCAGACACACACACTACGTCAGCTCCCTCCAGCAGAGAGAGCGGATGGCTGCCCAGGAACCATTCAATGTGCGAGGCCTGGCTTCCAGCTTGCTCATCCAATGACTGTTTGACCGCTTTGAGCTGCTCGAGGCTTTTCCGGTCGTTCATCACTACGTGTGCCCCGCGCGATGCCAAAAAGCGCCCCAGGGCAACGCCCTGCCTGGCAGCACCGATGACGATCACGCGTTTTTCCTTCCAATCAGTCATTCCAGCGTCTCACTATGCTCAACCTCTCATCCAATCGCAATTGCCGCACCGAGGATCGCGGCCAGCAAGCCAATCAGCCAGAATCGCTGTACCACCTGCGTCTCGCTCCATCCCAAGAGCTCAAAATGGTGGTGGAGAGGCGCCATCTTGAATAAGCGCTTTCCCTTGGTAAGCTTGAAATACCCCACCTGTAGAACAACGCTTACCATCTCACTCAAGGGAATGACGGCAATTATGGGCAGTAAAAGCCATTGGCCGGTCATTAGGGCAACCACGGCCAGCGTTGCTCCCAGTGGTAGAGAACCGACATCTCCCATGATCAATAATGCCGGGTGCACATTGAACCACAAGAAACCGAACAGGGCACCCACCAGCGTGAAGCAGAAACGCGCCAGGAAAAGCTGCCCCTGCAATAATGCAATCATGCCGAAGGCCGCGAAACAGGTCGCCGAAATCAACCCTGCCAGCCCATCCAGGCCATCGGTAAAATTGACTGCATTGGAAAATCCCACGATAAGCAGGGTCGCGATAGGCACGTACCATATCCCCAGGGTAAATTCTCGGTTCATCCAGGGCAGGAAAATCTGTGGCACCTGGAGGACAAACTGTAAGCCGATCGCGATCACGATGCTGAGGAAGATTTGGATCAGGAATTTGCTTCTTGCCCTGAGACCACGCTCCTCACTCCGCTTCCCTCTCAGCTTTTTCCAATCATCGATAGATCCCAGCAGCCCAAAAACGATCATCGTCCCCATGGGCAGAAAGATGGATCGACCCAACATGGTTAACCCAAGCAGCGAGGCGGCGTTAAACAGTAAGGTGATAAGCAGCACCGGCAGGATGAATAACACGCCGCCTAAAGTGGGTGTGCCGGTCTTCATAATGTGCGTTTGTGGGCCATCCACGCGGATTTGCTCGCCAATTTTCAGATGGCGCAGGATGCGCAGCAGTGGTTCTCCCCAGATGATCGTCAGCATAAATGAAAAACCTGCCAGTGCCAGGGCATACGCGCTCTCTCTCATGAGTGGTACTCCAGCGCAGATACGATACGGTCCATTCTCATAAGATTCGAGCCTTTAACCAGCACGATATCATTAGAATTAAGGTTAGGCCGCAAATATTGGATCACCTGCTCCACCTGGTCCAGAGCGGTAATTTTGTCAAGCGGTAGGCCTGCTTCCAGGGCAGCCTCAGCGATGATTTTGCCACGCTCACCCAATGTCACCAGCTCATCCACCACTTCTGCCGCCCGGATACCCACCATCTCATGCCCTCGCTGCTCATATTGACCCAGCTCGAGCATATCGCCCAAAACCGCTACTTTTCGCCCCACCAGGTCATTCAAGAGGTTAAGCGCCGCCAGCATCGACTCAGGCGAGGCATTATACGTGTCGTCGAGGATCAGCGCACCGTTCTTCGTGCGCACGGCGATCAGGCGCAGCTCATTGCTCGCCGATCGCAACCCGCTGACAATCTCCTGCCACGTCAACCCATCCACCAATCCAACAGCAGTCGCCCGCAGGGCTGTCTGCACCGAATGCCTGCCGATTAACGGCACACGCAGCTGTAAAACTTCCGCCGGGCGGTTCCTCTCATGCCGGTAATGCAAGAAAAACCGGATACCTTCCAATCCAAGGCTTTCCACATTATCCGCCCACAGGTCAACCACATTGTCCATGCCGTAGAAAAAGACGTGTGCATGCGTCTTCTCCGCCATGGCTCTGACGAGTGGATCATCGTAATTCAAGATGGCATAACCATTTTCCGGCAGCGCCTCCACCAGCTCAGCCTTGCCGCGGGCAATATCCTTCTGCGTGCCAGCACGTGAGGCATGCACGGTGCCTATATTGGTCACCACACCAATACTTGGGGAGGCCAGGGTGCACAGGAATTCGATCTCACCTGGGACGTAAAAACCCATCTCCAATACGGCTCGCTCATGCTGCTCGGTCAGGCTGAATATAGTGAGCGGTAGCCCAATCTCATTGTTTAAGTTGCCCTTGTTTTTCAAGGTGCTGTAGCGTTGGCTCAATACCTCCGCCACCACTTCTTTAGTTGTAGATTTTCCAACGGAGCCGGTAATGCCAATGACCTGTACATCCAGCTTGTTTCGCCAAAACTTCGCCGCTTGCTGCAATGCCCTCAGTGGGTCATCCACCCATATGCAGAATGCACCTTCAAGCTTTGCCAATCTGGCTTCCAAATCCTCTGGCAAGAGGGCAGAACGCAGGTCCAACGTCTCGAATTGGCTGCTCATATCATTCTTAACCAGGGCATATTTCGCCCCGTTTTTGAATGCTTCACCGACGAATTCATGCCCATCGTGATGTTCTCCAGGCAGGGCAACGAACAGGCACCCTGGGTTCACCTGGCGCGAGTCGATCTCCGCCCCGGTAATACCCGCCTTCGCGTTAGCGGGACGTATGCCTGTCAATGCTTCGAGAACATCAGCCAGTCGAATCACAGAATATTCCTTTATGGGTTAGCTGACCCCTGCAAGGCTCCATCCGGTGGGATATCCATTAAGACCACCAGGCGTTCAACCATATCGTGAAAAACTGGAGCGGCTACTACCGAACCCCATTGAGAACTGGTTGGCTTTTCAAGCCATATATAGACTAAAAAGCGTGGATTTCCCACCGGTCCCCAGCCGACAAATGAGGCGTTCGTCTGGGTGGTGGAGTATCCAGTTGGAGTTGCAATTGAAGCCGTACCAGTCTTACCAGCGATCCGGTACCCATCCACCAGCGCATCAGATGATTCACCTTCCAGTGATTTAGCCAGCAAATCAGTCAAATGTCGTGCTGTTTCAGCTGAAATGGGTCTGCCCACGATCTGAGGAGTGGGTGTATATTGGAAACCGTCCCGCACCATCGATTGCATCACGTGTGGCTCCATCATCTCACCTTTTCCATTGGCGACCGATGAGATTGCCATGACCATCTGGATGGGGGTGACTGCAACGCCCTGCCCGAATGAATTTGTCCCCAGCTCAGCTTCATACCAATCGGTATCACCCGGCAGTTTTAGCCTTCCGGCTGCTTCACCTGCCAGGTCAATCCCAGTGATCCGTCCAAAGCCAAAGCTCTGCATGTACTGGTAAAACGTACCCGCCCCTATTTGGGTGGCCACCCAGGTCAGGCAAACGTTAAGCGAGTGTGCCATGCATCCCTGCATATCCTGCGGACCCCACGCTCCCCAGTCCCAGTTATGGATCGTTACACCGCCGATCTGGATCGAGCCCGTATCCAGGAATTGTGTATCCGGTGTCACCGCGCCGCTATCCAAACCTGTCGCCATGGTCAAAACCTTGAATACTGAACCCGGTTCATAATCCTGGCTGACAGCCCGGTTATAGGGGGTGTTACCGGTAAAAACATCGGCATAATTCCAATACTCGTTGGGGTTCAAACGAGGCGTGGATGCAATGGCAAGCATCTCACCTGTATTCGGGTCCATTACCAGAATGACGCCGCCATCTGCTCCGCTATCTGTCAAGGCCTTGTCGAGCACTTCCTCAGTGGCTGCCTGAATTTCACGATCAATAGTCAGTACGATATCTGCCCCGGCTTTAAGCTGGGGGATTTCGGTCACCTGGTAGGGATCCAGCGTCATCCACACGGATTGGGGTGCGCCGGCCAGCAAGTCGTTGAATTCTGCCTCCACACCAAACATACCAGTGCCATCGCGGTTGACGAACCCCAGCACATTCGCCGCGAGCTCATTCTCAGGGTAGAAGCGTTGCAGGCGCGGCCGATAAACCAAACCATCCAGGCTGGGTTTACCGGTCTCCCCGTAATCCACATTCGGTAAATTGGCATAATTCCGCGCCCATGATTGCAGCTGGGTCAGCTCGTCTGGAGTGACGAAATCTGCCAGTTGGACATAGGAAGTTCCTGAGAGTTGCGCCTGGTGAATGACAGAATATATAACATCTGAATATCCGGTATAGTTATATTCAGCATGGTTCGCCAGCACTTTACTTAAGGCAAACGCAATCGAGTCGGGATTACTCACGTTATCCACCTGGGCTCCCACTTCGTAAACCAAAGTGCTGCCAGCCATCAAGCGACCCCAGCGGTCATAGATATCTCCGCGTGGTGGGTAAAAAATATGTAGGGTCCGGTTGTATTGATCACCTTGCGTGACAAATGCGGCTCTCTCGGGACTGAACTGCAACCTAACCAGCTGGATGATGATCATCACCCCAGCCAACCCGAAAAGGATGGCTAATAAATTAAATCGCCAACCTGACCAGCCAGCTGGCGTACCAGACATCATACATAGTGATGCAGGAAAGGGTAAAGGATCTAAACCTGACACCCATTGCTGCGGATCAGGTTCAATATTTGGAGGTGCCAGGCTATGTTGACAGGCAAG
>JBGPBQ010000135.1:0-10806 GCA_041481345.1 Anaerolineae bacterium
CGAGGTGATCTTAACATTTTTAGATGCGGTTGGTGTACCTCATCATAATAACCTGGTCGACATTGCTTTACTTGAATCCTTGCTGCGTGATGCACTGAACCTAACTACTCCCAGAGTCATGGCAGTGTTAGATCCACTAAAAATTGTGATCGATAATTACCCAACCGGTCAGGTTGAGGAGCTGGATGCGGTCAATAACCCTGAGGATCCCAACGCAGGCACGCGCAAGGTGAGATTCTCGAAGGAATTATTTATTGACCGCGAGGATTTTCGTGAGGAGCCACCCAAAAAATTTTTCCGTCTTGCACCTGGCAGGGAAGTGAGGCTACGCTATGGATATTTCATCAGGTGTGTCGATATAGTGAAGGACCACCAGTCGGGTGAAATCATTGAGCTGCATTGCACCTATGACCCCGCCACCAGGGGTGGTTACGCACCAGATGGCAGGAAGGTGCAGGGCACCCTGCATTGGGTCTCAGCTGAAAGCGCCATTGATGTCGAGGTGAGGTTATACGATCGCCTGTTCACTAAGGCTGATTTGAATGCTTTAGAGGAAGGGACTGGTTTTATTGATTACATCAACCCCGACTCGCTTCATGTCATCGAGAATTGTAAAGCTGAAGCGAGCCTTGCTTCCGCTGTTCCAGCAAGCCGCTACCAATTCGAGCGCGAAGGTTACTTTGTGGTCGATTCGGAATCCAAACCAGACCACATAATCTTCAATCGCATTGTACCTTTACGCGACACCTGGGCAAAAATTGAAGAAGCACAAAAGCAGGCTGCAAGATAGTCCAACAAAGGCACAAGGTATGACTAATTTTGGTCGGTCATACCTTGGTTTTAATTGAGGAAGGAACTATGTGCGGAATCGTCGGTTATATCGGGCCACAGAATGCTACTCCGATCATCTTGAATGGGCTGAAACGGTTGGAATATCGGGGTTATGATTCAGCCGGACTGGCTGTCATCCAAAATGGTCACATTGAGGTCCGCAGGGATGTGGGGAAATTAAACAAATTGACCGAACTGGTATCAGAAATTCCGGTTGCTGGTCATGTAGGCATCGGTCATACGCGTTGGGCAACCCATGGGGAGCCTAGCGCCCGCAACGCCCACCCGCATCTTGGGATGACTGGCAACGTCGTAGTGGTGCATAACGGCATCGTGGAGAACTATCTGGAGCTACGCAATGAGCTTTCAGAAGAAGGCGTTGTTTTCAGTTCCGATACAGATACCGAAGTGATCGTCCAGCTTGTTGAGCGCTATGCTTCGACGGGCATCGATTTGGTCGAAGCCGCTCAGAAATCCATGCGCCAGCTGAAAGGTGCTCATGCGATCGTGCTCATGTCTTCACTTGAGCCCGATAAAATCGTCGCTGCCCGGATTGGCAATGCCGGAGGGGTGGTCATTGGGATTGGAAATCACGAGATGTTTCTCGCCTCGGATTTACCGGCGATTTTGGAACATACCCGGCGGGTGGTATTTTTGGAATCGCGTCAGGTGGCGATCGTGACTGCGGAAGGTGTGACCGTCCAAACACTCGAAGGTAAGCCGGTAGAATTCAAGGAACAAGTGGTCGCATGGGATCCAATTTCAGCTGAAAAAGGTGAGTATCGCCACTTCATGTTAAAAGAAATTAATGAGCAGGTGCGGTCTCTGACGGATACGCTCGCGGGTCGCATCGATTTTGAGTGCGGTCAGGTCCGCTTACCTGAATTAAACCTGACCCCTGAGAAGGCAGGCAAAATCAAAAAGATCATCATCACAGCCTGTGGGACTGCCTCTCATGCGGGTATGATTGGTAAAATCCTGCTCGAACGCATCACTCATATCCCGACCCAGATGGAGATCGCCTCAGAATTCCGTTACGGTGATCCGATCGTCGATCAAGATTCGGTCGTCCTGGCAATCAGCCAATCCGGCGAGACTGCCGATACCCTGGCAGCCATGGAGGAGGGACGAAAAAAAGGGGCGGTGCTGTGGTCGATCGTCAATGCGATTGGGACTCAGGCGATGCGCATAGCCGATGGATACATCTCCATGCAGGTGGGACCCGAGATTGGCGTTGCATCGACCAAAGCTTTTACCGCCCCGATCGTTGATCTATATATGCTGGCCATTCTTCTCGCTGACCTGCGTGGATCACTGGACGAGAAAACCCGGCAGCGGTTGGTAAATAATTTATTGGCGATCCCTGATTTAGTGGGTAAATGCCTGGACCGGCAAGGGGAGGTGGAAGCGATCGCTGAGACTCTCAAAGAGACGAGGAGCTGCCTCTACCTTGGTCGAGGGATTAACATGCCGATTGCCTACGAAGGTGCATTAAAACTCAAAGAAATATCGTATATCCATGCTGAAGGTTATCCAGCAGGGGAGATGAAACACGGACCCATCGCCTTGATTGATCGCGAAATGCCTGTGGTGGTATTGGCGCCCCGTGATCCCTGGTATGAAAAAATGATCAGTCAGATCGAACAAACCAAAGCGCGTGGAGGGACGGTCATCGCAGTTGCCACAGATGGGGATGAGCTGATTCCATCCTTGGTGGATCATGTATTATGGGTTCCAAATACACCCTGGCTGTTGAGCCCGGTGGTCACGGTCATCCCCCTCCAGCTGCTTGCGTATCACATCGCTGCCAAACGCGGTCTGGATATCGACCAGCCCAGAAATCTCGCTAAATCGGTTACAGTCGAATAAAGGTATTTTGTTCTACCAGTGCAGCAACTGATGGTGCGAGATTAAATACTCCCCTTTTGTGAGCAGTTCCTGCTGATCATCAGGATAATTGGAATTATTCAGCAAATCCAGCGTTCGCTCCCGCAGATATTTTTTCGCCTCCGGTTGCCCCATTTCCTGCCATTTTTCAAAGCCTAATCGCGGGAAAATGCTGCTGGAATGATAAGCTTCCCGGAATAATTTCATCGTACGGCGTGAGGATATAAAATTACCTCCTGCATCGAATGTTGCCACATCATCTAGAGCTATTGTTTCTTCATTAATAGTAAATCCTATACAAAACTGGCGTGCTTGTTCGATCAGCTCGTTCGTTTAAACCACCACCTCAGGTGAGAACACCTTGGATCCGAGGGTTCCTCCTACGAAAGGTGCCAAGCCGACCTTTCCCATGCAGCTGGTTAGCTGGTTGATGCATAATGCTTCACTGGCGATCAGATCTGCCCCCCATCCATTCGCACTCCCAGATGTGCCCGCATGCGGGATTTGGTAGTGAGTCATCATCTCGGCACACGCCAGGTTGAGCAGCATGGTTTGTGGGTCGAAAAAATCCACCATCGTCTTCATGTCAAAGAATGCCGGCAGGCTGCCTAAAATAATGGGGCTGCCCGGCTTTACCAGCTGACTGAACACCAATCCTGCCAATAACTCTGCATTTAGAAGAACTAGTGTGCCAGCCGCGGTGATTGGGGTTGACACGCCTGCCATGCCATAATTTGAGAATATAAATGGCAGACCTTTCTCGATGGAGGTCAGCATGTTTTCCGCAGTCGCTTGGTTTAGGATTAGCGGCGTAACCGGGTTGAAATATGGGATTGCAAATGGTTTGGCTGCCAGGTCCCTAGTAAGCTTCTCGAGTAATTCCAGCCCTGGAAGAAACTGTTTTTCATCGGAAATCAAGATGATCAGCGGTTTGATGGTATTCGCCACCATTTCTAAAATAGCAACCAGATCGGCTTTTCCCGTCTCAACGTCCCGCAGAATACCGATGGTCGATATGACGTCATAGGATGGGAGATGATTACCTAAATCAACGGAATGACGCATATGCGTGCGGTTGAAAGGAAGGATATCATCGGTTGCCGGGTCTTGATAAAACAGGTTGGTTAACCCAATCCCGAACCTCGTGCTGTCTTCCCCCAGGTGGATCACCGGGTCTCCTTTACGGTTGTAGATATCAACAGTCGCTGGTACCTGTTGGATCGCCCATTCCACGAGCTCCGGCTCGAAGCTTACATGCTGCTCATCACAGAATGTCACCCCTGTTGCGGCCTTAAAAATCCGAACCGCTTGAGCTGAATCAACTCGGATACCAACCTCCGCCAGAATCTTCAAAGAGGCCCCGTGGATCTGTGCGATTGCCCCATGAGTCAATACCTGGATACTGGGTTGGATGTGAATTGAGCTGTCCATATTCCTGTTATGCTAAAATCCACCTTTTCGCAAAAACCTAAGCGTAGTCTCGGCCAGTATGGCTGCTCCGTATGGTAAGCAACAGTCATTTACGTCAAACCTGGAATTATGGTGTTCGCGTTCATCCCCTTCGAGCTTACTGCCGAGGTAGAACATTGCTCCGGGAGCCAACTCCGAAAAACAGCCAAAATCTTCTGCACCCAGACCATCCGTGGGTGGGAAAACATTTTCAGCGCCAATTAAATCGATGGCTGTCTGCTTTATCAGTAAAGCTACTTTCTCATCGTTGATCATCGGTGGTGTGCCGATTTCGAACTTAAGCGTATAATCTCCCCCCAATGATTTAGCTATTTCAAATGCTTTTCTTATTTCCTTGTGGATTTGTTTCTGTACTTCAACCCGGGTGTAACGCAAGGTCCCGATCAGATCGACCTGGTTGGGGATAATATTTTCGACGCTCCCGGCATGGATTGCACCGATGGTAACGACCGCAGGATCAAATGGGTTGAGCCTGCGTGAGACGATCCCATGTAAAGCCAGCAGGACGTAGGCAGATAGGTAGATCGGATCGATAGTCTCATGTGGCCTGGCGCCGTGACCGCCCTTCCCGAGAACGCAACCACGGAATGTATCTACGCCCCCTGATGAAGGACCATGACCAATTTGGATCTGACCCACTGGGACGTGGGCGGAGACATGTAATGCTAGTGCCATGCCCACTCCACCGTCCATCGCTCCATCCTGGATCATGCGGGGAGCGCCACTGATACCCTCTTCATCTGCAACTTCTTCAGCCGGTTGGAAGAGAAGACGAACGGTTCCCGGAAGACTTTCTTCTTTCGCCAGCAGCTCCGCCACACCCAGCAGGATCGCCACATGCGCATCATGTCCACAGGCATGCATGATTCCCGGTTTTTGGGATGCGTACTCCACCAGATTATCCTCCTGCATCGGGAGAGCATCCATGTCTGCCCTGATCGCCACGATGGGAGCACCCTGACCGATTTCGCCAACCACGCCTGTTTTGCCAACATTCTGGCGAACGCGGCACTCGAGTGATCTTAAAATATCCGCCACTGTTGCAGAGGTGCGAAATTCCTGGAACCCGACTTCAGGAAATTGATGGAAGTCGTGTCGGTAACCTGTTAGCGTGTCTTGCAGTTCCATGGCTCGATTTAACATATCATCCTCAATATTCTTCACATTTTCTTCAATTTACGATCCGCATCGCTGAGAATTTCATCAAGTTCTCGCTCCTGATCCTGAGATAGAGGTGGAACCTGATGGCTCGACAGGATATGCTCTGCTTCAGCTTGAGCGCGTTCCGCCATTCCAGTGCGGCCATTCGCCTCCCATGTTTCCCAGGAGCCACGTTCAGCCAATCTGGTCAGCAGCACTTCACCCCCCTTGAGATAACGCATCGTGTGTTTTTGTCCTAAAAAATTGTGGCTGCTATTCATGGCAGATGAGATCACATCCACCGCCAATGATTCATCCGTAACCTCAAATCCTTTGATCACCCTTCTAATGCTGGCCGCGATCTCGTTATCGCACACGATTTGAGCGAATGAGCCCATCACACCCGCTTCCATCTCGCCAATCCCAGATAACTCATCCGCTCCTGCCAGTGCCGGGATCATCGCGTTCAGGGAACGCTCGAACCCATTCTGGATGTCTAAGGTGTGAGAATTGGTTGAAAATCCATACACATTGACCGGTAGGCCGTAGCGGTGACCAATCTGGACCGTGGCAGCCGATGCCAGCCCTAACTCGACCCCTCCCCAGACTGATATCCCCGTGCGCGGTTCCATCATCGCCAGACGCCCACAGTAAATGATTGGGAGACCAGGGTTGACCAATTGAGCTAGGACGATCGCCGCCAGCACCTCTGCGTTTTGTTGAGCCACCGCTCCCGCAATGGAAAATGGGGCAGTTGTCCCGGCTGTGGGGCACGGCAGGGGCGCAAATGGTATTCCATGGCGCGCAATTTCAATAATTGCAGCCGCACCATCATTAGGAAAACCTAACGGGCTGACCGGAGATACACTTAAAGAAAACACTTCACTGGGTACTCCTATGACGGAAGCCATCTGGATTGCATACTGCACTTCGTGAGCCGTCTGTACACCCGGTCCTTGAAGCGGTTTGGTGGTGTTCGGGATGGCATGGCGGTACATCGCCAGCGACATTAAATGTCCTGGGACGTCCTGGGGTGTAAAGAATGGAGTGATGGTGGTGACCCCGTCCAAAGCATCAAGCAGGCGCGTGCAGTCCTGCAAGTCCTTCAGCATGGCTTTACGCCGTTTTCCACTCCTTGCGTCGTATATATCGCGTGCTCCGCCCAGGTTATGCCAATGCAGGGATTGGTCACCCAGCGTTTTAATCGATCCATCACGGCCGCGGATGCTGACTCTAGTTCCGGCTTTGGAGACCTGTTCCTCGACCAATGCCTCTGACAATCGTACCATGTCATTCTGGATCGAGGCCCCCGCACCGGATAAAATCTCACGTGCCTCGGAATGGGACAGGATAATCCCAGTTTCTGCCAGCACGCGCAAGCTTGCAGAATGGATGGCTTCGACACCGGATTCAGACATTACCTTTAATTCGTCCATTGGCTCCTCTGGAGAATGTTGAATTTATTTCTCGGTAGTAACATGCTAAAAACCGGATAATATGTGTCTGGTGAGGTGTTACCTGCCATACCTCACCAGAGATTGATCGCCTAAGACAATGTAATTATTGCTAAATACCTGGCATATCTGTCATGCCAGCTTGGAGAGCATGATAATTTACCAATTTGTGCAGCTCAAGGACCGTCTCTCGTGGTAAAGATGGTTCTTCATATTGGTCCAGTAATTGCTTAACCTGTGATTTAGCACGGTACAGTGTATCCCGGCTGCCGTCCTGGTGCCAGCCGCGGATTGAATCGCGGTCCAGGACTTTGGAGGGTAAATATTGCTCCTCACTGAATAAATCACGCGTGACTTTTTGTTTAAGGAAATCGCCTTTGAAATTGATCCCTTCGAACATGGCTGTTGCTAGTGTTTCGGTTGGGGTGTGCACGCCGGATAATAAACGTTTTGCCATGGCAACGATTTCAGCGTCAATGACCAGCTTTTCCAGGCTGAAGCATGCCAGGAAATCCAGCATCCCTGCTCCTGAAATCATATTGACGCCGGCGAGAGCGCCAATGATGGCGCCCATCCCGCTTTCCAGCCCTGCCTGGGCATCGATGACTTTTGCATCACTGGCGCATAAATAGGTATGTGTGGGCAATCCTATGAATTTACCTATTTGCGCGTAAGATGCATCGATCATGGCGGTTTCGACCGCTCCCATGGGCGTGGTGCCTTTACGCATATCGAAGATCGCTGGTGCACCACCCCAAACAACCGGGGAACCAGGTTTCGCCAGTTGGTGGATCGTGATCCCACTCAAGCATTCGGCTGCGTGTTGGACCACGGCTCCCACCAATGTAACCGGGGCAGTCGCTCCAGCCAGCGGCATAGAGACCATCTGCGCAGGGACGCCGGCATGAGCCAGGTCAATCAGGTTTTGAGCGCCGAAATTGCTCCAGATCAGCGGAGGTGACGGACAGACGTCAAAGACTGCCTGCGGTTTTTCTGCCAGTGCTTTACGACTGCCTGCAAATATCGCTAGCATATCCACCATTACATTAAGGGTTGGGATGGCAAAAGCACCCGTTATGATGGGTTTCGTAGAATGTAGTAGCACCAGGTATAAGCGATATAGATCACTGATCGATTTTGGAACTTCATTGCAGATCACCGCAGTAGATTGTGCATCATACTGGGGCAGCATTTCGGTTAGTTTAACAATTTTTACCAGATCAGCAGAAACGGAGGGCCGGTGCTCCGTTGTATCTGGGTCCAGGATGTGCACCCCCGAAGAGCCTGGGTCGAAGTGGACGGCATTGCCGCCATAGTTGACTTTCGGATTGCCATTCCGGTCGTAAAGGTAGAACTGATGGGGCACGGTTTCCAGTGAATGATACACTAATTTTTCAGGGATATGCGCCACATCTGCATCGCGATCAATCTTTGCACCGGCATCTTCCAACAGTTGTCTGGCGGTGGGCGACTGAACTTTAATCCCTGGCGTGATCAGCAGCTGAAATGCTTCATCCAGGATTTGCTTTACCAATTCATCAGTGAGAAGGGTTATATTGGGCTGCATATTTATCACCTTGCCTCGACTGAGGTAATGATTTTCTTTAGCTCGGCTGCGACGGCCGGTTCCAATGGCTCAGGCTGGTGGGTATTAAGGATATTCCTGGCTTTTTCGAGCGCCCAATCGCGCCCATCGTCATGTTTCTCCTCCCACACGTTATACGGCCTGCGATCCATGAACTGAGGTATGAAGAGGTCTCGCATGTGTTTCAAAGTATGTTTTTGACTAAGGAAGTTACCACCCGGACCAACGCTGCGGATTACATCCAAGGCAAGCGATTCATCATCGACCACAATCCCCTGCATCACCTTTTGTATGATGGAGAAAATCTCACAATCCATCAGCATCTGGGCATAAGACCAGATCCGGCTGCCGTGTAACAGACCAACGCCCAATAACATATCAGACATCACCAGGCTCGCCATAAAGGTGGACAGGCTGTTTTCGACCCCCGCGTGCCAGTTAGGCTCCTTGGCACCGGTGGCAAATGATCCCATGGAGAGCGGGATATTATAGAAGTCAGATAGCTTATTCTGTGCGGCACCAAATAGAAAATCTTCCGGACCGCCGCCTGTATAAGCGCCTGTGCGCAGATCAGACGCAGTTTGCGCAGCAGCGTAAAAGACCGGCGCTCCGGGGTATGCCAGCTCGATGAGCGCAGTCGCACTGATCACTTCTGCGTTACCTACCACCAGGTTACCAGCCATCGTCGCCGGTCCGGTGGTTAAACATGCCGCCATGGTCATGAAACCAACTGGCAGACCGGCCTCTGCACCGATCAACGCTGCATCCACGCTGCCTCCGTCCTGACCCAGCGGTGGGGCAGTGCATTGCATAATGGACAGCACCGGGCGTTTCCGCAGGGCTTCCCTGCCTCCAGCGATCACCACCGCCATTTCTACCGCTGCTTTGGCTTCCCATTCATTGTAGATGCTTTCAGTCTGGGCATGTTTAGTGGAGTTTTCCCAAATCGCTCTCAGCTCGTGCAGCCCCCGGGTTTTAGGGGGTAAATCCTGCGCTGAAACCGCCACCCAATGAAATGCAATCTCCTCCAGCGCATCCGCCACCCTGGCGATGTCTGCTACATCCTGCCAGGTGGACGTCCTGCGTTTGTTGGTATTAATATCCAGGACTTCCACCCCACACCCATCTGTACCCAGGAACACATGGTTGCCATCCAGGGGTAGGTCCTGCTCAGGCTTGCGGGCCGCCAGGTCATACTTTTGGGGTGCGAGCTTGAGGGCATCTTCAATGATCTGACCAGGCACTTTTACGATCGAAGTCTTTCGATCTATGTGAGCACCATGGTCTTCCCAAATATCCAATGCACGCTTAGAAGGGAACCGGATGCCGGTGGTTTCAATAATATCCAATGTAGCTGTATGCAGGCGATGGATTTCCTCGGGGGTAAGGATCTCCAGGCTGAGCTTAGGGTTGGTGATTGATTTGATTTTTCCAGTCATAGTGGTTTCCAGCTGGATTTAGACACCCAGAAGCTGCTTGGCTACACGTGCGGCCCCGATGGCATCCTCGCTATATCCATCTGCACCGATCTGCTTAACCCATTCCTGGGTAACTGGGGCTCCACCGACCATGACTTTTACTTTACTGCGCAGGCCGATGTCTTCCAATGCTTCGACTACATCTTTTTGATGCACCATGGTAGTAGTAAGTAGCGCACTAAGAGCAACGATATCGGCTCCCACTTCACGGGCTTTCTCCACCACTTTCATCACGGGCACATCCACACCCATGTCATAAACCTGGAATCCTGTGGCTGAAAGCATCGTTCCAACCAGGGTCTTTCCGATTTCGTGGATATCCCCCTCTACCGTGCACAGGACGACCTTTCCTAGCATTTTCCGTTCCGAGCCCCTTCTAGCAAGCTCCGGCTCCAGGACGGCCACTGCGGCTTTCATCGCCTCTCCTGCCATCACCAGCTCGGGCAGGTACATGTTCCCACAGCTGAACTGGTCGCCAACATAGTTCACCCCGTTGACGAATCCCTTGTTGATTGCATCCAGCGGGTCAATTCCCTGTTCAATGGACTGTTTTGCAAGCTCAGCCGCTTTCTCAGCTTCGCCATCTGTGATGCTCTGCGCCATTTGCTTGAATAAATCCTCGGTTTCCATATTTTTCTCCTTAGTCATTTCATTATGTTTTGGTTGTTGGGGAACATTGCCCCGATCTGTTTTTCAATATCCTTCACTGAATCATCTGAGATATCCAGGTAGGTTTGGAGGCCATGCCACAGATTTTTTATGTGGTTAGCAACCTGGTATGAAGCTGCCTCGCTGTCTTTGATCGACAGAGCCTCCACAATTGCCTTGTGTTCGAATCGGTGAAAGATAATGCTTCCAAACCTCCCGCCCATCAAATTCCAAAGGTAGATCGATGGGGCTTGTCCATCCTTGACCACCTAAGGTTGCACCATTTGCTTTGAACGTTTCGAATTGTGTGTCA
>JBGPBQ010000136.1:0-10767 GCA_041481345.1 Anaerolineae bacterium
CCGGGTGTGTGGTACTCGAATATCAGGTACCCTGGATTGATCACCAATCGAACAACAGAGAGAATTATAACGACCGGCAGCACGAGTGCGACCAACCAGGATAAGCATTTATATAAGACTTTCATGGTAAATCCCTCATTCTTTATTGAATAAACACATTAAGCTAATGGCCAATTTCCTGCAAATCCCCGAATAACACGTAGCTCAAAACCATGCGGTTAGTAACCCACTCAATAGGTGCCCAATCATCGGTATAAACAACGTTCACGGGTGGAGTGGGCTGCACATTGTCTAGCGCAACCGTAATCGAATCAAGCAATAGACCCGACGCACCAGCCGATTGTCTGAGCAGGTCTAAATTGGCTTGAAGGTTTGCAAATTGGGTCGGCCGCATCGTGGCGTAGATCATCGTATTGAAAGAGCCTGGCACATCCACCAGATACACGGACGGGAAAACGGTTTGGATGGTGCTCGCAATCTGGTCGATCAGGGTCCGATCGACGGGGGACCGCCCGACATTGACCACAAGCACACCGTCGCCGGTGAGATGAGCCCTGGCAGATTGGAAAAATTCCTGGGTGGTCAGGTGGGGTGGTATATATGGCGGCCGGTATGCATCCACGGCAATGATTGAATACCGATTGGAGCTATGCTCCAAACCCACCCGTCCGTCCTGGGGAATGGCATTAAGGTTAGGCATATCCATCCCGAAATACTTCTGCCCTACGGCAATGATCGCCGGGTCGATCTCCCAGCCGTCGATGGGAATATTTCCATACACTGCCGTGGCCTGCCTGGCAACCGTACCAGCTGCCAGACCTATGATAGCCATGTTTTTAACTTCACCAGGAGCGTATGGGGGGCGGTTGAAATACGGAGCGACCAGGAATTCCTGCCAGGGACCGCCATAGTTCAAGTCCGTGGCATTCCAGACGGAATGGATCCCCTGCCCCTCGTTCAACCGCAGGTAGCGATAGCCATCCTGCTCGATCACCTGGATATAGTTGTAGGCAGATTCCTTTTCGTAAATCTCACCAGCGGTTTTCTTGATTGGTCCTCTTCCCCAAGCAATTCCCAAGCCAATTAACACCAATGGCATCCATATCCAGATCAGCATACGCCGCCAGCCGGCTGACTTCCATAAGCCGATCAATGCCACGGTGGTCAGGAAGAGGCTGAATATCAGGAAGGTGTAAGTCGTCCCTACCAGGGGGATGAGGATGAGTACCGGTAGAAAAGTGCCGATGAAAGAGCCAAGAGTGGAGATGGCGTAGATTTGTCCTGAAATACGTCCAGCCTGGCGCGAATCAACGATTGCTAGGCGGATGGCGAAGGGAGAGATCGTGCCGAGGATCGTCACCGGGACGATGAACAAGACTAGGACCGCAGTAAATGAGCCGAGTAGAATCCCCACCTGCAGCTGGTCGAAGGCATCGGCGGCCATGATTAGCACCGGGCGAGCCACAAATGGGACCAACCCGGCCGTAAACCCTCCACAGGCCAGAATGGTATACATGGTCTGGTGTTTCGGGGAGCGGTCCGCCCACACGCCACCTATGTAATACCCCGCCGTCAGGTAGATCAGGATCAAGCCAATAATGCTCGCCCACACCAGGTTACTCGTCCCAAATATATTTCCGAGCAAGCGCGCAGCACCAAATTCGATTGCCAGGCTGGTCATCCCTGAGCAAAAGACGGCAAAGTAGAGGTAGCTTTTCATGCTTCCTGGGTTTACAGTGGATTTCATCCGGTAGTCTTTATAATAAAAAGGTTAAATACCAGGCGATTATATCTCAGTGCAACATTTCACACAAACAAGATGATTCAGCAAGAATCGATCGCTTTCTATATCACTAAATGAAATATTATGCTCATCGCTCTTGCTGGTTCGAATTAATTCATCAATTATGCTTAAATCTGCGTATAATTAGCACATCAATTCCATTGAGAATAGGAGGAATATACCATGTTAAAGGAATTCAGAGATTTCGCAATAAAGGGAAATGTCATCGATCTTGCTGTTGCAGTGATCATTGGTATAGCCTTTGGGGCAATCATATCTTCACTGGTTAATGACATAATCATGCCTGTGATCGGTTTTGCCCTCGGTGGAGTGAATTTCAACGATCTATTTATCTCCCTGAATGGGACTGTGTACCCTTCTCTGGCTGCGGCGAAGGCTGCTGGAGCTCCGACAATCAATTATGGTGTATTCATCAACACCATTATCGACTTTATCATCGTAGCGCTTGTCCTTTTCTTGCTGGTTCGATCAATCAATCGGCTGAAGAAAGTACCAGCTCCGGCAGCTCCAACGACGAAGGATTGTCCATATTGCTTCACTCAAATCCCCATCCCAGCCACACGCTGCCCAAATTGCACTTCTGAACTCAATTAAATTAAGATATCGAATGAATTCAATTAAACCCACAGGCGCAGAGATCCGACAGACCTTTCTTGATTTCTTTGTCGAACACGGACATACCGTAGTACCATCAGCCTCGCTCGTACCGGGAGGTGATCAGACCCTGCTGTTCACCAATGCCGGCATGGTACAGTTCAAAGATGTGTTCTTAGGCATCGATAAAAGACCATACAGGCGCGCTACCGATTCGCAAAAATGCTTGCGCGTGGCTGGTAAACATAATGATCTCGAAGATGTCGGGCGGGATAATATCCACCATACATTCTTCGAAATGCTGGGGAATTGGTCATTTGGTGATTATTATAAGAAAGAAGCAATCTCCTGGGCGTGGCAGCTGCTGACGGACGTGTGGGCGCTGCCAAAGGCCGACTTGTGGGCAACCGTCTTTCGTGATGAACAGGGGATGATTCCATCTGATGATGAAGCTGTCGAATATTGGAAGCAGATGCCTGGAATCAATAAAGAGCAGATTCTTTACTTTGGCCGTAAAGATAACTTCTGGGAGATGGCTGAGACGGGTCCGTGCGGACCGTGTAGCGAAATCCATCTCGATAGGGGGATCAGATACTGTGACAAGCAGGACGTGCCTGGGCATGTATGCCAGGTGAACGGGGACTGCCTGCGCTTCCTGGAGTTATGGAACCTGGTGTTCATCCAATACAACCGCCTTAGCCCCACCCAGCTGGAGCCTTTGCCGTCTAAACATGTGGATACGGGTATGGGTTTTGAGCGTATTGTCTCAGTCCTGCAGGATGTAGATTCAAACTACCGGACTGACTTGCTATGGTCACTAATCATTACCACTCAGGAGCTCACCGGACACACTGATGAGCAACGTGAAGTGAACTTCACTCCCTACCGGGTGATTGCTGACCACGCCAGGGCAGCCGCCTTTTTGATTGCAGACGGGGTCGTGCCTGGCAATAAAGAACGGAACTACGTCACACGCATGATCATCCGGCGGGCATATCGCTTTGGAGGCAAGATCGGTCTGTATAAGCCGTTCCTCGCCAGGGTCGCTGAAAAAGTCATCCAGAATTATGGAGAGTTCTATCCAGAGCTCAAGCGCAACCAAAAATCCATCCTCATATCCATAACGCGTGAAGAGGAGCAGTTCCAACACACGCTGGACCGGGCGACGACCCATCTTGAAGCCTTGCTCGATGAGATGGTTAAATCTGGTCAGAAAATCCTGGCAGGATCATTGGCTGCCGATCTATACACGACCTACGGCATGCCGTTCGAGATCACCCGCGATATTGCCAAGGAGCGCGGCCTGGATGTGGACGATGTGGGATTTAAGGAGGCAATGAAAGAACACAAGGATAAATCCAGGGAAGACAACCCCTTAGACGAGACTGGAGGTGAGGATGTTGAGGTCTATCGACACCTGGCTGAAACCCTCCGAGCTCAAGGTAGTCTGATGGAGAAAGGCGTCATTTACGATCCATACAACCGGTTGGAAGTATCAGGACCAATCCTCGCGTTGATCCATGATAGGTCATCCTTGCAGACAGTTAACCCTGGTGATGAAATCGAAGTTATTCTGCCTGAAACCTGTTTCTATGTGGAATCAGGTGGACAGGTCTCTGATACAGGAATGATTCATTCCATCGATGACCGATGGGAGATAGAAATTACAGACATGAAGAGACCGGCAGCCGGACTGATCATCCACGTTGGGAAGGTGAGCAAGGGAGAACCAAAGGTGGGTGATGAGGCGATTGCCTCCGTTCATGCTCAGCGGCGCAGGGATATCATGCGTAACCATACCGCCACGCATCTTCTGCACGCCGAGCTGCGCCGAGTCTTGGGTGATCACGCCCGGCAAGCCGGCTCGTTAGTCGCTCCTGACCGGCTGCGGTTCGACTTCAACCACTCGGAAGCGGTAACCAAAGAACAGCTGAGTGAGATTGAAGCTGGGGTAAACCAGCACATCCTGGGGGATTACCCCCTTAAGATCACGAGTAAACCTCTCCTGCAAGCCATATCAGAAGGCGCGATGGCTTTATTTGGTGAAAAATACGGCGAGACAGTGCGCACCATCACCATTGGAGGAGACCAGCTATTTTCCTACGAGCTATGCGGAGGTACGCACGTGCGTGAAACGGGAGATATCGGCATCTGTCTGATCACGAGTGAAGGCAGTGTGTCAGCGGGGATCCGACGCATAGAGGCTGCGACCGGCAGGAAAGCATATGAGCTGGTTCGAACACGCTTTATCAAATCAGCACAGGCTGCCAGCCTGGTTGGAAGCACACCTGACAACCTTCCGGAAAAAGTAGCCAGCCTGCTGGACGAGCTCAGTGCGTCTCATAAGCAGATCGCGACGCTCAAGCAAGGGCAGGTTTCGATTGATTTCAGTCAAAAACTGCTTCAGACCAGGCAAGTCAATGGAATAAACGTATTATCGGTGAAGCTGACCGAAGCAGATGTAGAGGCATTACGCCAGATGGTCGATCGCTTCCGCCTACAATTTCCCACCAAGGGCGTAGTATTGCTGGCCAGTGTTAAGGATGGACGACCCACTATCGTCGCAGGGATCACACAAGACCTGGTATCGAAAGGTCTAAACGCCATCGAGCTGATCAAATTCGTCGCTGCACCCCTTGGTGGTGGCGGAGGAGGAAAACCGACCCTGGCTCAGGCGGGTGGGAAGGATATCGCCCGGTTGGATGAAGCACTGCAAATGATAGATGCCTGGGTTCAGGAACGAGTGAAGATTGATTAGCCTGCCAGGATATTAAGATTAAAGATTCGCGTGAAGACCCAAATCATCCAATTGCACCAGAACGATGACATCGTCTCCGTCAGAGACAAAATGAGCTGGTGTCAGACAGGGAGGATCCTGCTGGTCTGGCCGGTACAAGGACGGGTGCTAAACCGGCAGCTTGACCTGATCCTGGCGAAACGCTATGCGTCCACTTTGGGCTCAGAACTTGCGCTGGCAACGCATGATCCTGCGGTGCGTTTCAATGCCCAACAGATTGACATATCGGTGTTCACTGATCCACGCCAGGCTCAGGAGCATGAATGGGGGTCGACCCGGCAAAAAAGGATCGAACATCCGCATCGAACCCACCTCCCTGGGCTCGATGTTCTGCGGAAGTCGATCCGGTCACAGACGCCAGCATGGATGGAACACCCTGCCTTGAGAATCCTTTTTCTGGGGTTCAGCCTGCTTTCACTGGTTGCCATGGCAATCTTTTTCCTACCAGGGGCAAAGGTGATCCTGTCGCCCAAGGAAGAAGTGCAGTCCATAAAGCTCAACTTGACTGCGGATCCATCAGCGACCACAATTACCATATCCACAGGCAGTCTGCCAACCGACAGCCAGGAAGTAACTGTCGAGGGGACAGACTCGATCACTGCTACGGGCACGATGACCATCCCAGATGAATCTGCTTCGGGAGTGCTTTATTTCACGAATCGATCCAAAGCAAACATCACCCTCCCTGCCGGGACAATCGTCACCACCCTGGGGAGTGACCGTGTAAAATTTCAGACAACTTCCTTGGTGGACATCATCATTAAACCTAAAAAGTCGGTGCTTGTAGATGCTCAGGCACTCAGACCAGGGTCATCCGGCAATCTGCCCCCCAGCAGCCTGGTCGCGATCGAACGTGCTCTCGGCCTCGAGCTGGTAGTCACAAACCAGGAAGCCACCAGCGGAGGGCTGGATGCAACAGTCCCAACTTCTGCTGCTCAGGACCTCGAAACCCTCCATGAGCGCCTGACCACGAGATTAATACAGGAAGCGCTGACTGAGCTACATTCCAACCTACCTGGTGATGATACCCTTATCCCGCCTTCAGCGACAACCATCGAGGTAGTGGAAGAGATCTACAACCCAGCCGTCGGTGAACCTACCGAGCAAGTCGAGCTGACCCTGCGACTGAAAATCAAGGCACAGGTGGTTTCGGGCGAAGTCCTGCGCAGTATGGTGACCCCGATCCTTGATTCCAATATACCCGCCGGCTATTCAGCTGAAATGAATACGCTTGAGGTAACGCCCTTAACCAGTCCTACTTTGGGAGCAGATGGAAAGGGCTTCTGGACGGTTAACGCAAGCCGTAAAATCCTGGCTGACATACCCACAGACCTAACCGTCGAATCAATCAAGGGAGCCTCTGTCAACCAAGCCAATGCACGCTTGTCTGAATCGCTACCTCTTGCTGGCCAAGCTCAAATCATGCTTGTTCCCAGCTGGTGGCCCAGACTGCCTTTCCTGGCTATGCGCATAACGCTTGTCCAAGCAGAAAATCAATGAGAACACTGGCCGTCGACCCGGGCGAGAAACGCATCGGTATCGCCATCAGCGATCCCAGCAGTACGATTGCCTCCCCTCTCATCGTGCTGCAACATGTTTCACGACCCGTCGATGCTGCTGCCATCGCCGATCTCGCCCGGCAGAACCAGGTCGGTTTGATCGTCATCGGTAAATCGTTCGATGAAGATGGCTCACCCACACCAGCAAGCCGCAGGGCAGACCGTTTGATCGAGGCCATCCATCAGCAGTGTGAGCTCCCCCTGATCACCTGGGATGAAAGCTTCTCCACGGATACGGCGCGACAAGCTCGGCTTGAAATGGGCACCTCACGGCGGAAACGCAGCGGCCACATGGACGACCTGGCAGCTGCAGTATTCCTGCAATCCTACCTGGATTCGAGGACGGAGAAATAAAATGTCTCAACCCCGCCCACGCTCACGAAATCGAACATGCCTGCTTTCAATCATCGGACTGGCTGGTTTACTTATCATCGCGGTGATCGTCATCCCAAGCCTGATCACATCCCAGGCAGAGCATAAGTTCGGTGCACCCTCTCAGCAGTTAAGTTACCGTCAGCGCCTTTATCTATCCGGCTTGATCCTGATGCAATCCAAGGATTTGACCCAACCTGTCAACCCAAGTGGGTCGGAGGTGAACCTGACGATCGATTTAGGCGAATCAGTCTCCTCCATTACTGGAAAATTATGGGAAGAGGGACTGATCTCCAACCCAGGAGTATTCCGGAGTTATCTACAATACACCGGCCTAGACACCAGCCTGAAAGCCGGTGATTATAAGCTCAGCCCTGCCATGTCACCCATCGAGATTGCCCAGGCGATCCAATCATCCATCTCGGCTGATGTTACCTTGACGATCCTGCCGGGCTTGCGGACAGAGGAGATCGCCAATGCTTTACCCACCTCTGGGTTCGACGTCACAGCTGAGGAATTTTTCTCTGCTGTGCATACACACTTGGAAGGGTACAGTTTTTCCACCTGCATGGCGGATGATTCTCTCGAGGGCTACCTGTTCCCCGGCAGCTATAGCCTGCCGCGCGAATCCACGCTCAACGATTTACTCCCGCAAATACTGATGAATTTTGATACCCAAGTTAACCCTGAGCTGCACAGTGGTTTTGCGACCCAGGGTCTGGACCTGTGCCAGGCCGTTACCCTTGCCTCTATAGTCCAGCGGGAAGCTGTGCTGGAGGAAGAGATGCCGATCATTGCATCCGTGTTCTACAACCGGTTGAATTCCGGAGCCATATTGGCATCCGACCCAACCGTCCAGTATGCCTTAGGTTTTAATCCGAAACAAGATACCTGGTGGACGAACCCGCTTTCACTGCAGGATTTGAAGGTTGATTCACCCTACAACACTTATATCTATACCGGGCTTCCACCGGGACCGATTTCCAATCCAGGTCTGGCTGCTCTAAAAGCAGTCGCATTCCCTGCTCAAACCCCTTACTACTACTTCCGCGCAGCCTGTGATGGCTCCGGCAGGCACTTGTTTTCCGAAACCTTTGATGAGCATTTAGCGAACGAGTGCCCATAACCCATGCATCTGGCGATCAATTATTCTCCCTCAGCTGCCAGGCTGGTTCAATCTGGACAAATAGACATCGATTACTTTAAGACTCCTGACTACAAGGGTAAAGGTATAACTATATTTTCTTCATTATCATCCACACGGAATATCCAACCTATCGCGCCTATTAAGATTCCATCCTTTTTTTCCACTTGGATTGAGTCTATAAAACTGCGCAAAATGACACCTTTCTCTTTGTCGGTCAAGTCCTTTAGGTATGGTTCAACCTGAGTAATAAGATCATCAAATTTAGGCTGTTTAGTTTTCGCTGGCTTCATTTCCAAACTTACAATCTGACCTTCCAGCTCTAACTGCCTACCCTCCAAAGACTGAAGGTCTGCCAGCATCGAGCGTGAATGTCCTGTATCTTTGATCGCCTTCAAGATATTGGTTATTTGACCTTTGACAACCCTTATCTGAGCTGTAATTCTGTCCTTGTTTGCCTCTTTTTCAACATTCAAATTAGATTGCTGTTTCGGGATTGCATCATATAAGTCACGAAGTGTATCTGGTCGCATCAACATATACCTAAATTTTTCAAGGATCAAATTCTCTATCTCTAACTTGGGTATTCGCTTTGATCCGCAACTTACTGTTGATCCGGAAGTACAGATATAGTAATCGTATCTCGGTTTACCCGTGTGCTGTGTGCTATTAGCATACATGCGTTTACCACAACGGTTACAATAAATCAATCCTGATAGGTAAAATCTTGAACGAGATACCCTGGGGTGATTGATCCCAAAATGTGACGCGTGTTGCTTGTTCACCAGTTGGACTTCATCGAATAATTGTTTATCTACTATTGGTTCGCAGTAGTTTTCAATTCCCTGGTATTCTCCCAGGTATCTAAGATTCTTTAGCATCTTACTATATGCCCAGATTGTTTTGAACAGGTGGAGCTGAGCATCTATCTCCATGAATGTAGCCCCTTGTGATCGCATCTCAAAAGCCTTATGTACCAGGGGCGCAGTATCAGGATCAGGTACTAATACATTTATTATGTGTGGTGAGCCATCTCGCCTTGTGCCTATCTGTTTAGGCTCTCCATGGTATCCAACAGGTATCACCCCCAGTTTAGCATGGTGAACATCTGTGATGTAGCGTAAACCTCGCTTGATATTCTTCTTCAAGTCCTCTATATATTTCGCATTCATCCAGATTTTCATTGATTCTAGCATTTGACCATCGAGACCGGGCGGTATGTTATCCGTCAAACTATGGACCGTAAACCCCTGACGGCGCAGGTCAGACAAGTAATATTGACAGTCGTTGTAATCCCTACTAAAACGCGATAACTCCCAAAAGATTACGCCCTTCTCTCGGGGATGGTTGGAGAAATAATCCATCATCCCAATAAAATTGTCACGTCCAGCAATCTTTGTGCCGGATCGAGCTGCATCCTCAAACACTCTTGACAAGATTAGCCCGTGTTCAACACACCATCTACCTATGGCTTCACGTTGTTGTAAAGTACTTTGGTCCTGCTCCCTCCCTCCACTATCTCTTAAATAAGCAACAACCCTCGCACCTTCGGGGAATGGTAATTCGTCCATTGTTTATCCTTCTTTCGTAGGATGATTATATAAATTTATTATACAGTATTAATGTAAAAAACGTTTTCCATCTACTATCCAATAACCACGCCATAGATATACACTTAATATGAAGGTGTAGGAGATGATAACAAACAAGATATGAAAAGTGAAACGAGAAAGGAAGATATCAGCTCATCAGGATTTAGTAAATGCGAAAGAAAACAGGAAAGCAACTATGAGTATTAAATATATGTCTGCCGTTTGGGAAGATACCCTCTTAGAAGGAAATGAACGACTTGTAATGCTGGCAATTGCTGATAGTGGCTGTGGTGTTGATGCGCCTCTTCCCACGCTTGAAACAATTTCACATAAAGCAAATCTATCAGTAGAAAGAACGCGGCAGATTATTAAAAGTCTAGTAGCTAAAGGATACTTGAATATAGAGGTACAACCATGAAAACAACCCTTAAAAAAGTTGGTGGCTGGACCCCGATAATTGACACTTTGGCATTGGACCCCAAATATGGATTAAAGGGAGCTGCCGTGTTTGGCGTGGTATGGCGACATTGCCAGATGCGTGATGGTATCTGTAAAGCCTCCCTCGATCGAATGGGAGAACTCGTCGGAATAAAAACTAGGGACACCATAATCAAATATCTGAAGCGATTAGTAAAAGACGGATATCTGATCGATACAACTCCAGGCATAAAAAATATACCACATACCTATAAAGACGCAGGAAAGCTGAATATGGCAATATCCCTAGAGATCGAACCGTCAGACCAACAACCCGTCAATGACCCCGAAACAGGTGTCGAGCAATTAGACACCTCAACAGGTGTCGAGTTAGGTGTCGAAACAGGTGTCGAGCAGCTCGACATGAATACACTTAATACACTAAGGGAGGACGAAGGAAAAGGGCAAGAAATAGGGTTGCAAAAACC
>JBGPBQ010000137.1:0-10670 GCA_041481345.1 Anaerolineae bacterium
CGGAGCAATCCTTTTTCCCGCATATCAGCGGATTTTATCTGGCATTCTATTATCAGCCTGACCAGCTGTCTAGCATCGCTAGATTCTTGCCAGTTATTTATTCTTCAGATTGCTCCGGCTTATTCGGTTGTCATTTATCATCATAGCACCAAATGGATACCCATTTCAAATACCATTTGTCATTTTTGATTTTATGACATTGGTATTACTGGAAATTACTCACCCATCCCCCTTTATTCCCCTTTCCCTGGCAGTGATGGGGGAATGAGGTCCTTTTGAGATAGTTGTGCGCCGAGCACAAACAAAAAAATTACAAATCGCGTGATAATTCATCCAGCCGAGACATTTCATCAGCGGAGAGCCGAAATTTCATTGCTCCTGCATTTTCTTCGGCTTGTTGCACCTTGGTGGCAGCCGGAATGGCGACGACAATCTCCCCGTTATAGTTGATCAGCCAGCTCAATGCCACCTGGGCGGTGGTTGCTCCAGATGCAGTAGCAATCTCGTCCATGG
This sequence comes from Anaerolineae bacterium, assembly GCA_041481345.1. Classification (GTDB taxonomy): domain Bacteria; phylum Chloroflexota; class Anaerolineae; order Anaerolineales; family UBA4823; genus FEB-25. The sequence continues at coordinate 514 of JBGPBQ010000137.1, forward strand.
CATTAATCAGCTTGCGACTTCGTTCGAGGTCACGATGCATGCTGGCTTTGCGCCAGCCTGCCATGTGGCTGAGGAGTTCGGGATGCTTGTGGTATTTCCCGCTGAGCACGCCCCGGGCCAGGGGTGTGTAGGCGATGATCGTCACCCCCAGCTCCCTGGCCGTCTCCAAAACTCCATTGGTCTCGATTTCGCGACTCAATAAACTATATCTCATCTGGTTCACCGCCAGGGATAGGCCTCTTTTTGCCAGTGCAGCATGCGCCCGCCGCATACGGGTGGGGCTGAAATTACTGATTCCAACTGAGCGGATTTTGCCAGCCTCCACCAGGTCGGCCATGGCATTCATCTCGCCTTCCGGAGTGGAGAATCCGTAGGGATTGTGGACCATATAATTGGCTATGCTGAAGCCCTCCAGGTTGGAGAGACGGTCTTCGATGCTGTGCGAAATGTTACCGGCAGTGCGCAAAAAAGGCATCCATTTCGTCGCGACGACGACATCCTTATCCGACATCCCGGCTGCTTTCAAGGCGGCTGCCAGAGAACGCTCGGAAATCCCAGCACCATACAATTCTGCCGTGTCAAACCAATTGATGCCACCATCCAGGGCGGCTTTGATGATGGCGTTCTTTTCCGCCTGCGGGATGACCGGGAACATGCGCCCGAATAATCCTTCGCCGCCGGCAAACTCCATCACACCCAGCCCAATCGGGGTGATTAATATATCTGTTTTCCCGAGGGGTCTCATTTGTATCTGCTGAACTGTTTCCATTACTTAATTCCTCCTGCATTTCGTTGAAGAAAGAGCGCCAGCCTCCCCCATTATCGTCAAAAACTGGGAGAGGCTGGATTAGTATATTATGAAGCGTCTAATCGTTATCGGATTATATTTCTTTACCCTCGAACTGACTGTTGTAGAGCTCGGCGTAGAAACCATTCTTTGCCAGCAGTTTTTCATGCTTGCCCTGCTCCACAATGTCGCCATCCTTCATCACCAGGATCCAGTCCGCTTCGCGGATGGTGGATAGGCGGTGGGCGATAATAAAGCTGGTGCGTCCTTTCATCAAGGAGTCCATCGCATTTTGGATGAGCACTTCGGTGTGCGTATCCACTGAGCTGGTGGCTTCGTCGAGGATGAGAATCTTCGGGTCTGTCAGAAATGCACGGGCGATGGTCATCAGCTGCATTTGACCTTGTGAAATGTTCGTGGTTTCTTCGTTGAGCATCAGGTTGTATCCTTCCGGCAGGGTGCGGACAAAATGGTCCACGCGCGCCGCTTTGGCCGCGCTGATCACTTCTTCATCCGTGGCATTCGAGCGTCCATAACGGATATTTTCCATGATGGTCCCGTTATATAGCCAGGTATCCTGCAAGACCATGCCAAACATGCAACGCAGCTCGTCGCGATTGAAATCCTTGATGTTATGACCATCTACCAGGATGGCACCGCTGTTGACGTCATAGAAACGCATCAGCAGTTTGACCATGGTGGTTTTCCCGGCACCGGTAGGGCCGACGATGGCGATCTTCTGACCGGGTTCGGCATAGAAGGTAAAGTCGTTGATAATGATCTTATCCGGGTTGTAGCCGAAGTGAACATTTTTGAAATCCACTCGACCTAGGACCGTGCCAAGATGGACAGGGTTTAAAGTGTCGGGAACTTCCTCAGGTTCGGCCAGGAATTGGAACACGCGCTCAGCTGCGGCCATCGTCTGCTGAAGAATATTGGAGATGTTGGCAAGCTGAGAGATTGGCTGCGTAAACTGGCGGGTATACTGGATAAAAGCCTGGATATCACCAATGGTGATTTTGCCAAGCACAGCCAGGTAACCGCCCATGATACAGATGCCAACATAAGCCAGGTTGCCGACGAAGTTCATGATGGGAAACAACAGACCGGTCAGGAATTGCGATTTCCAGGCTGAGTTGAACAGGACTCCATTGATCTGGTCAAATATCTTGACACTCTTCGCCTCGCCATTAAAGGCTTTCATCACGATGTGCCCGCCATACATTTCTTCGACGTGACCGTTGATATGTCCCAGGTAATCCTGCTGGCTTTTGAAGTAGACCTGCGACTTGCTAATGATCAGTCCAATGATCCCGAAGGACACTGGCAACATAGCCAGTGCAACCAGGGTCATCTGCCAGCTTATCGTGAACATCATTATCAGCACACCAAGCACCGTTGTCACAGAAGTAATGATCTGGGTCATGCTCTGGTTCAGTGTCTGGCTGACGGTATCCACGTCGTTGCTGACGCGGGAGAGCACCTCGCCGTGGCTCGTGCCATCAAAGTATCGAAGCGGCATGTGGTTGATCTTTTCGGAAATGTCCCTACGGAAGTGGTAGGTGATATCCATTGCCACGTCGGTCATAATCCAACCTTGAGCGTAGCTTAATAAGGCAGAAAACACGTAAAGTAATAATACTCGCAGAAGAATCGTGCCGATATCATTAAAGTCGATCGAACCGGTACCAGCGATCTGGGCCATCACGCCATTGAATAACGTCGTGGTGGCTTTCCCCATAATTTTTGGACCAAAGATCGCCGCAGCGGTCGAGGCAATTGCCAATATCCAGACGAACAAGATCAAAAGACGGTATCGTCCGAGATATTTAACTAGCTTACTCAGCGTGCCTTTGAAGTCCTGCGCTTTTTCACCCCTTCTCATCATTGCCATCGGGCCGCCGCTCATCGGGCCGCCACCCATGGGAGGGCGACCATCGGTTCGAGAGGGAGTAGGTGTTGGGTTTGCGCTGTGCCTGTTCATGCCAACTCCTCCTGGCTAAGCTGAGATAGGGCAATGCCTCGATAAACTTCGCTTTCCTCCATCAGCTTCTCGTGCGAGCCTTTTCCAACGATCTTGCCTTCATCTAGCACAATGATCTGCTCAGCATTCTTGATGGTGGCAATGCGTTGAGTCACCAGGAACATGGTGCTGTCACCCGTATGTTCCTTCAGCGCTTTACGCAAGGCAGCATCAGTCTTGAAATCCAAGGAAGAAAAGCTGTCGTCAAAGATATATATAGGTGCCTTTTTCACCAGGGCACGCGCAATGGCGAGGCGCTGTTTCTGACCGCCGGAAACGTTCATTCCTCCCTGCGCTACTTCAGTCTGCATCCCTTCTTGATTTGCGTAAATGAATTCGCTGGCTTGGGATACGTCGGCGGCTGTTTTCAGCTCTTCATCGGTGGCGTTTTCATCGCCATACAATAGGTTGCTTTCAAACGTGCCGGTGAACAGCGTACCCTTTTGCGGGACAAAACCGATCTGATCGCGTAATTCGTGCTGCGTGACCTCCCGGATGTCGACGCCATCCACAAAGATGGCGCCGCCTGTGACGTCGTAGAAGCGCGGGATCAGGCTGACAATTGTGGATTTACCCGAACCAGTGGTGCCGATCAGGGCAGTGGTTTGACCGGGTTGGGCGGTAAAACTGATATTATGCAGAACATCCTCTTCTGCACCGGGGTAGTGGAAGGAAACATTGCGGAATTCCACCGTCCCTTTGAAAGGTGCATAAAAATGCTTGGGTTCGACCGGGTCTTCGATGACCGGTTCGGTTTCGAGGACGTCTGCAACACGATCACCAGATACTGCCGCCCGAGGCAATAGGATAAACATCATTGCCATCATAAGGAATGCAAAAAGGATTTGCATGGCGTACTGCATAAAAGCCATCATGTCACCCACTTGCATTGTTGACTCGGCAACCTGATGGGCGCCGACCCAGATGATCGTCAGGGTTACCACATTCATGATCAACATCATCAGCGGCATCATGATAACCATCACCCGGTTGATGAACCGGCTATTATTGGTCAAATCCAGATTAGCTTTATCGAAGCGATTCTCCTCGAAGGACTGCATGTTGAATGCCCGGATGACCATCATACCGGATAGGTTTTCCCGCGTCACCAGGTTGAGCCGATCAATCAAACTTTGAATGATTTTAAATTTAGGCAAGGCGATCGAAAATACTGTTAAGATAAGACCAATCAGTACAACCACTGCCAGTGCGATGATCCACCACATATTGGCGCTTTTTTCTATAGCGCGAATGATGCCACCAATCGCAATGATGGGGGCATAGAAAACCATGCGCATCATTAAAATGACGACCAGCTGGATTTGGGTGATATCGTTGGTTGAGCGGGTAATCAGGCTGGCTGTGGAGAACTTGTCAAACTCTGTATTGGAAAAGCTTTCCACCCGTTGGAACACATTCCGGCGTAGATCGCGCGCTAGACCAGCCGCGGTTTGAGCCGAAAGGTATCCGACGATGATCATACAGGTACCGGAGACCAACGTTACGAGCAGCATCAGTATGCCGATGTGAATGATATAGCTGGTAGACAATTTCGCTGTATTCATTCCAAGCGCTTCGTATTCGGCCTTAATCGGTGCAGCAGCTGCCTGGACGATCATACTGTCGGTCATGGCTCCCAGTTTTTGGTTGGCTGCAGCTATCATCGCTTGCTGATCCTGGGGAAGTCTGCTTATCAAACTGGATAGATCGGCTCCAGGAGGCAGCATAGACAGGTCAAATCCCTTACTTGCGAGTGCAGTAGCTTTCAAAATTGCTTCGCCCATCACGGGATTCAGCCAGGATATCTCTGCGCTGTCGACCTGGTTCAAGACGTAGACAGGTTCCTGGGCAAGGGTGGGGTAGGGCGCGACATAGGTGGCGTAATCGGGTGAATTCTTATCCACCAGGGTGTAGTCGGAAAGCACTCTGGTTTTGTCCGCTTCAGCCATGAATATGGTCAGCTTGTCCATCGAGCTCTGGCGGACAGCCACCGGGACAGCATTCTCAACCCCACCTTGCTGGATGCCGACATTAACGATATCGGCCATATAATTCGGCAGCGCCAGGTCGGCAAATGCCTGCACAAACAGCAGCAGGATTGTCAGCAGGATCAACAGAACAAAAGGTTTAAGGTACTTTAGTAATCGCAGCATAGTTGGTTTCGTTCCCAATAATCAGCGGTTGGTCGGATATCCTTTCGAATGAATATTTTCTATAGGATTTGATTGATGTGACATTTCAAGCCCAGAGGTTTCAGACAGCATTTGTAAACCGCATTCACCATCGATGGGGAGGAAACTTTATCAATAAATATTATGGATCAGTTAGGGTTGTCTCAAACTGGCGGGCTTTCTCAATCAATACAACAATAGCCTTCCTGATCTGCTCCTGCTCCTCAGCAGTCATGGATCGAGCCAGATCTTCCAACCAGTTCCGATTCGCCAGGCTCCCCTCCTGCAATATCTGGCGACCTATGTCAGTCAGAACAATAAGCTTAACCCGCCGGTCGGAGGGATCTTCCGATCTAGTAATCAATTTGAGCTGCACCAGGCGTTCCAGCATCTGGCTGGCGGCTGAATTGGTGACGCCAAGATCGCTTCCGATATCGGATACTCCGCATCCGCCCTTGTGATAAATTTGGATCATGGCACCAAACTGTGCCATGGTCAGCCCTTTATCCTTGGCAAATATGAATAAGTTACCCATCAGGCGGCGCCTGAAAATGCCAAACGCATCCTGTAGTGTGGAGACAAACACATCATTCGATTCCATACTATAACCTCTCTAAATAGTTAAGAAGACTTGATTATATCGATGGCTTCAGAATTTGTAAAGCCAAAAACTACTAAATTGGATGAATGTTGAATTAGAATTAATTGAAAATTCGCGATAATATAGTTAATTGATGACTCAATATTCTAGATTGATTAAAATTAGATTCAACGGAATTATGGAAAAAATGGGACACATCTGCTTAACCGATCATTCAATAAAACCTTGCTTGCAACAATGTTCCACATAAACGGTTTCAAAGTAGAAGTGATTACTTAGACAGTAGAGATTTCACCATGCAAGCATGACAAACCCAAGGATTCCGCACTTTAACCAACATTTATCCAACATTTATCCCACGATAACCCACGCCACAGAGGTGACCTATGGATGACCCGATCGAAGTTCTAATCACACTGCCCTTCGCGGATGAGCTGATGAAAAAGATCACAGACGTCTCGCCACGCATCGTGCTGGAGAATATCGTTGCGCGCAAAGCGGATGAGATCAACAACGAGGTATGGAAGAAAGTTGAAGTGTTATACACCAACCGGGCGTTACCTACTCCCGAGCAAGCCCCTCGCCTGCGCTGGATCCAATTCCATTGGGCAGGGCTCGACCATGCACTCGAAGATCCCATTTTGCAGCGCGAGGGGCTGAACATCACCAGCATGAGTGGTGCTTCGGCTTCGCAGATGGCAGAACATGCAGTCATGATGATGCTGGCGCTGGGTCATCATATGTCGGATCTCTTTGCCCACCAACGGAAAGCTGAATGGCCATCCGGGAGATGGGAGTTGTTCACCCCACTTGAGCTGCGGGGGAGCACAGTGGGAATTGTAGGATATGGCAGCATCGGTAGACAGATCGCACGCTTGTTGCAAACCTTCGGCGCTAAGGTGCTGGCGACCAAGCGCGACATCCGCCACCCCGAAGATACCGGCTATACCGTAGATGGATTAGGTGACCCGGCGGGTGACCTGGTTAACCGGTTGTATCCACCACAGGCACTTGGCTCAATGCTCAAGGAATGTGATTATGTCGTGGTCACCTTACCGAGCACGAAAGAGACCCGTGGTCTGCTCGGGGTTAAGGAGCTGGCAGCTTTCAAGCCGGGTGCGTACCTGGTAGACATTTCACGCGGAGAGATTGTCGACCACAATGCCCTTATCCCGCTGCTGCGAGAGCATAAGATCGCCGGCGCAGCATTGGACGTTTTCCCAGTGGAACCTCTGCCCGCCGACAGCCCGCTGTGGAAACTGCCTAACGTGATCATCACACCGCACATCGCAGGTTTTTCGCCGCAGTATGATGAACGTGCAGCTGAGCTGTTTGCCCAGAATCTTCACCGCTACCTTGAAGAGCTGCCCCTGTATAACCTCCTGGATCTATCCCTCGAGTATTGACATTGGTGCGTGATTGATTGAAATACACCAGCATTATCCGTGCTGCAGCGACCCTGAACCTGGGCTGAGAAAACAGATCAGGCACCAGTAAGCACCAATGCCTGGTCGTGACAGAGCAGAATTGCAGCGAGCTTGTTATTGCGACGGACGGGTACCAAGGGTAACTTTTACGTCCTGGTATTGACCATTGCGCAGGATCGACAGGGTAATTTGCTGCCCGGGTGAAGATTGCAGTGAAAGATAGACCAGTAAATCATCGAAGGTCTTCACCGGCTGCCCGTCAACTGCAGTAATGACATCCCCACCCACCTCAACACTGAGGCCATCTTGGGTGATCGTTTGCTTAGTGGCTATCAAACCGGCGGCTTCAGCAGGACCACCAGCGGTGATTGATGAGACATAAGCACCTTGCTCCACCGGCAAGCTCATGGCTTTGACAAGGGGTGGGTCGACGGTGTAGCCAGAAACCCCCAACCAAGGCCAATCATAATGACCTGTACTCACCAAAGCAGGCACCACACGGTTAACAATGCTGACCGGGATGGAAAAACCTACACCCAGGTTACCAGCGCTGGAACCAGTGGTTTCGATCTGATCTACCACGCCAATGACTTCGCCCTTCAGGTTGAGCAATGGACCACCTGAATTGCCAGGGTTGATAGCAGCATCGGTCTGGATGGCTTGGGGAATAGAATAATTCGTCTGAGAAGGGATCGTTCTACCCAGGGCGCTGATAATACCCCTGGTGAGAGTACCTTCAAAACCAAAAGGATTGCCTATTACAACCACGGTTTGTCCGACCGCCACCTCATCCATTGTTCCCAAGGGGATCGGTGTGAGCCCAGCTGGAAGCTCGACCTTTAGAACCGCCAGATCACTGAATAGGTCTTGCGCCTCGATGGTGGCATCACGGATGAGCCCATCAGAGAAGATGACCTGGGCTGCATCGATTCCCTGTACAACATGGGCGTTGGTGATGATATGACCCTGATTATCGTAGATAAAGCCGGAAGCCTGGCCAGCCAACTGAAGCGTACCATTCTGTTTGAGGAAAACAGCGATGTTGACCACGGATGGATTGAGACGAGTATACATGTCGATCACCACCTGGTCGTCGTTGGAGACACCTGCAATTTGGGGAGTGCTGGCGATTGGGTTCACCTGAACGGCCTGCAATGTTGGGGTCGATTGGATGGAATTGAGACGCGGGACGGATATCCCGCAGGCAAGGCTGACCAGGGATAAGAATAAGATGCCAGTGATGATCAGACGTGAGTTCCGAGATAATTTGGGCATATCAAAAACCCTTTCTTGGGAATAGTGTATAAATCGCAATGAAGTATAACGGAATATGAGAGCTAAAATCCTGAAGGTTGGATAAGAATCGTTCATCTAGACTGTGCTAGGAGACAGGCACCCATGATAGAATGACTTGCCAATTATGAGAGATTGTATAATCAGCAGCACCTGACTTACATTATGCTATCCAAGCGACCCATCCTACCATACCTTGCGCTGATCATGGGAATCATCTGCCTGAGTTTTTCAGCCATGTTTGGCAAGTGGGCGAATGCACCCGGACCGGTGATCGGGTTTTACCGCATTGGGCTGGCGGCGATCATTCTTCTTCCTGTTTTTGTGTACCACCAGCACAAGTATGGCGTGAAGTTCCCTAAAGCGATCCTGTTGTTCCCCATCCTGGGTGGGATCTTCACTGCTCTCGACCATGGTACATGGAACTCCTCGCTGCGCTACACCTCAGCAGCCAACGCAACGCTGTTGGGGAACACAGCACCCCTATGGGTGGCGCTGTTCGCCTGGCTAATCTTTCGTGAAAAGCTGCGCGGGTTGTTCTGGGTGGGGCTGGCATTCGCATTAGGAGGCGCAGTGATTGTTTTAGGCAGCGACTTCATCCGGCACCCGACGATCGGTTTGGGGGATCTGCTGGCGATGGCTGCAGGTGTGTTTTACGCCGGCTACTTCATCGTCACAGAACGAGGCCGGCAGAAGCTGGATACACTCTCGTATGTATGGCTGGTCGACGTCATTGCAGCGATCACACTGCTGGCGATCACCCTGGGATTCAGGATGCCGCTCACCGGGTATCCGACTCAGTCCTACCTGGCATTCTTGGGCGCCGCACTGGTCTCGCAGGTGGGAGGCTATCTCGCTATTGTGTATGCGCTGGGTCACCTACCTGCCTCGGTGGTCTCTCCCACGCTTATCGGGCAGCCGGTGGTCACGGCACTGTTGGCGATCCCATTATTGGGGGAGGCGCTGCGCACGGAGCAGTGGATGGGAGGCATCGTGGTGCTGGTGGGCATTTACCTGGTGCACCGCAGCCGAAGGGGGATTGAGGTGGTCGAACTAGCTGCCGAGGGGAATTGAACCTCAAAAAAATAAATCGAAACAAATCCTCTTTATAATAAGCATTGCACGGCTAATGGATTTGCTCGGAAATATAAAGGAAATGCTTTATATCACGCAACATAATAGGCCATTATAGAACTATTGTTCTAGTTTGTCAAGGTAATTACACACTTATTAACTTTTTTTCACAGCAACCGCCAATATTTGAACATTGAATAATCGGTAAATAAGAGACCGCAGGTAATTTTCCCTGCGGAATCTTATTTTCCAGCCTCTTTCCCCCTTTTTGAAAATTTTGGGAGGGGAAAAAGGGCAATGGTTGAGTATTTACAATAATTGTAAATACCTTCATTCGGACATATACTACTGATGCAAGCATACTCGGCAAATAGCCTGGAATTTCGACCGCCAAGCAAAAAGAATAAATTGTTTAATCACTTTTGGTGGGTTTGACATTGTTTTACTGGTGTAATTGGTAATCTTACAGTTGAGGAAGTCGCTTGAGAATGAGTTAGTATCAATTCCTGAGAATTTGATATCCAATAAAAGGCATTATTTCGATCATTGGGACTAAGAGGAGAATCGTATGAAGACAAAAACATCTACCTTGGTTTTGGTCACTGCTCTCTTAATTTGTGGCGTCCTCATATCACTTCCATCAACGTGGCAACGTGCCTCTGCTGCCAGTTTGTGGTATGTGGCTCCTGGAGGTAATGATTCAAATGATTGTTTAAGCCCTGGTACGGCTTGCGCCACGATAACTGCAGCACTTGACAAAGCTGCCTCTGGAGATACCGTC
>JBGPBQ010000138.1:0-10567 GCA_041481345.1 Anaerolineae bacterium
CCCATCGCAATGAGGGCATAAACACCCCCAAGCGCAAATCCCTTGATGGTGAGATCGAGCCAAGCACTGGGTGAATACACACCCATCTTCAGTGTGGTTATAATTCCATAGATGACGACCCCGGCGATGGTTAATCCGATCAGCCAAGTAAAGATATCCGTAAGTGTGTAGCGCTGACGAAAAGTACGAAGCATCTTAGTCTCCCGTCATGGATATTTAGAAAGAGGGGCAAGGGTGACCTTGCCCCTCTTTGATTGTGTCAACCATAACCAGGTTGCTTGTTTTATATTAAGGTGGTGTTACTGCTTTTATGACACCTGTTCCTTGGATCCAGGCGACTTCTGGGCTTTTAAAAATCTCAAACGGTGCATTGTGGTATACCCAGACAGCCATACCGGTTGCTGAACAGTCACCAGGGAACTTAATATTAGTGCCAGCTACAGCAAGTGTCTCATTGCATGTCAAGGTGCCAGTCAAGCCCTTGAAGCTCACTGTGTTACGAACAGCATCCCGTAAGGCATTACGAGGGATATATAGGGTTCCATCACTTCCTTGCACAGCAACCTTTTCTATGGCAGCCTTGAGGATATTGAAAGCGTCATAAGCGTGGGCATGGAAAATGTTAATAGGGCCAGTGCCGAATTTGGCTTTATATTTGTCTAGGAACGTAGTATATGCGTCACCAGAAACAGCCGGGCTTGAAACCAGGAAGCCTTCAATATCTGATCCAGCACCTGAAGCCACATCCGGCGAGAACAAGCCATCGGCGCCCATCAAGTAAGAATGCTCCAGACCGGGGGTAGTCTTGGCTTGTTTGATAATTAATGCACCAGCAGGCATGAAGATTGGGAAGTAGATCAGTTCAGGCGAACCGGTTGCGATGTCAGCCAGAACAGAGCTCATGTCGGTGGCATTCGGATCAACTGACGTCTGTGCAGTGATCGTTCCGCCTAAAGATTCGAATTTGGTTGAGAAAACCTGCTGCAACTGGTCAGCATAGAGGCTGCCATCGTGGATAGTGGCGACTTTAGTCACTTTCAGCACAGTGAAGGCGAACTCTGCAGCTGCAGTGCCCTGGAAGTTGTCATTGTGGGCTGTTCGGTCGTAGGCAGTCGCATAGTTGTCGTTGCTGCCAGGTGTGGTCAGACTGGGAGCTGTGTTGGATGACGAAATCATCACAAACCCTGCTTTAGAAAGTAGCGGGAGAGCAGCCCGGGCTTCGCTCGAGCAAGATGTGCCAATGACGCCCACAATGGTTGGATCGGAGGCTAGTTTTGTGCCGGCCGCCTGGCCGCCCTCCGCACTGCAGCCACCATCTTCACCATCGAACTTGATGGTGTGACCCAGGATCTTACCGCCAGCGTCATCGATAGCGATCTCGACACCATTGCGCGAGTCGGTCCCCAGCGCAGAGTTTGCTCCAGACACAACTAATAGATAAGCGATATGGATCGGCTCTGTAGGACCGATTTTGACACAACCGATTGAATCAGCGCATGTATAAGGAGCTGCTGTGGTTGCGTTTTAACAAGCACCTAAAACCATGCTGGCAAGAATCAGTAAAGATACTATTGATAATATACGTTTACTCATTTTTTCTCCTCCAAGAGAAAGGCAAGATTGTTTGACATTTTTATTATAAAAATGGGAATTGCGTCTCTTTTGTTAGTTGAGTTGCACACCTCCTTCTTGATTCCAATAGGAATCGTGATCTCGGTCATACAATCAAACCCTATAACAGTATTTGATAATATTCCACTGCCGGGATAATCCCCCTGTATGTTGCAGAAGCTCATGAATTCTAATGATAATAATACTAACCGTCAAGGGTAGGGTTCAATATAACCCCACCTATATTTAGATACCATTAATCATTTGGATATGGAACACCCACCAGTTGATTTCGTTATGCCACAATAAAAAATCGGAAAATTGAAAATATTAGATGCAGTGAGAATAACATCGAGAATAGATCAAGGTATCAGTGGGAAAGTACCGCCATGAAATCCAATACCGACCATGAATCCAAAAATTGGTCGATCGGAATGTCGAAAAATCTTGCACCATTTAATACTGTGACATTGGAAGGACTGTATCCTACCAAGATGACCGTATGCTCGTGGGGAGCGACGATAGTGAGGTCGCTTGTTGAACCAGGAATATAGTAATGAGGGGTACCATTTACAATGTTTCTAAATTCATCGCCAATGATCCATACGATAGCTGGATGCCCGGCAGCAATTTCTCCACGCAGGTCATCCCAGCTGAGGGATTTAAACGAGGCGGCTGTCAGTCCATATTCCTGCAGCAATTTGGCTACTGGAGGTGCGTGGACACCGTAATCACTCGGCGGAATATTCCCCCAAGTGCTATTTGGATCACCTACAAACCCAGTTTCCGGATCATCACTGGTCTGCAGATGATAGAGGAAATCAAGCTCGTTGATACTGAAACCGAAGTGCTTTGCCCAATCCACAGCTGAACGAGATTCACAATCTAATTTAAATGCTTGATCCTGACCGGACATTCCACCTACATAAGCACTCGCTGGCAGGCTAACCGGCGTGGGAGCTGGGGTCGGGGAAGGCATTGTATCTGACAATTTTGTCTCGAGGCACCAGTGATTTAATAATCCGGTGTCATTAATATAATGATCTGAGACATTGAGCCTCCAGGTCCCAGAAGCACTTATACCAGTGAATATGGAGAGGTTTTGCACAGGACGATAAATCCCGGAAATTGCATGGGGGGAGGAAGCACATTGATCATCAGCATACTGGATGGCCTCATCGTCCAAGATAGTAACTATATCGGATTTGTCGCAACCGTAAGGTGGCGAACCTGGACGATCTATCACTGTTATCGATTGATTAGAGCTCAGATTGGTGAGAGTAACCACTAAATCACCCACATAGGTGTGGCTAATATCAAGGTAAAGACGGGCATTTACCAAAATCCGACTATCTGTTATTGAAATATCTGCGTTTACTCCGGCGTCATTATTATCCGGAATATTAAGGGGATCATGTAGGGAATCACAAAAGAGGATTGGAACAGGCGTTGGAGTCGGAGTGTAGGTAGGATTGAAATGCTCCTTGTACAAATACGGCAGGTATGACAATTGAGTTGGAAATGGGGTGTAGGTTACAGTGGGAGATAAAGTTGGTGATGGAGTGATCGTTGGCGTGACAGAATATGCCTGAGTTGGCGTATTGGTATCGGTCAGGACAAAAGACTGGGTAATTGAAGCAAGCGGAGTCAGTGAGCTCGCCTGAACTATCCCAGCTTGACCCATTAATAATGAAATTGTAGGGGAAGCGTCAGGGTTAGGGTCGGTAAACTTATCATGTGTTGAGCCGGCAAGAACAGGTAATGAAAACATGAAAAGCGATGCCAGAATTATAAATATACATAAAAACATGGGGACTGATCTATGTTGAGGTAAATGCATAGATCAATTTTATATGATAGGTGGAAATATTGCTAATAAATCAGAGCTCAGCATGAAAATTGTGGATACCCCTGTATGGTACAATGGAATGCCGTATGGACAAAATAGAATCGCAAGTCATGCCTGCACCTCCCAATCTGATCGCTGCATTGCGAGCAGGTTTCGATGCGGTCGCGAATAAAATTGTGATCATTCTCATCCCCATTGCGTTCGATTTACTGCTGTGGTTAGGTCCGCATATACAAATTAAGACACTACTGAACCGTTATATCGATGCAATGGCTTCATCAACTATAAAAACCCTTGAAACTGGGGATGTAATCTCCTCAATGATGGATATGCTTCATTCTGCAGCGTCACAATATAATATAGTCAGCTTGTTGAGGACGTTTCCGGTAGGTGTTCCAAGTTTAATGGCTTCCAGGTTACCAACCGCAATTCCATATGGTTTACCCGCCTTCGTGGACATTACTCATCCCTTCATGATTATCGCTCTGGCAGCTGTATTGATGTTGATCGGGATAATTATGGGTAGTTTCTACTACCTCCTCGTTACCCAATTGTCACTGCAGGGTAAAATCGAACTCAACAAAGCAGTTAATAATTGGATGTGGTCCTCATTACAAGTCATCAGCCTGGCTTTGGCACTGTTGCTCCTATTCATTATCATCAGTATTCCATCCGTGTGCATCATTTCTGCGATTGCATTATTTGGTATTCCCATTGGGCAATTTGCCTTCTTTATTTATTTAGGCATCATCCTTTGGCTCGCATTCCCATTATTATTCTCCGCTCATGGGATCTATGTAAATCATCTAGGTGCCCTGGCGTCGGTTCGGCGAAGCATGGTCATGACACGCATGACGTTGCCAACGACGGCGCTTTTCATCCTAGCGATTTTTGTGATTAGTGGAAGTTTGGATATTTTATGGCGTGTACCATCAGAAAACTCGTGGCTAACTTTGGTTGGTGTGAGTGGGCACGCATTTATCACAAGCGCATTATTGGCGGCAAGCTTTATCTACTATCGGGATGCTGATTCCTGGACACAGGGGACATTAAAGTTGTTGAAATCTCAAAGTGGGATGCCAATTCGAGGCGGGTAAGCTCTGGAGGTATGCGTGGTCGACGAGAAAACACCATTATCTTATGAAGCAAAGGATATCCAGGTATTGGAAGGTCTCGAGGCAGTCCGCAGGCGCCCGGGTATGTACGTGGGTGGAACGGATATCAAGGCACTACACCACCTGGTTTATGAAGTAGTTGATAATTCCATCGATGAAGCACTGGCGGGTGTGTGTGATCACATAGATGTTGTAATCAATCCTGACAGCAGCGTTACAGTGACCGATAATGGTCGAGGAATTCCGGTGGATATCCACCCCACTATGAAAAAATCAGCCCTCGAAGTGGTTATGACGGTATTACACGCAGGAGGTAAATTTGGAGGGGGCAGCTACAAAGTATCCGGAGGACTGCACGGGGTGGGCGTTTCAGCAGTTAACGCGTTGTCCGAATGGTGTGAAGTTGAAGTCAAACGCGATGGAAAAAAATATTACCAAAGATACGAAAGAGGATACCCCAAAGGTCCGGTAACGGAGATCGGCAAATCCTCTCCAAAAGAAACCGGATCCAAAACTACATTTAAATTTGACCCTGAAATATTCAAGGGAGATCTGGATTACAGGTTTGACACATTATCCCAAAGATTCCGCGAGATGGCTTTTGTGACGCGAGGGGTGACGATCTATTTCAAGGATGCCCGAATTGGTCACGAAATGACCTTCTATTTTGAAGGTGGAATCACATCATTCGTAAGATATCTGAACCGCAACCGGGACGTATTGCACCCGGTGGTGCATGCTGAAAGAGAAATTGAAGGGATCACGATTGATGCAGCGATCCAATATACTGAATCGTACGCCGAATCGGTCTATTCGTTCGCTAATACGATCAATACCATCGATGGTGGAACTCACCTTACAGGATTACGGGCAGCGGTCACACGCACAATTAATGATTATGCCCGCCATAGCGGACTGCTCAAGGATGCTGACCCGAACTTCACCGGGGATGATACTCGTGAGGGTTTGACGGCGATCGTAAGCATTAAGCATCCGGACCCGCAGTTTGAGAGCCAGACAAAAGTCAAGCTGATGAACCCTGAAGCACAGACATTGACGCAGCAAGTTGTGGGTGACCGATTCAGCACCTTCCTGGAGGAAAACCCGGCAGCAGGAAAAGCGATCGTCCAAAAGTGCCTGACGTCTGCCAGGGCGAGAGATGCAGCCAAAAAAGCGCGCGACCTAGTCATCCGTAAATCTGCCCTTGAAAGTTTGACTCTCCCGGGAAAACTGGCTGATTGCTCCGAACGTGACCCAGAAAAAACCGAGCTTTACCTGGTGGAGGGTGAATCGGCAGGTGGTTCTGCAAAACAGGGGCGCGATCGACACTTTCAAGCAGTGCTACCACTGCGTGGAAAAATCCTCAATACTGAGCGCGCCAGGTTGGATAAAATTCTGGCAAACAATGAGGTCAGGGCATTGATCTCGGCGTTGGGAACCGGCATTGGGGATAATTTTGACATCTCAGGGTTGCGATATGGCCGCGTGATCGTGATGACGGATGCGGATGTAGATGGTAGTCACATCCGGACTTTGTTACTCACCTTTTTCTTCCGTTATATGCCAATACTGATAGAAGAAGGACATTTGTACATTGCACAGCCACCGCTATACAGAGTGGCATATAAAAATCAGGTTAGGTTCGCATACAGCGATGGTCAAAAAGATGGGATCGTGAAAGAGCTGGGTGTGTCGATGGACCGCGTTTCCCTGCAAAGATACAAGGGATTGGGTGAGATGAACCCGGAACAGCTTTGGGAAACAACCATGGATCCAAACGTCCGCACCTTGTTACTTGTCACTATCGATGATGGGGCGGAAGCGGACCGGACTTTCGATATGTTAATGGGCTCAGCTGTGCCACCACGCAGACGGTTTATCCAAACGCATGCACGTGACGTTAAGAACCTGGATATCTAGGGATACTATAGCTCATTTTCGAGAGTACCAACGGAATAAATTATTATAAATTTAGCAGAATATGCCTGGTAGAAAAATAACCAGGCATTTGCTTGTGAAAGGGTAATTTTCCGCACAAAGTCTCAGAGGCCGAGCATTAATCACCCATTGCCTTGAGCCAGAGGAAGGCGATTAATAAACCAAAGTATTTCGAATGAAACTCTCAGGTAAATCCTAAAAGTCATGCTTTTTGCAAGGAAAGTTGTAGTTATCGTTTGTTGCCTCTCCAAGAACGCTCCCGTTCACGTATAATAAGTATTAAATGACGTTAGAATCCGGCTCGTTATTGAACAACCGATACCGCATTGCTGAAGTACTAGGGCAAGGTGGTATGGCGGCTGTGTATCGAGCTGTTGATGAGAACCTGGGGGTTGAAGTGGCGGTAAAGGAAAATCTGTTCACAACAGAAGAGTACGCCCGCCAGTTCCGGTTGGAGGCAACCATTTTAGCCAGCCTACGCCAACCCAATCTGCCGAGGGTTTCAGACCATTTTGTGATTGAACCATTGGGCCAGTACCTGGTGATGGATTTCATCGAGGGAGAAGACCTGCGACAGCGATTAGACCGGTTAGGCCAACTGCCTGAACAGGAAGTGATCATCATCGGAGTGGCAATATGTGATGCAATTTCGTATATGCATACACGACAACCGATGATTCTCCACCGAGATATCAAGCCGGGTAATGTGCGCATCACACCTAACGGACATATCTATCTTGTAGATTTCGGACTGGCAAAAGTGGTAGAAGGAAGGGAAGCCACCCATACTGGGGCGAGAGCTATGACACCGGGTTATTCGCCACCAGAACAATACGGAAGTGCGCGAACAGATCCACGATCGGATATATATTCGTTGGGTGCGACTTTATACTGCGCTCTAACCAACGCCCTCCCGGAGGATGGGCTTGATCGGGCGATGAACCGGGTGAATCTGACGCCGATCCAAAAACTCAGCCCAAAGGTATCTGATCACGTTGCCGGAATCATCGAAAAATGCATGGAAGTACATCCAAAAGATCGCTACCAATCTGCGGATGAATTAAGATATGACTTGATGGAGGCAAGGAGCATCTCAAGAAGGAAATTACCTCTCGAATTAGTCCTCTCACCCCCACCGATTACTCTGCACGATAAATTACCAGAAGCAACAGGTCATTTTTCAGGAAAAAATGATGCGAAGATAGGAAATAATGCTGGGCGGTATAAACGGAGATCAACGCGTCCACTAAAAGAAACACCAGATGAGATAGAGGTATTCCCCCAAAAGAATAGGGTACAAAAAAGACCAGCAGCCTGGCTATTATTGGTTCTGCTGCCGATTCTAGTTCTGAGCGGGTTTGTCACCTATGTTATCAGACCTGATTTTGTAAAACAACTAGTTGGCTACGCCATCCCGGGATTAAACCAGACTCTCACGCCAACCATCACAGCGGCAACGAATACGCATGTTCCCATCCTGGCGATCGAATCAAAAACACCCGCACCGTCCAATACACCGACTCCAACTCTGACTTCATCTCCAATTTTTACGCCCAGCCCATCCCCATCACCAACTAGTACATTGACTCCCCTACCCACGCTGATGGGTGGTTCAGAGCAAATCGCGTTTGCATCCACCCGATCGGGTGCAGCGGAGGTATGGCTAATGAACAATGATGGGACCGGACTCAAGCAAATCACGAACATCCCAGAAGGAGCATGCCAACCAAAATGGTCACCAGATGGGAACAAGATTGTATTCATATCACCCTGCAAGGGGCAACAGAATTGGTACCAAGGTGCGAGTCTTTTTATCATCAATGCGGATGGCACCGGATTGATACCCCTGCCGAGTGCTCCCGGAGGTGACTACGATCCGAGCTGGTCGATAGATGGTCACCGGATTGCATTTACTTCACGACGCAACGGGGGAGTGCCAGGAATTTATATTATTGATCTGACAGATTACTCAATTGTGTCTCTTGTGGAAGATAACACAAAAGCAATCTCACAGCCTGCCTGGTCTCCTGATGGGAAAGAAATCGCCTACGTGAACAGCGATAACAGGATATGGGTGATGGATGATAATGGAGAAAACAGGCGTAACCTTACTGTGGGCGGGGGAGATTACCTGATCTACGCACCTGCGTGGTCACCTGATGCGACGGTGGTGATCTACTCACAATCGGTAGTATCGGATACGACAGGTTCTACTGTACTCATGGCGGTGCCGAACACCCAAGCAGGCGCCATGCCGGTAGAGGTACCCAACTCACAACTTATCGTCGATGCAAGCTATTCCGTAGATGGATATTGGTTATTGTTTACCAGCTGGTTCTCCGGAAACCACGAAATTACTGTCATGCGTCCAAATGGGGTTGCCCGGCATCCGGTATTAGTCGATCCCGCATACGATTTTGATCCTTATTGGCAGCCCAAACCAAAAATTACACCTTGACACATTCTGGGGTCCATTTTAAGAATTTAAGCTGTACCTGGCTAGCGGAAGTCTGTAGCCCTCCCATTTTTTTGACACAACTTAGTCTGAAGCGAAATATATGCTGTAGTTGATTCATCAATATTTGTTTTCTGCCTTCCGATTCTTCACTTGTGGAACAGATAATGGTTGGTGATTTCCGTAACAAGTAAACAAGGACACGATGACCACACGGTAATTACTCGGATTCATGATTAATGTAACTTGTAAATTTCATGATTTTCATGGATAATGGAAAACGGATTCCTTGATCAGACATATAAAATATCACAAAAGTTCACATATGAATTTTTCTCACAATAAGGAGAACTTATGACAGCACAGATTATTGATGGAAAAGCAATATCTGAGAAATTGCTATGCGAGATTGCTGCTGACGTAGAAGCTATGGTTAATCAAGGGCTCCCCAGGCCTGGTCTGGCAGCAGTCCTGGTGGGTGAAAACCCCGCATCGCAGCAATATGTGAAGATGAAGCGGAAGACATGTGAGAAAAATGGGCTTGACTCTTTTGGATACGAGCTGCCCAGAACAGCTACCCAGGCTGAGGTGGAAGGTTTGGTAAAAGCACTGAACGCCGATCCCAAGGTTAACGGCATTCTGGTCCAGCTGCCATTACCAGATCACCTTGACGACGAAAAGATATTGAATTCCATCAGCATTGAAAAAGATGTAGACGGATTTCATCCGATCAATATCGGGCGCCTGGCACAAAAAGGGCGTGAGCCGTTGTTCGTTCCGTGCACGCCAGATGGTTGTATCTATCTCATTGACCAAACCGGGTTCCAGCTAAAAGGTGCCAATGCGGTGGTGTTGGGTCGATCGAATATCGTTGGAATGCCGGTTGCCCTGCTGTTGGTAAAACGTGACGCTACGGTAACCATCTGCCATTCACGGTCGAAGGACCTGCCAAGCATCTGCCGAAGCGCTGATGTGCTGATTGCTGCAGTCGGCAGGCCGGAAATGGTGAAGGCGGATTGGATCAAGCCCGGAGCGGTGGTTATTGATGTTGGAACCAACCGGGTAGATGATCCAACCACTGAAAAGGGGTATAGGCTGGCAGGCGATGTAGATTTCAATGCGGCAAAGGAAGTTGCTGGATGGATCTCCCCATATCCTGGAGGAGTCGGTCCAATGACGATCACCATGCTGATGCGAAATACGGTGAGGGCAGCCAAGATACAAGCTGGAGTATTGTAAAAGGTACACCAACGACTGCAGGCAGACACCCGCAGTCGTTTTTTTGATCATTAAGTTGTCTGACAATTGACATTTAGTCATATTTACGCTAAACTATACTTGTCTGACAACTAGATGTCGATTGGAAAAGCGAAGAGATATGGGCACACTATTAATCCGCAATGCAGAGATATTAGTGACCATGGATGAACACCGAAGGGAGATTCCGGGAGGTGGTCTATTCGTAAGCGATGGCATGATTGAAAAAGTGGGGATTAGTGATAATTTGCCAGAGACTGCCGACGAGATACTGGACTTAACAGGTTACATTGTTCTGCCAGGGTTGATCAATACCCACCACCATTTTTATCAGACCCTGAC
>JBGPBQ010000139.1:0-10506 GCA_041481345.1 Anaerolineae bacterium
ATACTAGCCTGGCAACCCACCTTCGGATTGGCACCCATTATGGCTCCATCCAACCTCTCATGGGGCTTGCCAGGTTGGCGTTCTATCAGGGTGAATTCCTTCAAGCTAGGGATCTTTACACGCAGGCATTGGAAAAAGCTACAAATATTTACGATCATCGAAGTATGGCCCTTACCCATAATAACCTTAGCGCCATAACCGAGGTGATCGTGAATACTCCTGAATCTATCCATCATCTTTTAACCGCCTTAAAAATCATCAAGGAAACAGGTGATCGCCGTATGACTGCGTTAATATTGAACAACTTGGCTTACGAGCAGTTGAGATATCTGAACCAGCCTGCCGAATCCATCCGCACATATCATGAGTGTATGGGAATATTTTCAGATCTCGGTGACTTACGCGGGATAGTTTATACCTCCTATGACGTCAGCAAGGCTTATCTCAAGGTGGGCTTGCTGGACGAAGCCTGGAATTATTGTGTTCAGTCTTTAAACACAGCCATGACCTTGGATAGTATCCCCTTGGTCCTGCACTCATTACACGGGTTTGCTAATCTCTTTGCGAATATCCAGCAGCTTGAGCGCGCCTTGCGCCTTTGTTACCTGATCGAATTACATCCGCAGATTGACCCGGACACACACAAGCGTGTGATCGTTTCTCGGTGTATGCTTGAAGCCACGCTTCCGCCAGAAGTTATCCAACCAGCCCGCATGTGGGGAGGATCTGCTAACCTGCAGGAAGTCATTGACCAAATCCTTTCTGATAGGGTCCCAAAGAGAAAATAGCTTTATCTCTGGTAGATTTTTAGCGTTCTGTTATACGATCCCTATTGCAACGCCACCAGCTTGAAATTCACCTACCAGACGCTAATTCGTACCTTCCTTCCCAGTACTACCCGACAGTAATTGTTGATCCCCAGACTTGCAGGCTCATCCTGCCCCTATGAGTCTCGGGTGGTATTTTCCCCGGTTCTCTATTCCCATCTATCTATATATTCTACTCTTCTAGGCTCCCGCCATTGACACATTCTATATTGTAAACTAGAATCATACCGACCGGTCGGTATTAATTAAATATTAAAGGATCAATCATGCAGCATCGCAGCGAAGAAACACGCAATCACATTCTTGAGGCTGCCGCTCAACTTTTTTCGAAAACTGGCTATGACGCCACAGGTGTAGCAGAAATTTGCGACGCAGCCGGGGTGAGCAAGGGCGCTTTTTACCATCATTTCCCCTCCAAGCAGGCGGTCTTCATGGAGCTCCTGAACTCCTACTTGAGCGGGATCGATTCTGGTTTTCAGATGATGCGCCAAGAAGATAATAATGTTCCTCAAATCATCCTCAAAATGGCCAGTCTGGTCGGCTCACTTTTCCAAACCGCCGACATTCATTTACCCATCTTCCTCGAATTTTGGACCCAGGCCAATCACGACCCTCATGTTTGGGAAGCCGCCATCGCTCCCTACCGCCGTTACCAATCCTATTTTGCCTCTCTCATCCAGGAAGGTATCGCCGAAGGTTCTTTACAGCCCGTGGATGCTCAGCTCGCCGCCCGGGTTCTGGTCTCTCTCGCTGTCGGCATGCTCATGCAGTCCCTCTTCGACCCTCAAATCACTGACTGGCATACTGAAGCCAGGCAAAGTATGGAATTACTGATGAATGGTATTGCCAGGAGAAAAGAATGAATTTAGTCACCGGTGCCACCGGACACATTGGGAATGTTCTTATTCGTTTATTAAATGAGCGCGGAGAAAGAGTCCGTGCCATGGTTATGCCGGGTGAAGACCCCTCCCCCTTGAATGGTTTGGATGTTGAAGTCGTCGAGGCCGATGTGCTCGATTACCAGTCGCTGCTGAAAGCCTTCGATAACATCGAGGTCGTTTATCACCTTGCTGGTATCATCTCGATCCTCCCCGGTAAGGATCACATGGTCCAGGCGGTCAATGTCAGCGGGACGCGCAATGTCATCCAGGCCGCCCGAAGCTGCGGTGTCCGCCGTCTGGTCTACACCAGCTCAATCCATGCACTTAAGCGTGTCCCGGAAGGTATATTGATCGATGAGTCTATCCCCTTCGATATCGAGCATGCCATCAGCAGTTATGACTCTTCCAAAGCCAGCGCTTCAATGGCGGTCCTGAATGCCGTTAAGGATGGCATGGATGCAGTCATCGTCTGCCCCACCGGCGTGATCGGTCCGTATGACTTCCTACGCTCCGAGATGGGTCAGTTGATTTTGGACTGCGTCGACCAGAAACCCATGCTCTATGTCGACGGCGCCTATGATTTCGTCGACGTGCGTGACGTCGCCCAGGGTCTCATCCTCGCCGGAGAAAAGGGTCGCTGTGGTGAAAGTTACATCCTTTCAGGTGAGCGGATCGAGGTGCCGGATATCATAAAAATCGTCCAGGAAGTCCTCGGCACGCGTCTATTCAGTCTCAAGATTCCTTTCTCGCTCGCTCGCTTCACTGCCAACCTCACCCCCCTGTATTACCGCCTGACGCGTGGCAGGCCTAGATTAACCTCCTATTCATTAGCTACCCTCACCGCCAATTCCAATATCAGCCACTCCAAAGCCCATCTCGAGCTCGGTTACCGGCCCCGCCCCCTGCGTGAGTCATTGGCTGACACCGTTAAATGGTTCTTGAAGAACAAGCCGTCAAATAAGAACAGATAGGTCCTTTATAGTGGCCAAAAATCATTCATCATACTGGTTCGGGAAGACAGCCGTCATCACCGGGGCTTCCAGTGGCATCGGCGCCGCTGCCGCCCGCAAGCTTGCCAGGCAGGGTCTCAAGGTGATCCTGGTTGCCCGCCGTCGGGATCGCCTCGAACAGCTTGTCGATGAAATCCGCCTCTCCGGCGGTCAGGCAGACCTTATTGCTGCAGATCTTTCCGTCGAAGAAGAACGCGAGCGTGTATACGCCCAAGTCGAAGCTGAATATGGTCAGGCCGATGTCCTCATTAATAATGCCGGTCTGGGTTGGTATGGTTACAGCACCGACATGCCCTGGACGACTGCCTCCGAGATTTTACAAGTCAATATAGACGCTGCCGTTCATTTCACCTTACTTTTCTTGAAGAAAATGCGCTCTCTTGGCTCGGGGCATATCATCAATATAGGCTCCATATCAGGTAGCCTGCCCAGCCAGGGTGTGGCAATATATGGCGCCACCAAGTCTTTCCTGGATAACTTCACCACCGCTCTCTACCGTGAGCTCACCGGCACCCACCTACACGTCAGCGTGGTGCGCGCCGGTCCCGTCATGACCGAATTTAGCGATACCGCCGCAGCCCTTGAGGGTGGTCTTCACCTGCCAACCGAGGGCATCGGTGTATCTGCAGATACCATCGCCAACCAAATCTGGAAGCTGCTCGAACATCCTCGTCGCGTGGTCTATGTTCCTTCCTGGCTCCGTATCACCCCCTTCGTCGAGGGCTTATTCGGTTGGCTCATCGACCGCTTGGGCCCCCTCCTCCTCCGCTCACAAACCAGGCGCAAGTGATTTTTTTTAAATATAGGTCTTTCCCCCAGTCGGGTCTCATACGATATTAATTTCCATCTAAACGATTAATTCAATCCAGAATATTATAATAAGTGGGATTGTTACGCTTTGCTACCTCTCTACTGGATTCTCGGAGCAAAGTATCATTGAGGTATACCGTAAGACGGATTTCTTCTTTGAGAGTCGGTTATCAGTAGAAATTGACAACGTTCTCTTCATTATAATGTTCACCCGTGGGTGGTGAACATAGATGGGTCACATATGCCAGATCAAATGGTGATTAACGTAAATGGGAAGCCTCACGCCGTCCAGGCGCCTCCCGATACTCCCTTGCTGTATGTGCTGCGTAATGAGCTGGGTCTGCACGGTCCGCAATTTGGCTGCGGCTTGGAACAGTGCGGCGCCTGCATGGTCATTTTCGGTCGCGAGGCCAAACAGTCCTGTAAGATGACCATCGCCGATGTCGGGCAGACCCCCATAATCACCCTGGAAGGTTTGATAGAGGATGGGCAGCTGCACCCAGTCCAGGAGGCGTTTATCCAGGATCAGGCTGCTCAATGCGGCTTCTGCACCAATGGCATGATCATCGCCACTGCTGCCCTCCTGGCTAAATTTCACCATCCTACTGAGCGGGTCATCCGTGAATCCTTGGATGGCAACCTGTGCCGCTGTGGTTCGCACATTCGCATCCTACGTGCCGTTCATCGGGCATCCGAATTGATGTGGGGTCCGGAGCCATAATGTCAGACTATTCCGGGCAGTCCACACAAGATAATGCCCCTCAGTCCGCTTCATCCGGGCGGAGAGAATCGTTTTGGGGGGAATTAACCGACGAACTGGATGATTGGCTGCGCATCGAGCTGGATGGCACAATCACTGCCTTCAGCGGTAAGGTCGAGCTGGGTACCGGCACGCGCACTGCCCTCTCCCAGATCGTTGCTGAGGAATTGGATGTTCCCTTTGAGCGTGTGCACCTTGTTATGGGAGATACCAACCTTACTCCCGATGAGGGCTACACCGCCGGTAGCATGACCGTCAATTCCAGTGGTGATGCCTTGCGTCAGGCAGCCGCTGAAGCCCGGCGAGTCCTCCTAAAGCTTGCCTCTGACCGGTTGGACACAGATAGTTCCGATTTGGTCATCCACGAAGGGGTCATCTCCGTTATCCGCGATCCTGAACGGACCGCCTCTTATGCCGAACTGATGGGCGGTAAGCAATTCGCATGCAAAGTCACCTATACTGCCCCTCTGAAACCTCCGGAGTTATATCGCGTGGTCGGTACCTCTGTGCCGCGCATCGATATCCCTGCCAAGTTCACCGGTCAGCAAAGTTTCATTCAGGATTTGGAAGTCCCCGGCATGCTGCATGCCCGCCTGGTGCGCCCCCCCAGCAGCACTGCCAGGTTGGTTTCGTTGGATGGCAATTCAATAAAGGATGTTCCAGGGGTCGTTAAGTTGGTTCAGCGCGGCAATTATATTGGCATCATAACCGAGCGCGAGGAACAGGCCATTCTCGCCTCTCAGCAGCTCAAGGTGCAGTGGTCTGAGTCGCCTTCCATGCCGCCCATGGCAGATTTATTCACCTACTTGCGCGCACAGCCTACCGACGATCACGTCCTGATCGATGATGGCGATGTGGAGAAGTTGATCGCCAGCTCACCCAAGCAGATCTCCGCCGAGTACCACCAACCCTACCACGCCCACGCTTCCATCGGCCCCTCCTGCGCCGTGGCGGATGTCACCAAAGATCATGCCACGATCTGGTCGAGCACCCCCGGACCTCACCCATTACGCGGCGCCCTGGCTCAGCTCATCGGCATTCCCATCGAAAAAGTACACCTCATCCATATCGAAGGAGCCGGTTCCTACGGTCAGAACGGTTCTGACGATGCCGCTGCCGATGCCTGTCTGCTCTCCAAAGAAGTCGGTCGACCGGTCCGTGTGCAATGGTCTCGCCAGGATGAGTTCGTCTGGGAGCCTAAAGCTCCCGCCATGGTCATGCAAATCCGCGCTGGGTTGGATGCAGACGGCAATATTACCGCTTGGGATTATCACGTCTGGTCGCCCTCACACGTCGCCCGGGCGCGATTCCCCGGTCAGCTGATCGCCGCCCAGCTCATTGCCGGTCAGCCTGCTCCCGTTGGTCGCTTCTCCTTCGGCGCTGAGCGCAACGCTCCCACCAATTACACCCTCCCCCGCCAGCGAGTCACCGTCCATTATTTAACCCATACCCCGCTGCACGCCTCTTCCATGCGCAGCTTGGGTGGGGCAGAAAATACCTTCGCCAACGAATCCTTTATGGATGAATTAGCCTCCGCCGCTGGCGTGGACCCGCTGGAATATCGCCTGCGCTACCTCGACGACCCGCGTGCTATTGATGTTCTTCACGCCGCAGCCGAAAAAGCCAGTTGGCATGCTTATCCCGCCTTGCGGGTCAAGCAGGGTGAAGTTTTCGAGGGCCAAGGGCTGGCTTTCGCTCGTTATGAAAATGAAGAAGCCCTGGTTGCCTGCATCGCCCAGGTGCAGGTCGACCCATCGACTGGCATAGTAAGCGTGAAGCGCATTGTCGTCGCTCACGACTGCGGTCTGATCATCAACCCCGATGGTCTGGAGAATCAGATCGAGGGGAATGTGATCCAATCCCTCAGCCGTGCCCTAAAGGAGGAAGTGCAGTTCGACGAATTTCGCATCAAGAGCGTCGATTGGGATACCTACCCTATCCTGAAGTTCTCCGAAGTGCCCCAAGTGGATGTCGTGCTCATCAACCGCCCCACTGAGCCTGCCCTCGGTGCCGGCGAGCCTTCCACCGTCACCACAGCCGCTGCCGTTGCCAACGCCATCTTTGACGCCAGCGGCATTCGCCTCCGCCAGGTCCCCTTCACCCCGGAGCGAGTCAAAGCTGCTCTGCAGGAGCGATTTCCTGAATCCAGATCGTAAATGCTTCTTCAGCTACAACTTGTTGATTTAATAAATACAGTTTTTCGTTAATGAATTTCGGAAAAAACTTCGGACAATTATTAAAATCTTCTGTCATTGCGAGAGACTGGTGTTCTTCCAGTCTCGTGGCAATCTCCAACTCGACGATTTTTCAATGATTGATCCTTTTAATAATACCGCTCATCATGCAATGTCCGAACTTTCGTTCGAAGTTTTGCTCTTGACTTTTTAGAACACATGTGCTACAATGATATTGTGCCCTGGATGAAATATCTTCTAGCCAGGGTGTATTGTTTAAATATTAATTGAATGCATTTATTTTTTTATGGTTCAATTCCAGGAAACTTGAATCTTTTTACCCTGTAGCAAATTCACACCTTAGCGGTTATACTCTGCCTGTTACCTGCAGCTCCCAGCCTGAGATAACTTTCGAACGATCAAACGTTTAAACTTTCAAACGCTTATCGACCCTAACCTGAATGATCGCTTACACCCTCGCTCTCGCCATCACCGGACCCGCCGCTCCCTACGTGCTCTTGGTTTTCGGTTTCCTCGCCCTGCTCGTCGTCGACCTGCTCCTCGGCCTCATCGAAGGTGTCGCCCTCACCCTGCTCAGCTGGAATCCCACCCGCACCTGCATGAAGGTCTCCATGATCATGAATCTGGTTTCAGGGATCGTCAACGGCATCTTGCTGGTGCTGCTCCAGAGCAATCCTCTGGTCTGGCTTCCCATCTCCTTTGCAATCTCCCTCCTCATCGAAGGCTTTATCCTGGTTTACTTCAAGCGTGACAATCTGCGTCAGAATAGCTTGTTCGTTTTATTAGCCAACCTTTCCAGCTATATCATCCTGATCCTCCCTGCTTTCTATTTTGGCAACCATCCTTAGCTCTGTCCACCACTCATCTCCTGTTGCGCCGAAAAAGTTCGGTGTACAATAGCACTATCTGGCACAGTTGTCCAAGATGTAACAACTTATGCATACGCTCTCCAACTTATCCGAAGTTCTAATCCCCCCTATTAGGCAGTCTCGTGCATTCACGAATTAGTCCACTTGCCAACTTCATGCAAATCATTCCTAAAGGTTGTCTTCTTATAATTTTTAGCATCGTTCGGATGATTTACTTTCTACTTCTCAGTATTATTGGTATCGACCGGTTGATCATCTCGTAAGGTAAACTAGCTGAACCAACCACAAAGGAGATGCAGCCATGGACTTTGACCTTTCTGATGAACAGCGCATGTGGCGCGAAACCGTGCATGATTTTGTCGCTCGAGAAGTCAAGCCGAAAGCCCACGAAGTGGACGAAACCGCTGAATTCAACTGGCCTGCCGTCCGCAAGATGGGTCCCCTTGGTTTGCTCGGTCTGAACATACCCGAGGAGTATGGTGGCGCCGGGGTGGACGCCGTCAGTGCCGCCATCGCCATCGAAGAGCTTGGCTGGGGTTGCGGCAGCACTGCCCTCGCCATTGCCGCTCATAATGGCTTGGGCACTTCCCCCATCGTGCTTTTTGGCACCGAGGAGCAAAAAAATGAGTATTTACCCAGGGCTGCCTCCGGGAAGAGCAAGCTGGGTTCGCTCGCCCTCACCGAGCCCGGCGCCGGCTCCGATATTCAGGGTGGCGTCCGCACCCATGCTGAGCAAGTCGGAGATGAATGGGTCATCAATGGCTCCAAGGCTTGGTGCACCAATGCCAGCATCGCCGATTACATCATCACCCTCGTCCGCACCGACCCCTCCAGAGGTCCCCACTCTCTCAGCATGATCATCGTCCCCACCGGCACCCCCGGCTTGCACATCGGTCCCGCAGAGAAGAAAATGGGTCTTAAAGGTTCGCCTACTAATGCCGTCACTTATGAAGACGTGCACCTCCCTTATAATCATCTACTTGGCACACTGGGTCGCGGTCTCCAGCAGACCCTCACCACCCTGGACGGTGGTCGCATCGGCATCGGAGCCCTTTCAGTGGGTCTCGCCCAATCCGCTATGGAAGATGCTATCCGCTATGCAAAAGAGCGCCAGACTTTCGGTAAGCCGATTGCCGAGCACCAGGCTATCCAGTGGATGCTGGCCGACGCCGCCACCGAAATCCAGGCTGCCCGTTGGATGATCTATCACGCCGCCTGGCTGAAGGAACAAAAACGCCCCTTCACCAAGGAAGCCTCCATGGGTAAATTGTTCGCCACTGAGATGGCCGAGCGCGTCTGCCGCAACGCAATCCAGGTTCACGGCGGGTACGGTTACAGCCGAGAATATCCCGTCGAGCTCACCTACCGCGACGCCCGTCTCATGACCATTGGCGAAGGCACCAGTGAGGTCCAGCGCATGGTCATTGCCCGTAAATTGCTTTCCTAGACGGGCAGGACGGTGCGGGTATAATAGTCCTCCCATGAAGTCAAGTTTGCGCAAGTTCCGCTACCCCGCCCTTTTGCTGGCGTTTGTTGTCCTGCTTGTTTTGGGATTGTTCCTGGGTCTGCGTAAAAATGTCACCTTAAGCGTCGATGGTAAATCCAGCCAACTCACTACATATGCCTTCAAGGTGAGCGACCTGCTCCGTTCACAGGCTGTACCGCTCTCCCCTCAAGACCAGCTGACTCCCATCCAGGATGCCTGGTTGAAAAACGGGCAGACGGTCACCCTGGTTCGTGCCATCCCCGTGCAGGTCCTGGCAGATGGCAAAATTACCACGATATATAGTCCTGCGCGAAATTCTACCGACCTGCTGACCCAGGCTGGAGTATCGATCCAGCCGGGTGACGTTATTCTCAACAACGGTCAGCCAGTGGATCCGACCCAATCATTCCCCATCGATATCGGGTCGATCCCCCTCCAGGTGGTTCGTTCAGTCAGCTATACACTCACGTTGGACGGGCAGGCCCAAACACTGACCTCAACTGCTCCGACGCTTGGGTCAGCCTTATGGGCTGCAGGTTATTCACTTTATGCCGCCGATCGCCTACTCCCGGCCGCATCCACTCCCCTCTCCTCCGGTTTGGCAGCCAGCCTCACCCGAGCCCGCCCGGTCACCATTCAGACCCAATTTGGGAATGTGTCTGTACGCGCTGCTGCTGTCACCGTCGGTGAAGCACTGCAAGCCGCTCACCTGGCTCCACAGGGTCTTGACTATAGCACGCCCTCATCTGCTGAGCTCATTCCATCCAGTGGCAAGATCCGCCTGGTCCGGGTGTCTGAGCAGGTCCTGATTGAGCAGTCCCCCTTGCCGTTTGAAAAGAAATTCCAGCCGGTTTCCGACCTGGACCTAGACAGCACCTCCATCATACAGGCTGGTGAGTCTGGGATCTCTGCTGAGCGTGTCCGCGTGCGCTACGAGGACGGGCAGGAAGTCTCCCGTCAGACGGATAGCCAGTGGGTCGCTCGCCAGCCCCAGCCCCGCATTATCGGTTATGGCACCAACATTGTGATGCACACTACCACGGTTGACGGTGTGACCATCCAGTATTGGCGTGAATTGAAAATGTATGCCACTTCCTACCATCCTTCCGAGGTTGGTGACACTACCGCTTCTGGGTTGCCCCTCCAGAAGGGTGTCGCGGCCGTGGATACCAGCGTGATCCCCTTCTACACCCAGATGTACGTCCCGGGGTATGGTCAGGTCGTTGCCGCAGACATCGGGGGCGGTGTGGTCGGACGTTGGATCGACCTTGGCTATAGCGATAGTGATTACGTCCCCTGGCACTCGTGGGTGACGGTGTATCTGCTCTGGCCCCCACCTGCTAATATTGTCTGGATTATCCCTTGAGCCTGCAAAAATTGGATGTCCCCCACTTGCTCCGCCAGTATGGGCTCCATCCCAAAAAATCCTTGGGGCAGAATTTTCTTTTAGATGAGACAGCCCTTCAGCAGGTCATTTCAACCGCTGATGTCACCCCAGAGGATGTCGTCCTCGAGATCGGCGCTGGTTTGGGCAGCCTCACCAGGCAGCTGGCAGTCTGTTCCCGTTCAGTGGTGGCTGTCGAAATCGATTCCAGCCTGATCCCAGCCCTTACCCAGGTTGTCGCTCAGTTTTCGAATGTCCGGGTGGTCGAGGGGGATATCCTCGCC
>JBGPBQ010000140.1:0-10468 GCA_041481345.1 Anaerolineae bacterium
CGCGCCCAGGTTCAACTCCCGGATCTTGCGAACGATGTCAGTCGCTTCCGTTTCCTCGATAATGTCGATAATATTCCCGCTGCTGTCACGGATAATACGACCGTACGGGTAGGCGCGGTCGACAACGGCCGTCAGAAGGGTGAGCTCAGCCTGACACAGACGATGGCGGTTGAGTAAGCCGCGGATTGAGTCGGTGCGGAACAGGGGCGTATCACCATAGAGGATGAGCAAGTCACCATGCTGGTCTTTGAGCATAGACTCAAGCTGTAAAACTGCATGACCTGTGCCCAGCTGCGCTTCTTGGTGAATGAATTTGTAGGCATTCCCCAGGTGGAGGCGCATCTCCTCCTGCCCGCGACCGACGACAACATAAATGTCAGTGGGCGGCACCAGCTGGACCGCTTTTTGGAACACAAAGTCGACGACTTTGCGACCTCCCAGGTCCTGGAGCAAAATCAGCCTGGCATTGGGAGGGCCAGATTCTTTTCCAGCGGCCAAAATGACCACTTTTAATTGACGGGAGGATTTCAATTCGCTATCAGGCATGAGCTATCCCTTCACTGCCCCGGTTAGGCCGCGGATGAACTGTTTCTGAAGCAGGAGGAAGAAGACGATCATCGGTACGACCGTCATAACTACCCCGGCGGCGATACCGCGTGAATCACTCACGAAAGCACCCTGTAAGGCAACGAGACCAACCTGCAGGGTTTTATTTGTCATCGTAGGGAGCACCAGGGAAGGCCAGAAAAAGTTATTCCACTGTTCGACGAAGGTGATGATGGCTACAGTCGCAAGCGAAGGGCGAATGATAGGAAT
Source organism: Anaerolineae bacterium (assembly GCA_041481345.1). Lineage (GTDB taxonomy): Bacteria > Chloroflexota > Anaerolineae > Anaerolineales > UBA4823 > FEB-25. The sequence continues at coordinate 817 of JBGPBQ010000140.1, forward strand.
GACAATATTCCACCAGATTCGCAGTTCGCTGGCGCCGTCCACATGCCCGGCGTCAATCAGGTCGTCCGGCACACCTTTATACGCCTGCCTAAGCAAGAATATATTGAATACTGTTGCCAGGTAAGGTAAGACAGCAGCTTGAATATGGTCGTAATAATGAAATACTCTCACCGCCAGGATATAGCTTGGGATAGCAGTAAGTGCAGAAGGAATGATATAAGTTATCAGGAGCAAATAGAATATTGTATTTTTACCCGTGAATTTCATCTTGGCTAATGGATAAGCAGCCAGTGAGGTGAATAGGGTATTGAAAAACACCACACTCAAAGTGACGACGATACTGTTGATAAAGAAACGCCCTACCGGCAGAAAGTTCCAGACGCGGATATAGTTCGCCAAGGTTGGTTCATGAGGTATTAATTGTGGAGGTACAGAATAGACTGAATCCGTCGGTCCCTTGAAAGAGGTAAAAAACACCCATAGAAAGGGAAAAACGGTCACGATCGCCACGCAGGTTAATATTATATATAGACCAATATTCTGGATAACTCGCTTAAGTACTGCGCTGGTATGGTCATCCTTAATGATTGCTTGTCTCGTCATCAGTCCGCCTCCGTTCCCTTTTCAAGAAGACGGATATTGAAAATTGAAAATGCCAGTGTAATCGCCAGTAACACCATCGCAATTGCGGATGCCTTGCCAGCATGGCTCAACCTGAAGGCTTGTTGCCAGAGATAAAACACAACTGTATACGCACTTTGCAGCAGGCCGCCCAGGCCTCCGGTGAGCGTAAAAACTTCATTAAAAACTTGCAATGCAGCCAGGCTTGAGATGACCGCTACGAAAGTAATTTGTGGTCGTAGGCCAGGGATGGTAACAAACCGATGCTTCTGCCAGCTGTTACAGCCATCGAGCATTGCCGCGTCGTACAACTCTTCGGGGATGTTCTGTAGCCCGGCGAGGAAGATCATCATGTAATACCCGACCCCCAACCATATGGTTAGAGCCATGCAAAATGGGAGTGTCAAAGCGGGTTCGGCCAGCCATTGCATTGGTTCTTTGAGAATGCCCACTGAAAGCAGAATTGCGTTAATGATGCCGTTGGTATCCAGCATCAAACGCCAGGCAATCCCGACAGCAATACTGCCGCTGATGACTGGGATAAAAAACAAGGCTCGGTATAAATGAATGCCAGGAAGTTTTCGATTGACAACGATGGCTAGTAAAACTGAAAGGACAATCAATATGGGTGTTACCAGCAGGTAAACGAAGGAATGCGCTAACGATCTCCAGAAGATCGTATCATGGATCAGCCAGGTATAGTTCTTCAGCCCTACCCATACTGGTGGGGTCACGATGCTATAATCCGTAAAGCTGTAATATAAGACTGCAAAGATAGGATATACAACAAAGACGGCGATTACGACCAATGCGGGTATAAGGAACAGGTAGGGTGTCAGGGAGAACTTCTTGGTCATTGGAAGGACTTTCGCCTATATCAGCCCTCTCCCTTGCGGGAGAGGGCTGATTCAAAACAAGTATATTATGGGAGTAATTTGTTCGCCTCGGTGACAGCATCAGTAAAAGCTTGCTGAGCGGGCACGTTGTTGAACAGGGCATCCTGGACGTGCTTGAGCACAATCGCATTGACATCCGCTTTATGCGGAATGGTCGGGACGATGTCAGCATACTTAGAGATAGCATCCATGGCGAAGGGTTTGGCGCTGTCTTCGATCGCAACCGGTGCAGCTGAGAAGAACAGGTCAGTATAGGAATCGGGAGTGGAGGGATAGATTGACACAATCTTGGAGAACTCAAGCATACTCTTTGGGTTGGTGAAGAACTGCGCCAATGCAATTGAAGCATTCGGGAACTTGGTCTGTGCGTTGATTGAGATCGACATCAGACCCTTACCAATCACGCCGGACTTGCCTACAGGAGCAGGAACGACGCCGAGATAGCCATACAGGCCGGGGTTGTTGGCGCGCACCTCGCGAATCAAGTTCGGGCCGGTGGCATAGAAGGCAGCCTTTCCAGAGGTGAACAGATCCAGGCCAACGCGGTCCTGGTCGGTTACAAGGACGGTCTTGTCCACGGTGCCAGCCTTGACCATATCTACATACTGCTGGAGCCAGGCAACAGCGTCAGCCGAATCGAAGGTGAAGCTCTTTCCGTCGTCGCTGATGGGCTTGACATTGCCTTCATAAACCATCTGTGAGATCAAGTCATTGACGGTCAGGCGGATATCGCACAAGGTGCCAGTCTTTTCCTTGATCGTGGCACACAATGCGGGAAGGTCTGTCCAATTCTTTGGGAAATCGTCGATGGTCAAGCCAGTCTGGTCATAGATCTGGTGGTTGATCAGGTAAACATTGATACCCTGGTACCATGGGAACTGATAGTTGACACCGTCGATCAATTGCTCATTCCACAATCCAGGGAAGTACAGATCCTTGACGTTCTGGGGCACTTTATCGTCCAGAGGAAGGAGCAAGCCTTGGGAGGCATAATCACTAACCCAGCCTTCACTAACAGACAAGTTGATGGCATCGGGAGCATTCCCAGCGGCAAATGAAGCTTTTAGGTCATCCTGGAAGGTAGCCTGGTGGTCCTCCCAATTCACGGTGACACCCGGATATGCTTGGTTGAAGCGTGCAATGGTGTCCTTGATGTATTGGTCGAAAGTCGGCGACAGCCAGAATGTCCAGAATTTAATAACAGCATTTGGTTCGACACCCTGGATGACAGCTTCCGGGTTGGGTAGTGGAGTCGGAGTCACCATAACCTCCGAGATAACCGTCTTGACGATCGTCTGCGGAGCACTAGTTATGACAATTGTCTCGGGTGTCGGGGGAATAGAGCTGGCGGCAGGTGCCTGGGTGGTTGCTGTCGCGCATCCCGTAACCAGGACGCTCACCAGCAATAATAAGGTTAACAATTTCGTACGCATGTTATTCTTCTCCTTTTCAATGTTTTCAGAATAGATTAACTTCGCAACAAAGGATCGATCAGATTTGAGTTTCGAATTCGTCCGAGTTCTACCAGATCCTCCTTTCTATATACGCTGTGTCGGTATCTGTACGGGAACTTTCCGAAAATGATTTCATTGGTTTTTATATCAGATCAGCCTAAGCGGGTCAGGCGGTTGGCCACATCATGCGCAAAGCGTTGGATGTGTTCCTGTACAAAGGGGATAATTTCTTTCTCAGGAGAGAGGATTAGGGGGGTCAAATCCATCGCGTAAGACAATCCGGTGGTGATATCCACTCCGTGAGATTCAAAATATGTGGCATTGGCGCGCCGGCGTCCCAGGCTGGCCAGGTCGTAGCGCTTGCCACCTGAGATCTGCGAATCGAAAACTTCCAGCAAGGCTGCCTGCAGGTTCGGATGTGCTGACAGGTCGAACGAGATTTTGTCCTCGTCCACCATCCAGTCGAGGTCGCGCCAGACTTCGCACCCAAATAACTTCTGCGGGCGCTCCGCTTCAGGCAGGCTGCGGATGGCGGCGATGACTTTGAGCACCGCGCCAACGTGCGTGTCGTGTTTATCGGCAAGATTGTGAGTGTATACAAATTGGGGATGGGCTGCCTTCAAGATCTGAGCAAGATCTTCAATGGGCTGATGGTCTGATCCATCCTTGATGGCTTTGCTGGGGTAATCCAGCATCACCTGAGCGGCATATTCACCGATGACTGCGGCTTTCCTCTGCTCCTTGAAGCGCACCTTGGTCATGGCTTCATCGGTATAAGCTTGGTACAGCCCCTCACGCGGCGAACCGCGCCCATCGGTCAGTACCACCCCGGTGAACCATTTATCCTCCTGCTGGAAGCACTCCAGGATTGGGGCAGCCGCCATGATCTCTAGGTCATCCTGGTGGGCGCTGACCGCCAGATGGGTTGTACGGGCGATAGCCGTTTCGGCGGGCAGCCCATCGGGGACGAAGACTTCAGCAGTGGGAAGGTGAAAGTGCATGCTACTCTCCGGAGATCAAGACCGGGCTGTATTTGAAATAATGAATCAGTAATTTGATGGCCATCATGCTGCCTCTTTCGTTATTACGTCAATAATCGGCAGACTGGCGGCGGCAATCGACTGGCCGACCCGCCGGCTGCGCTCATCCGGGATTTGAATCTGCAAACGGGCGGCAAGCTGTGGGAATTCGACTTCCAGCACCTTGCGCGCTTGCTCCAGGATCAGTGTTCCTCCCAATCCGGAAGTGCACCGTCCCAAAATAAGCACGTACTTGATGTCGTAGAAATCGGCGTAGTGCGCCAGGGCGTAACCCAGGTAAATTCCAATACTTTGCCAGATCTTCCTCGCGCCCTCATGCCCAGCATCCAGTTTTTCCTGGACGAACTTCAATTTCTCGGTGTCGGGGATATTCGCGGGAATTTGGATGCCCGCCCGTGGTGCCAGCCGGAAAACGCATTGTTGTGAGAAATACTGTGATCCGCAGCCGATATCACCTGACCACTCATCGGCGGGTGCTGTCTGACTGTAGTCAATCGGGGCAAATGCCAGCTCGTTCAACCAGCCCATAATGCTGCCGTGTAAATCGATATACCCGGCAGCCTGGCTGGAACCCATCGCAATCCCCAGGATGCCGTTTTCTCCGAGTGACATCGATCCCGCCAGGGCAGTTACATCCCCGTCGTTGATGATTTCCAAGGGAACATTCAACTCGTCGCGAATGCGTAGGAAGAGATTGCGGATCTCGTGAAAGCGTTCTGGCGGGATTCCACGAAAGAGGGAAGCTACCATCGGGCGGTTGTCGATATAAATCCCGGCTGAGCTGCCACCGATTGCATCGACCCGCGGTAGCTTCGAGGCAGCAGTTTTTAGTGCCGTTATGATTTCGCGGTAGTGATATTCGGGGTCGGAGTGACTGCGCGGCTCCCAGTTGACTTCCTCGCTGTATACGACCTGACCATCAATGACTGCGCTGACTTTACGGTCCGATGCACCTAGGTCAAAGCCGATACGGCAACCATCTAAATGACGACCCAATGCTTCGCCTGTATCAAAAGCAAGCGGCACATGCGACGGGTCGCAGAGCTCCACACTGAACGGCCGCTCATAGACCTGTTCGCTCATGAAGTGATAATCGAAATTTCGCTTTCCACCCGGCGCGTAACATCTCTGGAGATATTCACCGATGCTGCGCGGACCGCCGATATAGAGCTTGCTCCCCCCACGCTGCCAGAGCAGAAATTTGAGCATTCGTTCAGCGTAGTAGAGATTTGTCTCTGCGCGCTGGTGGTCTTCAGGGAATACCCTGGCTTCAAACCGGGATAGCTTTCCATCATCTCTTTCCAGGCCAATGATTAGCGGCACGCTCACTGCATCAGATTCTTGTTCGAATGAGCGATTTGCCAGGACAGCTGGGCGAAACTCATCATCCAGAGGCGGTATAAATTGAGGCTTGACCAGTTTGAAGCAATCAGTCATTGAATTTACGCCTTAAGGATAAGTATGCAAACCTCCTCAGCCGTGCGACGGTTGAGATTTGAAAAGCAGTGAATAATTATTCGCCAACATTGCAGAAGCTCCCAGGATGATGTTGTTCCCTCCCAATTGCCCAATCTCGATTTGCGTTTCTTGCGCCAGCCTCGAGAGCGTCATTTGGGTAATCATCCCTTGAATTGCTTCCAGCCATGGGCTTCCAAACCGAGTCATGTCGCCTGTGAGTACAATTTTCTGGATATTGAGCGTGCCGACAAGGCTGGAGATAGCCATACCCATATAGCGCCCGGTTTCTAGAACCGCCTGACGAGCCAGGTGATCGCCATTCGAAAAAGCCTGCTCGATAGTATCCAGGGTAATTTCCTGCGGCGACTGCGGTAGTCGGGTTGGTATGGATTGTGTGACAAGAGTCTGTACTCGTTTGATAAGTGCTTGAGCGCTGGCGACAGTCTCGAGGCAGCCACGGTTGCCACAGCGACAAAGCTGGCCACCATCCGGCACCACAACGATGTGACCGATTTCTCCCGCACCACCCCCATCCCCTTGAAACAACCGCCCATTGATGACAATGCCTGCACCGATGCCATGCTGGGCATTGATGACGACTAGGTTGCTGTCCGATGAATGGCCTTTGCCATATGTGTATTCACCCATCGCGGCTGCTTGGCTATCGTTGAGAATATATACCGGCAGATGGTAGCGTTCTTCCATCAAGCGGGCCAGTGGTAAATCTTTCCAATCGAGATTCACGGAATTAATTACTGCCCCTTCGGTGATGTTCACCAGACCTGGGGTGCCTATCCCGATGCCGACCAGGGGAAAACAGGAAGCTTTCATGAGCCGGTCTAGGATTTCATAAACCAGAGCCAACGCTTCGTCGCCATTGTTGCTGTTCACGGGTAAAGTGACTATCTCACGAGTTTTACCGCGTAGGTTCACAATTGCGCCTCGAAACTGGTTGCGCGCAAGATCAAGACCGATGAGATATCGTGAGTCTTCTACAAGGCTCAGCAGAATAGGAAATTTACCGCCTAGAGATGAGCCAACACCGATTTCGCTGACCAAACCTTTTTCGAGCAAATCTGCTACGATGTCAGAGACTGTAGTTCGAGTCAGGCTTGTGACGCGTGCAATCTCAGCCCGGCTGATACTGTCTTGCGCGAAGATCGTTTTCAACACTAGGTTGCGGTTATGTTCCTTGGTATGCTGGCGAGTAGCTTTTTTCATGGGCGTTGCCCTGTGAATAAGATCGATGGACTTTGTTAGTTCAATGGACTTACATAGTTAGTATAGCAAACATTTAACAAATGTCAATACTCTATTTCTGGAGTTCATACATGAGTTTGGACAGGATCAGAACAAGGCAATGAAAGCGGCATCTGAAATGGCCAGTTGCCGACACCGTTATTAATAGCACTTCGAAGTATCTCAATCAACCGTGATTTCCGAGCATCATCTTTAATTTACAGCATTGATTTGGATAATAATCCCATAAATGAATAAACCCTTCCGGTTCTATCCCCGAGCAATTGTCACCGACATCACCCGTAATATGGTGAACCTGCATCCATACAATTTCATATGTTGGGGGGAAGTTATCCAACATGTCCATATTTTCATGCTGTGTTCCGTGAATTAACCAGAATTGCACCACCCTGCACCACCAAAAAAAATCTGCCAATCAGTCAGATTTAATCCCCGTATATAGGAGTTATCGCTGGCTTATCCCCCACATTTAGCTGACTCACAAAGGACTTGAACCTTCATCCAACTGATTAAGAATCAACGAGGGAAGGCGTCCTGCAGCCCCTTTTGGAAGACGAAATAATTAGAATCGAGGAGTATGAAAGATTAAAAATATCTCCATGAAAATAAAACACCCCAAACTAGAGGCAACCATGCTCAATGTCCATATCCTGGGCATCTGCGCGCTTTGTAACAGCAAAGGGTATCTTCTCATTGAAGAAGCCAAGGATTACCAATGTTATAAATTTATCCGCTTCGCTCCTGTCACTACTACGAGGTAACGGCATCCAGCTTTGTTGGGTTAGATCGGAAGATTTCGCCCAGCTTAGTGGGTGGGAAGCCAAAAAGATAGATATGTTGATCGTTTCGGGTTGCAGTAAACCACAATATCGTTGTAAAACAATACCCCCATATATGGCAAGATGGGGGTATTGTTATGATTTATCCTATATATTAGGTGACCCACGAAGGACTTGAACCTTCAACCAACTGATTAAGAGAGGTGGGACGGATGTTCTATACCTTACATATGGTGCTATTATGTCTTCTATGTCCTATATGTGGGGGCTAAATTGTCTATCATATCCATGTTTTCCATGCAGTGTTACCTGAATTACACCAGAATTGTACCAATGCATGAAGCAAGGAGACGTGATTAGCAGCCCTGTCCAGGGGGGAGAACCCGATTTGTTTTTATCTAATGAAAGCCACCTTAAATACTTTCTCAAATAATATGATAAATCCTACAAGCCTACTCACCCAAACCAAGGCATTGGTAAGATCTTTCCTATATTCTGACCAGGAAGGAATTAGGGAGGGCAAATTCGTAGACGAGATATCCTGGGAGATGTCTTCCACTATCATACTCAGCCTCATGCTCCGATTTCTAGACATAACAATACTCGCACCATTTCGGGTGACATCACTAATACCGATGCAGGCTGAGTCACTTAAAAACACAATTAGGTGATGTTGGAGTTCACAGAAAACGAGACGCCCATTCGCTTCCAGATCCATAACAGAGGCAGAAAGTTCATAAAGGTATTTACCACTGTCCGCTAATTCAAAGGTATGCACATCTTACAGGCACCCGAAGCAAACGCCTATGCCGAGTGTCGGGTTCAAATATTATGAGAAGAGTGAGCATATCAGCTCCTGATCCGGAATGAACTCGTCTCTTGTGAGTTTTGAAAATTTAGGTTTTCTAGTATAACAGGGTACGTCCTTACCAAAGGACACGACAACACCCTTCTATTGAACAGTCACAGCTTACATGTCAGTAAAAATTTAAGGTTTTTGGTTAACTCATCATCGAACAAAATCACCCATCTGGCTGTACCCCAATGAAGTTTACTTGATAATACTTTATCTCTTAGACAGTGTTGTATACAAATTTATTCTGTATGCGAAAAAAGAATTGGCTGTTATTCACTATGAAACCAATGCTGGAAGAATGTCGGAATAATACTTCTCAACTCACAAACCTACCAGAAGACTCCACATCAAATTTAAGGAACAGTCTAACTTAGGCCGAGTAAAAAACGTAAAACTATTTTTCCCTCGGAAACCATAGGATAGAATTTGGACTTCATAAACGATGGTGTAGCCACTCATCCACTTCGAACTATGAGGTCTCTCATGTTAAATCCCAAGGACGGAATTATACTTGTGGAGAAGCGTGGTTATCTGATAATTTTCTGACTTGTCCGATCAAAGTAGGAGAAATCCCATGTTCCATCTCAAGATTAAACCTCCGGTTGACTTTGATGTGGTTGTCGTGGGTGCGGGGCCAGCAGGTGCCTCGGCAGCCACTTATATTGCTCGCTCCGGTTTCAAGGTAGCCTTGATCGACCAAAATGCTTTCCCCCGCGACAAGGTATGTGGTGATTTCGTGGGGCCAGTAGCCTTGCTTGAGCTACAGCGTTTGGGTATGGTCAAGTCGCCAGGATACCAGGAAACCAATATCATCCACAGCGCTTCTGTGTTTCTGGATGGTAAACAGCTAATTAATAGTCTGATCCCAGAGGTCTCCAACCTGCCCTCCTATGGCCGGGTAGTGCAGCGTAAGCGACTCGACGCCTGGATTGTCACCACAGCGCAGGCAGCCGGAGTTCAGTTAATTGAAGGCTATCGGGTAAAAAGGTTTATTACCGGGCTGGATGATGTCACGGTTTTCGGTGAGCAACGCGGTCAGGAGCGGACTTGGCACGCCCGATTACTGATCGGGGCGGATGGTAGCACCTCAGTCGTCGCCCGGCAAATGCATAAACATAATCCTTCCAGTCAGGACCGGATTATTGCTGTACGTACATATTACGAAGGCGTAACCGGTCCACCAGACCAGGCTGATCTGTACTTCTCCAGTGAGAGCTTCCCTGGGTACTACTGGCTGTTTCCCACGGGTGAGAAGACGGCCAATGTGGGCATCGGCATGCTGCTTGAA
>JBGPBQ010000141.1:0-10439 GCA_041481345.1 Anaerolineae bacterium
GATTCCATGGGCAGTCGCGTTAGCTGCTGGGGCAGGCGCTGCTTTAGGAGAAATCACGGGATATTTGTTTGGGTTTAGCAGTCAACCCGTAATCGAGCGTGTAAAAATATATGAAAAAATGGTCGAATGGCTGAAAAAGAATGGAGCCTTGTCCGTGCTGTTACTGTCTGCCATTCCCAATCCATTTTTCGATATCACTGGCGCCGCCGCTGGAGCCTTGAAAATGCCGGTCCGTAAGTTCTTGTTTTGGACTTGGATCGGAGAAACAATAAAAATGCTAGCTTTTGCTTACGGCGGTGGAGCGGTGATGAAGTTTCTGATAGATTGGATCAGGAGTATCTCATGATTGACGTGAATAAGTATGACGCATATCTAGAAAATAATTTAGATCAGAGTATTGCCGAGTTGTCCCACTTCTGTGAACAGCCCAGCGTTGCCGCGCAAAATTGGGGTTTGGTCGAATGTGCCGCTCTCACCGCTGAGATGCTCAAATCCCGGGGCTTTTTCGTTGAAATTTACGCCACGGGTGGCGCACCTGTTGTTTACGCTGCACGCCCTGGACGTTCAAGCAAAACGCTGCTCTTTTATAACCATTATGACGTCCAGCCTCCCGAACCGCTTGAATTATGGGAAAGTCCTCCATTCGAGCCAACCTTGAGAGATGGCAAGCTCTTCGCCCGCGGGGTAAGCGACGACAAGGGTCACCTGGTCAGCCGCCTTTTCGCCATTGATTCATTGTTGTCGTTGGATGGCGAGCTTCCCTGTAACATCAAGTTTGTCATCGAAGGCGAAGAGGAAATCAGCAGCCTTCATCTGAAGGATTTCGTGCTCGACAATACTGAGTTGCTCCAGGCAGATGCTTGCATATGGGAGTTTGGTGGTGTTGACCACCGCGAAGTCCCGGTCCAATATTTGGGCTTGCGCGGCATCTGCTATGTGGAGTTATCCGTGGAAACTGCCAACATCGATGTCCATTCCGGTTTAGGCGGTTCCATCTTCCCCAATGCCGCCTGGAGGTTGGTTTGGGCGCTTTCCACCCTCAAGGATGAGGATGAGCGTATCCGGTTACCCGGTCATTATGATTCGGTCAAACCTCCTAGCGAGCGTGATCGCGAGCTTTTTGAAGCCCTTCCCGAAACCTCTGAAGAATATGCCTCACGTTATGGCGTGGACCATTTTCTGCGTAACCTCACCGGTGGCGCTGACCTGCGTCTGGCTGAAGTATTTGAGCCCACCTGCACCATCTGTGGGTTGACTTCCGGCTACCAGGGTGAGGGCTCGAAAACTGTGCTCCCCGCCCGTGCCTCCGCCAAGGTTGATTTCCGCCTCGTCCCCGATCAGACCCCTGAACAGGTCTTATCCTCCTTACGCCTCCACCTCGATCAGCATGGCTTCTCAGATGTCAACGTGAAGTTCCTCGGCGGTGAAAAGCCCGCCCGCACCGACCCTGATGACCCCTTTGTCGCTCTGGTGGTTGAAACGGCTCGCCCCGTTTATGGGATGCCTATGCAGATTGTGCCCATGAGCGGGGGTTCAGGTCCCAACCATGCCTTTGTGCATAACCTCCACCTCCCAGTGGTGACTGCTGGCATTGGTTATCCCGGCTCCCAGGCGCATGCCCCTAACGAAAACATCCGTCTCGACCTCTACCTCAAAGGTGCCGAACATATCGTACGGATCCTAAAAGAATTCAGCGCCACATAACCATAACACGATCCTCCAAAATCAACTCCCGAAGCTGCCTGTCTGTCCTTTCCACGCAGCTTCTTTTCGCGTTCCATTAATCAGATTTATCTCTTACTCCTCGCCGAATCATCTTTCTATTGCGATGTCATCGCGTTTTCACTGACGGTGATCGGTGCAGGCGAAATTTTTTTCGCGTCTTTCGTAATCCTGATTTCTCGATCATTTATTCGGGTATTCGTGTCTTTATTCGTGGACGGTCCTATCTCCTCCCCTAATTACCATTTTTTGGGGATTTGGGGGAGGCGGGAGGGGGTTGTTTTTTTCGCGTCTTGCGTTGTCTATTTTCGCCGCTTTCGCATTCCAAATCACCTGTCCCTCTATCCGTGCGCATCCCCCCTCCACCCATCCTGGTATAATCCTCCCCATGGATTCCATCGTCGCCCTGGATATTGAGACCACCGGCCTAGACCCCCAGAAGGATGCCATCATCGAGATCGGTGCCGTGCGCTTTAACAGCAACCGCATCGAAGATGAGTGGTCTTCCCTGATCAATCCTGGTCGCAAGATTCCTCCTTTCATCACCCAGCTTACCAGCATCAATGACCATATGGTCCTTGAAGCCCCCTCCATTCAAAATATTGTGCCTGACCTGCGTCAATTCGTCGGTGATTATTCCATTCTCGGTCATAATGTTGGCTTTGATCTATCATTTCTTCGTAAACAGGGTTTATTTAAGGGCAATGACGTCCGCGATACCTATGAGATTGCCTCAGTTCTCCTTCCCACCGCTGGGCGTTATGGACTGGGTGCCCTCGGGCAGGCACTCAACATCCCACTCACCGCAAACCACCGCGCTCTCGCTGATGCCCGCGTGACCAGTGCTGTATATCGGTCTCTATACGAAATCGCCTTAGAATTACCGTTGCAGCTGCTTGCGGAAATTGTACACCTCGGCGAGGGCGTTGATTGGGCTGGTTACGGTTTTTTCTTCGATGCCCTCCGCTCCCGCTCGAAGGAGACCATCTCCGCCAGGCAGGTCAGGCAAGGCTATTCAGGCCCGATATTCGATGGTTACGCCACCCGTGATATCACGCCCCTGCTGCCCAACCCAGAGCCCCTACTCCTCGACCCCGATGAGGTCGCTTCCGCTTTGGAACAGGGAGGCATATTCTCACATCATTTCCCCAACTACGAGTATCGCCCGCAGCAAATCGAGATGCTGCGCGCGGTCACACGCGCCCTCTCTGAAAATCGCCACCTCCTCGTCGAGGCCGGCACAGGCATCGGGAAAAGCATGGCCTACCTGCTCCCCGCCGCCTTATGGTCCCTAAAAAATGGTCAGCGGGTTGTCATCTCCACCAACACCATCAACCTGCAGGACCAGCTGATCAATAAGGATATCCCCGACCTGCGGCTCGCCATGGGGCTTAATCTCTCTGCCGCGGTGATGAAAGGTCGCTCTAACTATCTTTGCCCGCGCCGTCTTGAAAACCTCCGCCGGCGTGGACCCGACAATGCTGATGAGATGCGTGTGCTCGGCAAAGTCCTCGTCTGGCTGCAGACCACCACCTCAGGTGATCGGAACGAGCTTAATCTGAACGGCGCCACCGAGCGTGATATCTGGCTGCGTTTATCTTCTGAAGATGAAGGCTGCACTACCGAAAATTGTCTGAAACGCGGTGGTATCTGCCCATTCTACCGTGCCCGTCAAGCCGCCCTCTCAGCTCACATCCTGGTGGTAAACCACGCCCTGCTTCTCGCTGACGTTGCCACCGGCAACCGCGTCCTGCCTGAATACAATTATCTCATCGTCGATGAAGCTCATCACCTCGAAGAAGCCACCACCAACGCTCTGAGTTTTAAGATTACCCAATTTATGCTCGACCGTGCTGTTCGAGAGTTGGGAAGCCCCAACTCAGGCGCCCTTGGTAAATTAACCGGCATTATCCAGGGTAATCTTCCTCCTTCTGATTTCGCCGCTATCGACCGGTTTATCCAACAAGCCACCGACCTGGCGTTTCATTTTCAGACCACCTCTCAAAGTTTCTTCCGTTCCATCGACGATTTCCTGCTTGAGCAGCGCGAAGGCAATGATATCGGCATGTACGCCCATCAGGAACGCATCCTGCCTGCCACCCGCACCCAACCCGCCTGGGCAGATGTCGAAGCTGCCTGGGAGGAGTGTGAGACTTCCCTCCGCCCGTTGGTTGAAAACCTGGCTAAAATGCTCCTGGCTTTGGGTGAGATGAGTGAAAACCTTCCTGAAGAAGATGATGATGTCATCTCCAACCTCCGCAACCTGTATTTACGGCTGACCGAAATCCAAACCAATCTCGATGGCCTGGTCTTCGAACCCCGGGCCGATTCGATCTATTGGTTTGAGATCCAGCCCAACGCCAGGCAGATGTCCCTCAATGCTGCCCCGTTGAACATCGGTCCGCTTATGCAGAAATATCTGTGGAATGAAAAATCATCCGTCATCCTCACTTCTGCCACCTTAACTGCCGGAGGTGAATTCAATTACCTCAAAGGCAGGCTGGATGCGAATGAAGCTTACGAGTTATCAGTGGGCTCACCGTTTGATTTTGAAACCTCAGTTTTGTTATATATCGCCAACGATATCCCCGAGCCTTCCGACCGCTCTGGTCATCAGCGTGGTATTGAGCAAGGCATCCTAAACCTCTGTATTGCTACCGGCGGTAAAACCCTGGTTTTATTCACATCTTACGACCAGCTAAAACGCACATATAACAGCATCAAAGATCATCTGGCAAAGAAAGGCATCGAGGTTTATCTACAGGGCGAGGGCGCTTCTCCCAGCACCCTTCTCGAGAATTTCAAGAGCGTCAATCATGCCGTGCTTTTTGGAACTCGCGCCTTCTGGGAAGGTGTGGATGTCCCCGGCGAAGCCTTATCGGTCTTGGTCATCGTCAAGCTGCCCTTCGATGTCCCCTCTGATCCCATCGTCGCCGCCCGATCTGAAACCTTCGACGACCCCTTCTCCGAATACTCACTTCCCGAAGCGATCTTACGCTTCCGCCAGGGTTTTGGGCGCTTGATCCGCACCCAATCTGATCGCGGCGTTGTGGCAATTTTCGACCGGCGCATCATGTCTAAACGATATGGGCGCCTCTTCACCGACTCTCTCCCCACCTGCACCACTAAGGTCGGTCCGGTCGCGGACCTGCCGCACCTGGCGGTCAAGTGGTTAAATATGTAATTCTAATAGTCTGCGGATTAATTACCGCTGTTTTTCGGGGGATTCTTCTACCACCGGCATCACCATGTGGTAAAAAACCAGCAGCGTGCTACCATAATGTCTTTGGTCAAACTCAGCCAGGTTTTTATACTTCTCACCTTCACCAGGCAGCTTATATTCCACCGGGTGGATTTGCACGATCACCCAGGCATCTTCCGAGAGCCATCCACTGTTCTTGTCTAAGGATTGCAACGCTTTTTTCCACATTTCTTTATACTGTGGTGGGGCAATATACACATAATCAAAAGCCTGCATCGTCGGACGTTCCAGCAGGGAAAACGCGTCTGCCTGCGTCACTACTGCCCCTTCCAGCAGCCCGGTGCTTTTCAGATTTTCACGGATGATAGCCAACGGTCTGCGGTTGATCTCTACAAAATGGACATATCCCGCACCCCGGCTCAGAGCCTCGATGCCCACGCTGCCTGTCCCTGCAAATAGATCCAAAAAGGATGCCCCCTGTATATCGGTTCCGATGATGTTAAATAGTGCTTCTCTTACCTTATCCGTGATCGGTCGGGTAGTCGTGCCCGGCACTGATCGTATCCGTCTCCCGCGTGCCTTACCTCCAATAATTCGTAGGTCACTCACGCCTTGCAGCCCGTATTGCCGCCATGATGTTCGTCCTTGGAGTGGTGGTTTGCAGCACACACCCGGTCCCCAATATAAATCGCTGGTTCCGAGTGGAAGCTATCGCCTCCCCCGCTTCCGCCAAGACGTGCTCCGGCGTGCCCAATTCCATCGTCCGTGAGCGCTGCAGTCCGCCGCATACCGCCCCCGGGAATAAACCTTTACCCTCCTCTAACGATGGGCACGTCTCACGGTCGTGCCAGTTGATCACCTGCACCGGATAGTCGGTGAAGAGCTTGAACATGACATTGTTTCCATGCAGGTGCAGCATGTTGAGCCATTTCTCCTTTGTCATTGCAAGGATTTCCAGGTCAAACTTCCTTCCAAACCGCATGTATTCATCTTCGGAGAGCAGCTGGTAATTCGCATGCTGCACGGCGTAAAAAATACCCGCAATTCCACTTTGGTTCGCTGCTTCAATGAATCTGCGCGTGGATTCTGCGATGGTTTTTAATCCTTCCAAAACTGCCTCCGGATATTGGCGCAGGTGCACCAGCAGCGTCTCACCGCCCACTAGGTTTTTCGCCTGTGCCAGCGGGCTGAAGATAGTTTGCAGAACGGGAACACCCCCTCCCAGCTGATTACAAATGATATCTAAGCACCTCAGCTGGTCTCCCAGGAATCCTCTTTTCGGATCCAGGATCGGCAGATTCAACCAATCTTCTGGCGAGTGGATCACTTTTCGGACGTACTGCCTCGTCCCTTCAGGGTTTCCCTGCCACTCGTCCTCCACTCCCCAATCCTTTATGCAGAAGGACGAAGCGGGCGTCACCTTAACCAGGTCAAAATCGTACATTCGCTGGAACTCGAGCACCACACTTGCCAGGCCATCTGGAGTCTGGTCATCTACGGGAAAGTGCCTCCACAATGCAACCGGTGTTCTTTGGTCTGCCTCCCCTATCAGGCAGTTCTCTATCCTATCTCTGTGGGTTATGTTTTTCTCTGCCAAATTTCCTTCTCCAGGTTCCAGTCACCTTGAGTGATTGAGTTGATGTGCCCCAACGCCAGCCGCCGCAGCATGTCTTTCTTAACTTTATTTCCTTCAGGTTGATCTTTGATCAGTTCCAGCGCCTGTGTGAACGCCGTCACAGCTTCTTCATCACTTTTCATGGCTTTGTAGACCATGCCAAGCATGTAGTATGCGTCGATAGAATTGCTTTCCATCCTGATCGCCTGGTTCAAATCAGCCTCTGCAGCCTGGTAATGTTTGCGTGCGTAGTATGCTGTGCCTCGTTGTCTGTATTCATCCGGAGTAGTGGGCTCACTTATGCTTACCGGGTCATACGGTAATGACTTGACTTTAAAAACTTCTTTTTTCGAGAAAAGTTTTTTCATTAATTATCTTTGGCGTTACGCTCGCTTCAATGTATTATCAACTGCTTGTCTGATCTCATCTTCTTCTTTGGATTGATCGCTCAAATACGTTTCAATGAAACCTGACCTGCGCATCCTGAGCGCCATCGGTGCAATCACTTGCAGGTCTTCAGCCACCGCCACATTCCGGTTATCCAATGCTGCCAATGCTTTGATCGCTTCAAATAAAGTGATTTCAGCTCTTAATGAATCAATCTTC
Organism: Anaerolineae bacterium; assembly: GCA_041481345.1. Taxonomy (GTDB): domain Bacteria; phylum Chloroflexota; class Anaerolineae; order Anaerolineales; family UBA4823; genus FEB-25. Next base: position 7,146 of record JBGPBQ010000141.1, read on the forward strand.
AAGCTGCGGATTAACTCCAATCCCTGATCGGATAGGCTTTCTGGTATCATCACTTCCGGTAGGATGTCTCTCGCGGTTTGTATCTCTACCTGTGCCTTCTGCATTTCATAATTATATTCTTGTATCACTCTGCGTGGGTTTGAAGTGTACGCTTGGACTCGTTTATACGCTTCCATACGTTCTTTCTTATTCTCCAATCCCCTGACTATGATCCGTAAACCAAACCTGTCCATAATTTGAGGGCGTAGCCGTCCTTCTTCTGGGTTCATCGTGCCGATCAGCATGAACCTTGCTTGATAAGTGGCAGAACTTGCTCCCCGCTTCACAGTATATGATCCATAAGCCGCAGCATCCAATATGGCATCAATCACATCATCTGCTAACAAATTTACTTCATCAACCAGCAGTAAATTCCGGTCGGCATGGGCTAATATCCCTCGATGCAACCTCAGGTACTCATGACCGGTCTCATTTTCATCCGTAGCACCGACGACATCCTCGATGCGTGCATTCAAAGGCAGCTCTACCAATCGGATTTTATCCATTGCTGCCAGGGGTTCCCCTCGGGCATATTTTTTAGCGCAGTTTGGGCATACCGCATCGATCCCTCCGGTCTCAATATCTTCTGGCATACAGCCATAATAGCATAGGCTTCGCGGGATTTCAGGCAGCAAATCCACCAGTCCGCGCACTGCAGTCGTCTTCCCTGTCCCCCGTGGACCGATCAGTAACACCCCTCCGATAACTGGGTTGATCAACGCCAGCAGGAGTGCATATTTCATCTCCACCTGTCCCACCATGGCAAGAAACGGGAAAGGTATTACTTCAGCAATTCCACTGTCCTGCTGGGGTTGTGTTTCCGACAGGCTTTTCCCCGAGACATGCTCAATAAGGTTCTTTAAGGATCGGAATTTGCTTTCTGACCCTATCAAATTATCGCTATCTGCGGCTTGGCTGGTTTTGTCATCGACCATCTGATTGCTTTTCTACGCTTAATCCATATCTTCACGTAATTCACCAAAGTCAGCCGGCGGAAGTAAATCTGGACGATCCAACAATACGTCCATCTCCCCAAAGGTCAGCTCTGGCATCATCGGCGCTAAGGGTGATAATGCCGGGGGTTTAATTTTTAATGTAAATGGAGGGATAATATCTATTCGCGTCCGTGTATATCCATCCGCCAATTTTCGCAGGATCCTCGGCCCAACTGCCAACCACCCAACATAATGCCCATGGGTGGAATAAACAAACCGGTCAGTCGAAATCCAGCCGATCCACTCACCTTCGCAGTTAAATATATACGGATAGACCAGGAAGGCGCCGACATCACCTTTGGTCGTGTAAATGGGAACTAATATAGTCTGAGTAGTCATTCTTCACTTCTCCAATCCTTTACACGACATCTAAGTTTATCAGGATTCTATTTCAAGATTCTACATCACTGTACGTCCAATATCGGTTGACGAAAAAGTTCCAGAACAGGACGATTAACACAGCGATTGCCAGAGTCAGGTTTTCACCCATCGCATCGGGTGGAAGTAATAAACGGTTCTCCGGCAGCAATTGGAACAGCCTCGTGATGACTGGTTCCAAAAATCTTAAGATGGGTATTCGAATTGCCAGCCCGATAATATTGACGATGGTAAATTGGAATAGCTGTCTCAAGATCGGTTTGGAACGTGAATCAGGATATGTCCACACCCGGTTCCAGTAAAAATTACTGAATATGGCGCATATGAAGGATACCGCCCCAGCCCACACATATGGAAATCCGAACAACCGGTGCAGCAGGTTTTCTACGCCGAAATCAACTGCTGCGCCGATTGTACCGACAACGAGAAAGCGAAAAAACCTCGTCCGTTCCCGTGAATTTACCAGTATACTCGTCATCCCAATCCTAGCTTTTGACGGAAATAAGGGATCGTTTTGAGCAATCCTTCCTCCAGACTGATGTACGGTTCCCATCCTAGGATTGTTCGCGCTCGTGTAATATCCGGTCGCCTTCTTTGTGGGTCGCTTTCCAGACGGTCAGCCTGTTTAAATACAATCCCGGCTTTGTTCTTTACGATCTCGTTGATCTTTTCTGCAAATTCCAGGATGGTCAGCTCCACCGGGTTACCAATATTGACCGGTAAATGCTCATCTGAGCCTAATAGCTTCACGATGCCCTCAATGAGGTCATCCACATAACAAAAACTGCGCGTTTGTTGTCCATCCCCATAAACAGTCAAAGGCTCACCGCGTAAGGCTTGTTGGATAAAATTCGGCACCACTCTTCCATCATCAAGATGCATTCTTGGTCCATAGGTATTAAATATCCGCACGATCCGGGTGTTGATCCCATGAAAACGGTGATATGCCATGGTTAGCGCTTCTGCAAATCGCTTGGCTTCATCATAGACTGAGCGCAGTCCGATTGGGTCTACGTGCCCCCAGTAACTCTCAGATTGCGGATGCTCGAGCGGATCACCATAGATCTCACTGGTGCTGGCTAATAAGAATTTTGACTCGCTCACCCTGGCTAGCCCGAGAGTATTATGCGTGCCTAAGGCGCCAGCTTTCATCGTCTGGATGGGTAGATTCACATACCCATAAGGTGACTTGGGGTTTGGGCTTGCAGGAGACGCAAAGTGTAGAACGGCATCCACCTTCCCTGGGACGAAGATGAAATTACTTACATCATGCCTGATGAATGAAAAATTTGGATTGCTTGATAAATGTGCCAAATTGTCTGGGCTGCCTGTGATGAAATTATCCATCCCTACAACTTCATGATTTTCCGATAACAGTCGCTCGCATAAATGGCTGCCCAAAAAACCTGCTGCGCCGGTGATTAATATCCTCATCCCAATCTATCTCCAATCGACTCTGCTTGTCAATCCATCACCCGTGATCTGTTGAGCTGCTCCGGATCCGGTATCAATGATCCATATATTTCCATTATAAATGACCGCAATCGCGTAGTTAGCATTAATTACCATACTCGTCGGAGACCAAACGACTTTCTGTGGGTCAAGTCCAACTGCCCCTTCTGCGGGAAATAAGCTCCGGGGATTGGATCCATCCCGATCTACCACAAACAACCTGTATCCACTGGTTTCACTCTGATCGGGAAATATCGCCTGTAAATAGGCGACGGAAAATGCATCCTGGTCGGCTGAATCCCCCGAAGCAATCTTGATGAAATTGGTTTTACGGTTGGACGGCGATGTGACCGGGTAAGCAAACATTCCTACATTCTTCACCATGTCGATGGGCGTCCCGCTGGTTAATAGTATGGCGATAAGATCGAAC
>JBGPBQ010000142.1:0-10317 GCA_041481345.1 Anaerolineae bacterium
CAGTTGAAATCATTCGAATTTTCCAGATAGGATTTATTAACAAGTGGGTAATGACGGCTATCTCACATGATCTGTGATTAATCCGAAAACCTTTGGGAATGTGGTGAGTAATTACATATAATCGTGAGTATGATTTTAGTCTCTGCCGCTTGCTCTTCACAACCAAAGGATATTTGTTTCGATTTGTTTTTTTCGCGAAACAAATCCATATACATGCGTTCGTGAAGTTTTATTGAGAGGGCGTTTTTTGCCCGGAACATTGAGGATTTGCTTGATGGGATAGCTTTACGGATATGATAAAATTGTGCCCATACAATGAAAAGGAGAAAATTAATGATGGACCAACCTCAAGGACCAAAGCCCGCCTTGACCGTGATCATCCAGTCATGGTGGACTCCAGCTCTGGCTGTGATCATGCTGGTGGTTGGGTTATTGGTAGGCTTTCTCGGTCGCCCTTTATTGACTAAAAGCTCGCAGCCCACTGTAGAAGTCGCCGCTGTCATCACTCCAGTGGTCACCCAGCCGACTTCCCAGGCTTCCGTTCCGACAACCACCGTCAACCCAACCATCGCCGCGATTACCTCCAAGGATCAATTCATGGCTTACATTGTCAGCCAGACCACTCATTTCCAGGGTGACCCCAATGCTGCGGTGACATTGATCGAGTTCAGCGATTTTCAGTGACCCTACTGCGAGCGTTTCGCAACTGACGCGGGTCGTCAGATACAAACCACTTACGTAGATACTGGCAAGGTACGATTTGGGTATTTCAACTTTGCTTTTCTGGGAGATGAATCACTGTGGGCAGCTGAAGCTGCCGAGTGTGCCGGTGACCAGAACGCCTTCTGGCAATATCATGATTACCTGTTCACCCATCAGAATGGTGAGAACCAGGGAGCCTTCAGCAAGGATAATTTGAAAGGGTTTGCTGCTACCGTTGGACTCGACACCAAAACCTTCAACACCTGCCTTGATTCGGGTAAATACACCCAGTTCGTCAAGGACCAAACCAGTGTCGCCCATCAGATTGGTGTTTCAAGCACACCAACGTTCGTGCTCAACGGGCAGGGCATTCAAGGTGCACAGGGTTTTGATTCCTTCAAACAAGCCATCGATGCTATTCTAAACCCCACAACACCAACCTCAACCCCCTAATTGCTTCGTCATTCTATAAAGCAGCGAGCAAGTACCTGGTAACTGCCCGCTGCTTTTTTATTGGTATACTTTAGGTAGAGAATAAAACCTCTGGTATGCTGTTTGAATAAACCATGCCACCCATCAATGACCCCACTATCAGCTCGAATGAAATCGTCCGCCCAACTCTGGTGGAGGTGGACTTAAATCGCCTATCGGAGAATTTCAACGCCATCCGCCGGCATGTTGCTCCGGTAAAGGTGATGCCAATCCTGAAGGCGAATGCCTATGGTCATGGTCTGCTGCGCGTGGCTCAGCTGATGGAATCCCTTGGGGCTGATTACATCGGTGTGGCAGTCTTGGAAGAAGGCATCTTGCTGCGTGAAAATGGCATCCATATTCCCATCCTGGTATTGGGTGGCATCCTGGGTAACCAGGTGCCTGGTTTCCTCAAGTATGACCTGACCATTACCGCTTCATCCATCGATAAGCTATCCCAGGTGGATGAAATTGCCGCTCAGATGGGGGTGCAGGCTAAAGTTCACCTGAAGATTGACACAGGCATGGAGCGCATCGGGGTGCATTATTACAACGCCCGATCCTTCCTGGAGACCGCCCTAAAATGTCGGGCGATCGACTTTGAGGGCATCTACTCGCACTTCGCCAACGCTGATCTGCCCGATCTTACCGACGCCCGATTACAGCTTGAACGCTTCCAGGAAGTCCTTTCCTTCTTTGAGAGGCACAGCCTACCGCCACCTCCCTTACGGCACATGGCCAATTCACCTGCCATTCTTCAGCTGCCTGAAGCCAACTTTGATCTCGTCCGCCCAGGTCTGCTGCTGTATGGGGTTTACCCTTCAATCGTAATCCCTCACACGGTTATTGTCCGCCCGGCGTTAAGCTGGAAATCCCGCGTGGTGTATTTTAAAGTCATTCTGCCGGGGCACCCGGTGGGATATGGTTCCACCTGGCATTCAGACCACATGGTGCGGGCGGTCACTGCCCCGGTTGGTTATGGAGATGGCTACTTTCGCAGTATGTCGCATAAAGCCTGCGTCCTCCTGCGGGGGAAAAAATACCCGGTGGTCGGGCGAATTTCCATGGACCAAATCGTGATCAACCTCGAATGGGACAGTGGCTACAATGATGACGAGGTCATCCTGATCGGCGAATCGGGTGATGAGTCGATTACCTGCGAAGACCTGGCAGGTTGGGCGGGGACCATCCCTTACGAGATCCTGACCAATATCAACACCCGTGTCCCGCGCATCTATACGGGTGGCTGATCCAGTTTTGATATTCTCTTAGCTTGGAAATGATTACCAGGGAATGATGTTATCAGCCGACTTAGGTGGGTAGCACACTTGGCTGGTAGTTCTCCGTGACCAACACAACCAGCCCGATGAAGATTAAACAGATGCCGAACCCTCCGGCGATGGTTAAAGTCTCATGTAGGAACACTACCCCCAGGATTCCGGCAGTCAGCGGCTCTCCCAGTGTCAGGCTGGCCGCGGTAGCCACCGGCACCTGGCGCAGCCCGCGTGCGAACAGGGTATAAGCCAGACCTGCCGTGATCACCCCCAGGTGCAGCACGACCAAGATACCTGCCGGTTCCTTCAGCCAATCCAGATTAGCGCTGAACAGCAGCGGCAGGACGAAACATGCTCCCAGGCAGAACGTCACCGCCATGACCGATTCGGGTGAGTGATTTTCGATCAATCCTTTACTGACCGTGGTAAAAACCGCGTACGACCCCCCGGCACAGATTGCCAGGAAAATTCCCAGTGGGTCAGCGTTGATCTTCTCGCCCACTGCCACCAGCAGGCTGCAGCCGATGATCCCTAAGAGGGTGGCTATTGCCCAGCGCCGGCTGGGGCGCTCGCCACGCACGATAAACCCAATCAGCCCTGCCAGGATGGGCGTGCTGCCAATCCCAACAATGGTGCCCACCGCTACACCCGCGCGCGCCACCCCGGCGAAGAAAAACAGCTGATAGGCTGCCATGCTCACCGCGCCAGTTAGGGTCGGCCAGAAAGACCAGGGCTTTCCATCGCGTAGGGTGCCGCGCAACACAGCAATCGCCAGCAAGGTCAGCCCGCCAACGGCGATGCGCAAGGTTCCAATGATGATCGGCTGGGCTCCGGGTGGCGCCAGCGCCTGGGCGGTACCGTTGGTGCCCCACAGGCAGGCAGCTAATAAGACCAGCCAATAACCCTGGTATTTCATAAGGTTCTTCTTCCATCTACAGGTTTATGGACCAGGGCTGGGATCATTACTTATCTGGTAGGGTGGTGGCATACTTGTACCCTGCCTTGACCCATTTCTCCAGGTCTTGATCGGCTGATGTTCCTTCAGGCGCCACCAATATCCACCCCGCCATCTGTTTTCCGGGCACGGGCATAAATGGGCGCACGTGGGGCTGGGATAGCGCCTCTGCATTGTTTTCGACACCTATCCGCACGATCAGGTCATCCCCCTGTACACCACAAGCCAGGTTCCCATTTACCATAAATCCGACCCCCCCGAACATTTTCTTCTCGACGATTGTCGGGTGTTCCTTTAGGGTGGAACGGATGCGCTCAGCAAGATTTTGGTCGTATGGCATGGGCAGCTCCCGATAAATTAGGATGCGGAGAATTCTACCCTAGATTTCTCCACGCCTAGCTTGTTTTGTTCCCCCTGTATTTATTAATAAAACTGGCAGGTTCTGTCTAAACTACTCCAAAACCTGCCAGACACGCTAATCTATCAGATTTACAAGAAGCTTTCCAGCAGCGCTCCCACTTCCGCCATGGTGAAGACTGGTCCATCCACACACACAAGCTTGGTGCCCAGGTTGCAGCGACCGCACTTGCCAATCCCGCAGTGCATGCGCGCTTCCAATGTGACGTAGTTCTGCTCAGGCTTGAAGTTTAGCTTTTCGACCAGCACGCGGTTGACGAAGTGGATCATAATGGGAGGCCCGCAGGTGATGGTGATCGAATTGCGCGGCGACGGCGCCACCTTCTCCAGCAGCTGCGTGATCAGACCCACCCCCTCCTTCCAGGTGCTATCAGCCTGATCGACAGTCAGGTACAGCTCGGTGTTGGGCGTTGCTCGCCACTGGTCATATTCATCTGTGAAAACCAGCAGGGAAGGGTTGCGCGCTGCCCATAGGATGAGAAAGTCACCATAATCACCCCTGTTAGCCATCACCGTTTGGATCACCGGTCGCAGCGGGGCCCCCCCGATGCCTCCCCCGATCACCACCAGGTTTTTACCCTTGAACTTGTCCATCGGGAAGCCATTTCCCATTGGTCCCCGCACACCCACCATATCACCCACCCCCAGCTCGTGCAGGTCCGTGGTCACCGACCCCAGGCGGTTGATGGCGAAATCAAGGGTGGGGTCTCCATTATTGGGGATATTGGCAATCCCGAATGGCGCTTCGCCAACTCCAAAGGCAGACACGAAGGCAAATTGCCCCGGCTTGTAGTCATGGAAGGCTTCTCCACCACCATTGAGCATCTCGACCCGGAAGAGCTTGATCTCGGTGGCGATGTCTCTCACCTCAACCAGCTTTCCCAGGTAGGGCAGCATGGGGTTGCTCGCCAGTTTGTCGCTCATAGTTTACCTCCTGCCCATATAGATCAATACCTCGGTGATATCCACATTCACAGGGCAGGCATCGATGCAGCGCCCGCAGCCTGTGCATGATACGGGTCCGTAATGCAGTGGGAAATAGTAGAACTTGCAGAAGAAGCGGTTGCGCAGGCGCTGGTTCTTCATAAAGCGTGGGTTGTGCCCACCTGCCACTTTTCGGTAGGGGATGCCGTTGCACGAATCCCAGCAGCGGATCCGCTCGGCCTGGTTCTGACCGTTCCCACCCGGTAAGGCTTCATCGCGCACGTCGAAACAGCGGCAACTCGGGCACACGTAGGCGCAGATCCGGCAGCTCAGGCAGCGCTCAGCCATCTCCGCCCAAAAGTCATCATTGAACCTGGCAGGCCAGGCTTCCTTGGGAGGTACCCTTAGCTCACGTTTCCTGGCGTGGGTCGGATGGGGTCTGATCTCCGACAACCCATCGAACACCGGGAATTTTTTGCTGATCTTCTCGCCTTTCTCGGTGATGATCTCTGCCACATAACCGCCATTGGAGGCAGTTAACATGATATCCATTCCCGTAGGGTCGTCCGGTGCACCGCCTACATTGGTGCAGAAACAGCTGGCGCCCACCGATGGACAGGCTAACCCGATCAGAGTGGTGTTTTCTCTGCGGCGGGCGTAATACGGATCCACAGGCTCATTCTCAATGAACAGCGCATCCAGGGTGAGCAATCCCCTGGCATCACACGGGCGCACCCCGAAGATGATTGATTCCCCTTCCGGCAGGGTTTCAGTCAGCTTCACCTGTCCGTTCAGTTTTTCGATCAGCATCAGGCGCTCGGTAGGCGGGAAGAAGACATCTTTGACCGACATAAAAGAGCGGGTAAAATCCCATACCACCTCGTGGGTATCCTTCACCGGGCGGTATAGGATGTTACCGGCAATGTTCAGCGGGGCGATCAGGGTTTGTTCCTGTGCCAGGTGGTCGAGCCAGGCAGCCAGCTCCTGGTGGGTCAGGTAGTTCATGGGAGGTTCTCCTCTCCGCCCAGGATGGTGACGAACGGTGGCGGAACAACCGCCATACCAGCCCGGTAGCCAAAAATGGTTTCCATCTCCTGCGCCATCTTGCGGTGGATCAGGCTGAGAGGCAGGTCCATCGGGCAGGCGCGCTCGCACTCATTGCAGCCCACGCAGCGCCCCGCCAGGTGATAGGCTCTCCCCAGGTGAAATGCCCGCTTCTCGTCGACGTCGATCCCCATTCCCACCCACAGCGAATCATCCCGCTCGTACAAGCAGATGGGACAATCGCACATCGGGCAAGCCTGGCGGCAGGCATAGCAGCGAATGCAGCGGTCGAATTGGCTGAGCCAGAAGTTCATCCTTTCAATCGGGGTCAGCGCATCCAGGTGGTCTATCCCCGGGTAGATATGTTCCGGGGGGATTTCCCGGTAAGTCGCTTCAGAGTCTCCAATCAGCGTGTCATAGACCACCGGAGTGCGCACGTTGCATGCCGCGCAGCGTGTCTGGATGGGTCCGCTCTTATCATTGCTGAACCCTGCCCCCTGCCTGATGCCATCACAGGCCATGCCAATGATATACACCTGGTCACGCTGGAAGCGGTTCTCAGCCAGCAGCACGTTAATCGATCGGCTGTCACACGGTTTAACCACCACGGCCGCTTTCGGTAGCTTATCAGGCTGCTTTTTCTTGCCACCATCCGTGCCCCAGCCTAATTTCTTGCTTAAGTAAGCTGACAGGTTGTGCGTGCAGTCCTGGTTCCACACCAGGCGCTCAACGTTTTCCGGCTGGTGGATGAAAGCCGGGCGGGTGCGGCCTCTTGGCCCAACTTCGAAGCCGATCACGCAATCCACCAGTTTGTTAGTCAATAGTTCTCTGGCTGCTGCCTGCAATATGAGGGTTTGCTCATCATAGATAGCTGTGTGATAGACCGCATGTTTTGGCTGTTCATCGCTGAATGCCGAATAGCGGTGGCTGATCGGCTCCTGTTCCCACACAAAATGAGCCCCACGCTCAGCCACCCTCCAGTGGATCGGGCCGAGAGTGCGCACCGTATCAGTGAAGTCGTTGGCGATGCGAGAATAGCGCTCCCCCTCCGAAGCAGACACCCAATCCAGCCGCACCCTTTCGGGTTCCAGACCTGCATAAGCCAGTAGGGCTTGCAATACCGGCAGGCGTTTGGCTGCCCGGTGGTTGCCGGTGTTATAGTGGCACTCCCCGATGTGGCAGCCCAGCACCAGCACACCATCTGCCCCTTGCTCGAAGGTGCGCATGATGATCTCAGGCGACACCCGTCCCGAGCACGGCACGCGGATATCGCGGATATTGGCCGGAGATTTAAGGCGGGCGATACCAGCCGTATCTGCCCCGGTATAGCTGCACCAGGTGCATAAATAGGCGATGATCTTGGGTTCAAATGCCATGCACTACCTCCAATTGACTAAGGATCCCGGGGACAACCGGTTCAACCGCCAACGCGCCGATCATCTCATTGACGATTTGTTGGTCATCGAAATGGATCAGGGTGATGGCTTTGTCACGGCAGGTCGAGGCGCAGGTGCCGCAGCCTTTACACAGGTACGTATTGACCGAAGCCACACTCTCCTTCAGCTCGATGGCGCTGTATGGGCATGCTTTAACGCATAAGCCGCAGCCGGCGCAGCGCAGTAGGTTTACCAATGCCACCGATGGGTCAAGTGCAATTGTGCCCTGATCGAGCAGGGATAATGCTGCCGCCGCCGCGCCCCCGGCTTGAGCCACACTGTCAGGGATATCCTTTGGGCTTTGGCATGCCCCTGCGATGTAAATTCCCTCCGTCGAGGTTTCCACCGGCGCCAGCTTGGGGTGCTTCTCCAGGAAGAACCCATCCGGGCTGCGGCTGATACCGAACATATTGGCCACTTTAGCGGCATCTGCCTGGGCTTCGAAGCCCGTGGACAGGATGACCATATCCACTTCAACATGGTCGGGCTGGTTGAAGAAGCTCTCGTCCCATTTCACCACCAGGTGTCCATCCTGTTGTTCGATGCCCTTCACCCGCCCATGGTAAAAGTTGATCCCTTTCTTGCGGGTGCGGTTATAAAACTCCTCGTAATCTTTACCGAAGGTGCGCATATCGCGGTAGATTTCGTGCACTTCGGCATTCACATAATCGTGAACCAGCTGAGCCAGCTTGAGGGAGTACATGCAGCACGCCCTTGAGCAGTATTCATTGTATTTGTCATCGCGACTGCCTACGCAGTGAACAATGGCGACCCGCTTGGGAGGCTGACCATTTTTAAGCGTGACCTTGCCAGTGGTCGGTCCGCTGGCATTGATCAGGCGCTCGAATTCCATCGAGGTGAGCACATTATCCAGTTGACCGTAGCCCAGCTCGGGTATGCGTGAAGGGTCAAAATCCTTGAAGCCGGTTGCCAGGACGATCGTTCCCACTGTCAGGTCCAAGAAGCTATCTTTCATGTCGTGGTTGATCGCACCACGCTCGCATGCCGTCAGGCACTCCAGGCATTCGGAACAGATACCGCACCTCAGGCAACGCTCCGCTTCAGCAATCGCCTCTTCCTCGGTGAGTGCCAGGTCGACTTCCTTGAAGTTGTTCACCCGCTCTTCTGCCGGGATGGTGCGGGTCTTGGCCCGCGGATTCTCAGCTGCCCACCCAATCTCCATCATTTTTTCCACTTCATCCTTCGTATAGGTCGCCGTGGGCAGCCTGGGCGGCTCCTGGATGCCCTCCGGTCCACGCAGGTAGCGGTCGATGCATCTCGCCACGTGATGACCTTCGCCGATCGCATCCACCACGAAGAATGTTGTACCCCGGCGCACGTCACCCGCCACGAATACTCCGGGCATGCTGGTCATCATCTCGTCATCTGTCTCAAGCCCCATCGAGCTGAGCTTGCGGATGTGCGAGCCTTCAGGCAGGAAGCTGAAATCAGGCTGCTGCCCTACCGCCCAGATCACCAGGTCACATGGGATGACGTGATCGGTGCCGGGGATCTCCTCCACCTGACGCTTGCCGTTGACGATCGCCCCCACCTTGGCTTCCACGCAACGGATGCCTACAATTTTATTGTCCTTGATGACCACTTCCTTGAACACCCGGTTGCGGACGATTTCAACCCCCTCCTTATTTGCCTCGTCGATCTCATTGAACGAGGCGCGCATGCCGCGGCACACAATCTTCACCTTGGGATTTCCCAACCGGACAGATACCCGCGCCGCATCCAGGGCTACGTCTCCCGCCCCGATCACGGCAATATCTCGTCCGCTCAGGTCGATTTTCTCTCCCAGGCATGCCCTGCGTAATAGGTCCAAAGAGAGCCAGTTATCGGGGTGCTCGGTTCCGGGGATGTTCAGCTTCCAGGCACTGTGCGCCCCGGTGGCGATGACCACGGCATCATAACCTTTAGTAAACAGACCAGGGATGTCATACACCCGCGTGCTTAACCGCATTTCCACGCCTTCATCTACGATCTGCTGGATTTCCCAATCCAAACGGTCGTACGGCAGGCGGTGGGGTGGGATACCCACCCGCATCATGCCACCCGCGATGGGTAGTGAATCGAATACCGTTGCATGGTGACCGATGCGCACCAGATCCAACGCTGCCGTCATGCCCGCCGGGCCCGCCCCGATGATGGCTATTTTCTTGCCCGTCGGGGTGGGGGCGTGCGAAAACGGTGTGCCCACCAGCGATTTATCGCGCATGTTGGGCAGCTCGTCCCGGTGTTCATATGCCCAATCGGCAACGAACCACTTTAGCTTCATAATGGAGACCGGCTCATCATACTGGCCCCGACTGCACTGCTCCTCACAGCGCCGGTTACATACCCGCCCACACACCGATGGGAATGGATGCTCCCGCCGGATAGCCCAATAGGCATCCGCGTAGCGCTTCTGTTTGATCAAGGCGATGTACCCCTGGGCGCGCTGGTCGGTGGGGCAGGCTGCCCGGCAGGGTGCGATGCCCCGTTTCTCGATCACGTATGCCCCGGGGACTGCCTGGGCTGAATTGCGGTAGGTTGCCTTGCGCAGGCTTAGACCGCGGTCGAATGTGTTGATCACATCCACCGGGCAGACGTCGGCGCACTTGCCGCAGCCGGTGCATTGGCTTTCGTCCACAAAGCGTGCCTTGCGGCGCACCCGCACTTGGTAATTACCGACGTACCCGGATACATTTTCAACTTCACTGTAGCTGAGCAGGCTGATGTTTTCGTGGCGTCCAACGGACACCATTTTCGGTGTAAGTATTCAGGCTGCACAGTCAAGCGTCGGGAAAGTCTTGTATAGCTGAGCCATGTGCCCGCCGATGCTGGGCTCACGCTCCACCATATAAACCTTCTTACCGGCGTCTGCCAGGCGCAGGGCGGCTTCAATCCCGGCGATGCCCCCGCCCACCACCAGCGCACTTTGCTCCATGTCCACCGAGCGCATGCTCAACGGGCGGTGATGGTGCACACGGCTGACCGCTGCACTGACCATGTGCTTGGCTTTTTCCGTTGCCATCCCAGGGTCTTCCACCACCCAGGAGCAGTGCTCGCGGATATTTGCCATCTGGAAGAAAAACGGGTTCAGTCC
>JBGPBQ010000143.1:0-10311 GCA_041481345.1 Anaerolineae bacterium
AGTAGCGTAAAATAATCTCGCACACTTCGATAAAGGCGAAATTTGCCCGGCGTAGAGCAATGAGCAGGGTGGAAACCTGGTTGGTGGTTGGTAAAATGCTGCCCAGGTAGCCGCCGGGTTTTAATGCTTCCTTGGCTTGTAGGAGGTAATCTTGTGGATTGGGCAGGTCGAGAAAAACCGCATCGACATTTCTCTCATCGAAACCCTCGGCGATATCACGCAGCTTGAAATCGACCCGGTCAGCGAGGCCGAGCCGGTCCAGGTTTTTGTGCGCCAGGTGTTGGAACTCCGGGCGAGCTTCATAGGTTGATACACGACCTTGAGGACCGACCGCAACTGCCAGGGCGGTGGTGAACGAGCCTGAGCCTGTCCCAGCTTCAAGAATGTGCTTTCCCGGTCCGATATCCATATACACAAGGATAAAACCGATGTCCTTGGGATACATGATCTGGGTATTCCGGCGCGTCTCCATCAAGATATCAGCTAAAGAAGGCTGGAGAAGCAAGAATGGGCTGCCCATATGGCTTAACACCCGACTGCCCCAGGGTTTTCCGATCAGATCATTATGGCTGATGTAGCCGCGGTGGGTTTCAAACTTGCCGTCGGGCACCAGGCGGAAAATAAAGCGCTTGTTTTGGGCACTGATCAATTGGGCGATATCGCCTGCTTGCGCCAGGGTATTTACTGTAGATTCCATCATTTCAGCAAGTGCTTCTTGAAGAAATCAGTGATTGCGTTGTAACAGGTGACCCGATTCTCAAGCTTGAGCACATCGTGACCTTCATTCTCGAACATGAGATATTCCACCTGTTTACCAATTCCACGTAAGTGTTCAACCAGGTCACGTGATTCCCGCTCGATTACTCTGGGATCGTTTTTCCCCTGGATGACTAGCAGCGGGCATTGGATTTGATCAATGTAGGTGCGGGGCGACCGTTCGACCAAAAAATCCCGATCTTCAATCGGATCACCGAGTGAGATCTTAAAATATGGCTTCCAGGTCTCAGGTATGCGCTCGCTGAAGGTGAGCAAATCGTAGGGTCCGAACATATCCACGGCGGCAGACCATAGCTCTGGGTGCCTGGCAGCCAGGGTGAGCGTCATATAGCCGCCGTAGGAGCGACCGACCACTGCCGCCCGGGAAACGTCCAACCGGGAATCTTTTTTCAACACTTTCATGGCGTGGACGTGGTCAAGACGGTCAAGACCACCCCAATCATGATCCACTTGTTTCAGATAATTCAGTCCATAACCCATGCTGCCGCGCACGTTCGGAACGAAAACTGCGAACCCATTGATGGTTAAGAATTGGATCAAGGGCATGGAGAACCAGGCAAAGTCTGGGCGCTCCTGACTTTGCGGACCTCCGTGGATGTAATAAATTAATGGATATGGAGGTTCTATTTTGATATCTGCAGCAGGGAGATATAGACGGGCTGACATCCGCAAGCCATCATATGAGGTGAAGGATGCATCCTCACCTGGAGAAAGCAGTGAATCGGATAAACCTAACACCCTCTCGCGGGTGTGAAGGACAAACCTGTTTCTCTTTTTGCCTTCTATGGAAAATATTTGGGTTGGAGAAGTTGCAGTGGAATGGCTCAAGATATATCTATCACTTTGCTTGTCATAATTGATCGATTGTAAAACGCCATTTGCAATCTCGCCTTTACCGACCAACACTTTACCGAGTCGCATGATCAGATTATCTCGGTCGAATTCTGCCTCATAAACCCAGGAACAACCGTCAATATTGTATTCAACGATATAGGTATTCTTTCGAATGAAATCGCACCGTTTGAGCTCACCAATACCTTTATGTTTTATCCCTTTAACTGAGACCTGTTTTACATCTGAAGGGTGTTTAAACCGAAGATAGCCAAACCCGAAAGTATCCTCAAATATTGCCGAGCCAAACAACAATCCTCGATCGCGGTCTACAAATTGGATGGGATCAATCGCGTTCAGAGGGACGACTTGATCGGGTTTTCGATCTTCAAGTGGAACTCCGTAAACGAGCTTGCGTTGATTTGTAGTTTTCTCCCATAAGTACAGGACGTTATCACCAGCGGTATATCCGTCAATGATCATTAGCCTCGTGTGGTCCTTGTTATGGGCACCGATATATGCTCCCCATGTGCTTTCAGCGATCTTTACAAGCTCATCTGTGCTCAGATCCCATCTAAATGATACGTTCATTTGCTCTGTGCGAGACTCAGCAGAGAAGTAACAGATTTGATTTTTCTGGTCACAGCTGCCCAGGTGGACGCGAAAATTTTCAAAGAAGTTATTTAGTACTGGTTCTGGATAGCCACCAATGAGCGGAATAAATTTAGGCTGATAATTTTCATCCCCATCCTTATCCAGCATGAGCAAGATTTTTCCAAACTTGGGGAAGACAAAGTATGATTTTCCACCAATGAGCTCCGGGTTTTGCATAGCAATGCCGGGAGGTAGGAGCGGCTCAGGTATACTCCCGCCATAATCCATAACAAATAAACTCATGTGTCCGCTTAGATTACTGATGAAATAGATTCGATCATGCACTAACTGTGGTGAAAGGAACGCTCGGGCCGACAAAAAAGATTCAATTTGTACCATTTCCATATCCCTTCTAAAATTATCTGGTTTTAGCAGATAATTGTACCTTCAAAATGTCTGGGTAACAGGATTGGAATGCCTCCTGCACTAAAGATGAGTAAAAGCTTAAAACCTTGACGAAACTAAATATGCCTGATAAACTGAATATCAGTTCATGTGGCACGTGTGTTCTTTCTGGATTTCATGAGGAACCGGTCTGAACAGGAAGTGCAGTTCGGACCGGACATTTTTATTAACCATCTGATTGAGCCAGATTGAGCCGCAGATGCCAAAAAACAAACATTAACATAGTAAGGAGTAAAAAAGATGAGTGAGCGGGTGACAGGTACTGTCAAGTGGTTCAATGCTAGCAAGGGTTATGGCTTCATTGAACGCCAGGATGGCCCAGATGTTTTTGTACATTTCTCGGCAATCGAATCTGAGGGCTTTAAAACCCTCAATGAAGGACAAAAAGTCGAATTCACCATTGAGCAAGGCCCAAAAGGTCTCCAGGCGGCAAACGTCATTAAATTAGTAGAATAATATTTCCCCCCCATTAAAACTTCATACCCCTCACATTGGTGAGGGGATTTTTTATATTAGCGTGTCTTTGGCTCTGTCTGAACCAAACTTAGCCAGAAACCGATGACTAAAAAGATCAAGCTGCCTAGGGTGGCAAACAGGAGGTGTAGCTGACCGAGTGTGTCGAAGGATATATTGAGCAGATTGCCGATCAGTTGACCGATCCAAAAACCGATCCAAGAGAGCAGCAGGTACAACAATAAGCGTCCGGCATTCCCACCTCGCCAAAGATGAAACAGCGCACCGTATAGCGTTGAAAGAATAAGACCCAGAAACAAAGTAGGAATGGACATCAGATCACTCTATGGAAACCTTATTATTTATCTCAGCTGAAATTATTCCACCGCCAAGACAGACCTCTCCATTATATAACACTGCAGCCTGCCCGGGGGTAATATCACCCACACGGTTTTCGAATTCTAGATGAAAGGTGGATTCGGTTGAATCCGTTATGACGCACGCGATAGCGTTGGCGGTATAGCGGATTTTTACCACCGCGCTCAGGGGAGAATGGGGCGGCTCACCACCAATCCAATTTGCATTTTCAGTCATGAGGCTGAGACTTCCAGATTGATCCCTGGGTCCGACGATAACCGTGTTATGCGTATAGTCTTTTTCAAGGACGTAAAGTGGAGTGGGGGAGGCGATGCGCAGACCCTTACGTTGACCGATGGTGAAATTTGCCAGTCCTTGATGGTACCCGAGGATATTTCCCTGGCGGTCAGTGATCTCTCCGGGGATCAGGGCTTGAGGTGCATGGCGGACAAGGAATTGCCGGTAGTCTCCACCTGCGCCCACAAAACACAGGTCCTGGCTATCCGGACACTCAGCCACCGGTAAGTTATAACGGCGTGCAATCTGTCGGACCTTGACCTTCGTATAGCCACCCAAAGGGAACAATGCGTGCGGTAGCTGCTTTTGGGTTAGCACGTGCAAGACATAAGATTGGTCCTTGACTGGGTCCACGCCCCGAAGTAATTGGAACGAGTGGTTGGGGTTCTGATGGAGGCGTGCGTAATGTCCGGTTGCCAGGAATTCTGCACCGGCAGCCAAGGCATGATCGAGCAGGAAATCCCAACGTACAGAGCGATTGCAATAGATGCATGGATTTGGAGTTAGGTTATGCGCATAGTCATAGATGAAGGGATTTACGACCCGATCGTAGAAAACCTGCCTGGCGTCCAAAACATAGAACGGGATTGATAGCAGCGATGCGACCCGGCGTGCCTGTGCCATCGAATCGGGCGTGCAACAGCGATTGGCGCCCTCAGAACCTTGCTCGCTCCATAAGCGCAGCATCATACCGATCACGGTAAACCCCTGCTCCACCAATAAAGCAGCCGCAACAGAACTATCCACTCCACCGCTCATGGCGACGGCAACTACGGGTTTGGTGCTCATTTTATATCTTAGTTCTACCTTACCTGGCGCATCTTCGAAATCACGCGCGGTAAAATTGTGAGAAATTGCTCGATTTCCGCGGGGCTTGTATACATGCCTAAAGTCACTCTCAATGAGCCGAGTGCCCATTCACGTGTAAAACCCACGCTGGTCAACACATCCGATGGTTCTGGGTTCCCCGTTTTACATGCCGAGCCAGACGAGCAGGCGAACCCTTCCAGATCCAGCATCATTAATAAGGCATTTCCATCAATCCCCTTGAATATAAAACTGGCGTGATTGGGCAGGCGGTCTTCCGGATGCCCGGTTAATTGGGTATTAGGGATTTCCTCCAAAATGGTGCCGATCAGATGGTCGCGTAAGGGCTTCAAACTGGATATGCGGGTTTGTTTTTCTGTCTGCGCCAGCCGCAAGGCTTCCGCCATCCCAACGATATAAGGAACGTTTTGCGTTCCAGCCCGGAAGCCATATTCCTGGCCTCCACCAGTCTGGGACGGCAGGATGGGTAACCCTTTGCGGACGTACAGCGCACCGATACCTTTTGGACCATAAAACTTATGCGCTCCGATGGAGATCAGATCGGTATTCAAGGACTTGACATCCATGGTAAGGTAGCCGGCGGCCTGCACTGCGTCCGTGTGAAAGATGATCCCCTTCGATCGGCATAACTCCCCAATTTCTGTAATTGGATTAATCGTTCCGATTTCATTATTAGCGTAAATTACCGAGACGCTGGCAGTATCAGGGCGCAAAAAAGCTGCTACATCCTCTACCGTGGTTTGCCCCTGGCTATTAACTGGCAGATACTCGAGCTCAAAACCGTGCACGCGGGCGAGCTGCTCGGCAGTTTTGGAAACTGCATGATGCTCAACTGGGCTGATCAATAAATGATTTGCACCTCGGGATTGACGGGCAAAAAAAGCTGACCCTCTTAATGCCAGGTTATCGCTCTCCGTTCCGCATGAAGTGAAAATGATCTCTTCCGGGAGGCAGTGCATCAGCTCAGCGACCGTAACACGCGCATTTTCAAGCGCAGCCTCAGCAATCTGCCCGAACCAGTGGATTGAGGATGGGTTTCCAAAGGACTCGCTGAAATACGGCAGCATAAGCTGCATCACTCGCTCATCAACGGGTGTCGTCGCGGCATAATCGAGGTAAATCTGTTTTTGAAGAATCATGGCGGAGATTATAATCCCGAATTTATTAATAATCATCCTTGCAACCCTTCGGAACGGCGTGCGTAAACCTTATATAATCTGTTGTATTAAATTTCAACAAAGACTATAATCAAATTCATTGTTCACATGAATATTCGTATGTATGTGTGGAGGAAAAAATGAGCGATCTCAAGGATCAGGTATATCAAAAAGTCACCACCAGTATGGATATTTTCAAAAAACTAGCCAGCAAGATTCCGGGATTTAAAGGCTATGTTGAGCGTCAAAACCGCAGGGACTCGGATAAACTTATCCGTGACACGATCTATCGCCGATTCCGTGAGCTGGAAAGTCGGGTGTCGGACCTGCAAGTCGAATTCATCAACCAGGGACAGATCGAGTACACCGATGACCTGGAAAAAGCAGCGCTCAGATTAAGGACTTTTGCCGATCGTGTACGGACCGCGCCGCGGGGATATTCCAGCTTGTTCGAGGCAGTAAAAATCAACGAACCTGAACTGGCTAAGCTATATGAGTATGATGCTGCTTTGCTTGATAAAGCGGATGAAGTCGGAGCAGCGATTGATAATGTCCAGGCTTCGGTTGGAACGGATGGCTTACCAGCTGCAATCCGAAACCTTCAAACAGTGTCCAAGGATTGTGTGAAAGCGTAT
Source organism: Anaerolineae bacterium (assembly GCA_041481345.1). Taxonomy (GTDB): domain Bacteria; phylum Chloroflexota; class Anaerolineae; order Anaerolineales; family UBA4823; genus FEB-25. Next base: position 6,395 of record JBGPBQ010000143.1, read on the forward strand.
GAGCGACGCCAGGAAGTGGTAGTTGCTGCATGATGTGGGATCAAATAGATAATTCCAATAGGAGATAAGACAATGGCTAGAATATTTGATGTAGTTGAATACCCAAATGAGATGCGTGATGAGATCGTGCACCGTTTCCCTGAAACAGGTCCTGGTGATTTCAGGATCGGTAGCCAGGTGATCGTTCGAGAATCTCAAGAGGCGGTCTTCTTCAGGGATGGTAACGCGCTGGATACTTTCGGCCCGGGACGGCATACAATCACGACCTATAATATTCCATTGTTAATCGAAAAGATTGGACCTGCACTGTTCAACACCGCAACGCCTTTCCCGGCAGAAGTATATTTTGTCAGCATGAAAGAATTTGCGGATCAGAAATGGGGCACACCGCAGCCGATCATTGTCCGCAACCCTGGGATGGGTCTGGGTGTGGCATTGCTGCAGGGGTTTGGCAACTTCAGCTTCCAGGTGAAGGATGCACAGCAGTTCGTCACCCAGATTGTTGGCACCCAGGGAACCTACATGACCGAAGATATCATATCTCGTCTGCGTTCAATGCTGCTTTCCAAATTACAGGACCTGCTGGGTGAAACCGCGGTTAAAAATGACATACCCAAGATGATCGGTTTAACCGAAGAGCTGGGAGCCGGGGTGCGCGCCAAGGCAAATGAAGATTTTGAAGCCATTGGCTTAACCCTGAAAACATTCTATATTGAGAACCTGAAGCCTTCCAGCAAATCTGCTGAAGAGCTGCGCGCTATGGGTATGCTGGATATGGCAACCTATACCCAATTGCAGGCTGCGGATGCACTACGGGACGCTGCCCAAAACCCAAGCGGAGGCGCTGGTTTGACCGCCGGAATTGGAGCCGGTTTAGGTATTGGGCAGGTGATGGGTTCGGCTTTACAGGGTATGACCGGCGCAAGTGCTATGCCCCCTGCAGGGGGACCATCCACAGGTGGAACACCCTCGGGTGTGATGCCGGATGTTATGACACCGGGAGAAGCCGCCACATTACTGAAAGTATCTGAAGAAGATGTGGTTGCCGCCATCACTTCGGGAGATCTTAAAGCGAAGAAAATTGGCAATTCATTCAGGATCAGCAAAGACTCGCTTGAAGCGTTCTTGAAAAGTTAGCACAAAAAAGGATATATAACCGGTGCCTTTCAGCACCGGTTTTTTTGTTTACGCAAATAATTCGTTTATCTGTTTGATCATATCCGGAGATAAAGCCTTCTCCTTAGCAGTCTTGCGGATGGTGTTTTTAAGCTCTTTTAAAGGTAATGTCAGAACCGGTGCGTTCTTAACCTCTAATTCGGCTTTGTCGTTGATAAAAACCAGGGCGACATTCGATTCCTTAATTTCAATGTCTGGGATGTTCTTCTTAATGAATTTGTCAATTGCTTCGACCTCAGCTGATGCTTCCAGTTCGGGTCTGCCAAGGCCTTCCTGGCCAAATATCCGCAGGTATCGCTGCATAAACCCGCCCCCTTTTTGTCTATAACGGTTCTTCTCATAGACGATTTTCCCCGCTTGGTAAAATGGCATGATAACCCATAATCCAGACGGCCCTACCAAAAGGTGAGCTGCCGGTGCAACATAATGATAGATAGAGTATTGCTCACTCAACCCTTTTAAGCCCAGATCCAGGAGCTCATCAGGTCGAGGGTGCCTCCCCCACCGATTCCCAAAATATAGTCCGACTTGCGAAAGAGCAAAACCCGCTAACAATGCCACCCAGGAAAGTGACGCATAGTTTGGATTCCTGAATGAAATGACCATCCCCCCGACCAGGACCAATAATCCACCGACGGTGGCTACCTGACCGATCCGGGCATTCCTTTTGACTAATTTATCATTGGTGATTACCTTCATGAGCCCATTCCTTAGAATTTATTATGATGATGATTATTCTTCGAACTTTTTCAATATCAAGCAGGCATTTTGTCCGCCCAAGCCGAATGAATTCGATAAGGCATAATTAACTGTCTGGTTACGGGCCTTATTGGGGACGTAATCCAGGTCGCATTCGGGGTCGGGAGTGGATTGATTAATCGTGGGGTGGATGATCCCATTAAGGATGGTTAGAGCACAAGCGATTGCCTCCAGAGAGCCGGAGGCGCCCATGGCATGCCCTATCATTGACTTGGTGGAGCTTATCGCCACCTTATAGGCGTGTTTTCCGAAAACTTCCTTTATGGCTTTCGTTTCAGTCGAGTCATTTAATGGAGTAGAAGTTCCATGTGCATTAATATAATCAATCTGAGTAGGAGCAATGCTTGCATTCTCCAATGCCCAGCGCATGGCGCGAATTGCGCCTGCTGCATCGGGATCTGGTGCAGCAATATGAAATGCATCGGAGGTGGAGGATCCTCCAATAATCTCCGCGTAGATATGCGCTCCGCGATTGATAGCATTTTCCAGGCTTTCAACCACCATAGTGCCGGCTCCTTCGGAGAGAATAAAACCTTCCCGTTTGCCATCAAAGGGTCGGCTGGCCCTCGGAGGATCATCGTTGAAGCTGGTCGGCAATGCTCTCATGGCGCAAAAACCAGCCACTGAGTAATCTTCAATTAAAGCCTCAGTTCCACCGGTGATCACAACATCAGCTTTTCCATTCCAGATCAGCTCGGCAGCTTCGCCAATCGTCTGGGTACCTGTGGCGCAGGCTGTAACGATCGTCGTATTTGGACCCAGGCATTGAAACTGCTTGGCGATTAAAAAGGTTGAGAGGTTGGGTATCGCAAATGGCAGTGTGAACGGATTACCCCGGCTGAGTCCTTCAGTGCGCAGCAGGATAATACCATCGACCATCTCGTCGATTCCACCCAGGGCCGTTCCATAAACTACCGCTGAGCGTTCCTTGTTTGGCATGGTGCCAGGTAATCCAGCATCATTCACAGCCTGGATGGCTGAAATCAGCGCAATCTGAGCTGAGCGGGGCAGACGACGAATGTCTTTCCGGTCGAGATATGCACCTGGATCTAGATCGGGGATCTCGCCGGCTATCTGACACGGAAGCTCAGAAGCATCAAATTGAGTGATCTTTCGAACTCCTGAAACTCCGTTGATTAAGCCATTCCAAAATAAATCAACCGATGACCCCAGTGGAGTGACAGCCCCTATACCAGTAATTACTGCACGTTGAACTTTCATGTTATGACCTCGAGTTGCGATTTTTGTATACTGTCTTGAATTGCCGATTGAATTGATCCGAGCAGGTTGGCTTCAACAGAAGCACGGGCGGTTTTTATGGCGCTCACTAGAGCATGTGCATTGGAGCGTCCATGGGCGATAAATACCAGACCGTTCACCCCAAGCAGTGGAGCTGCTCCATATTCATCCGGATTAAGCATCGCCTTGATCTTACTGAGGCTCGGTTTAGCGAGAGCTCCACCTAGCATTGAAATTGGATTGGATTTTAACTGCTCTTTCATGATGTCCATGATCAGTTTTGCAACTGCCTCAGTGGATTTTAGCAATATATTACCAGTAAACCCATCGGTAACCACTACATCCGCCTCACCTGCAAACAGCTCTTTACCTTCTACGTTTCCAATAAAATTTAACCCACAGTTGGATAACAACGGAAAAGTATCTCGAACCAGCTCATTCCCTTTACCAGCCTCTTCACCATTGGAAAGGATGGCTACGCGAGGTTTATCAATGCCGCGGGTCTTATTGGCGTATACAGATCCCATGATCGCAAATTGGACGATATGCTCCGGCTTACAGTCGGGGTTCGCACCGATATCCAGGACGATGCAGTACCCATTTTTCACTGGAAAGGTGGCAGTTAGAGCAGCGCGTTCAACCCCTGGGATAGTATCCAGCCGAAAATAGGCAGTTGCCATTGCCCCACCAGTATTCCCAGCGGTGACGAATGCTTCGGCTTGACCTGATTTCACCAGGTCGAT
>JBGPBQ010000144.1:0-10302 GCA_041481345.1 Anaerolineae bacterium
CATCGGTGTCATTGCCGAGTACGCCGGGTGCTGAGATGGTTAAGATTGTATCTTCATTTGTGGTGTAGCTGTCATTAGCTGCCACAGGGGCAATGTTCAAGGATTCTCTATCACCAACTAGTGCGCTCGGCTCGGACCCGCACCACTTTCGCACATTCAGCCAATCCACTTGCACCTGATTACCAGGTGTATAACTCATCAGGAATGCTGGGAGGTTAGCAATAGGAAGGTTCGTGGTAACAATGGATGGCGTCCAGTCATTTACCTGGAAGGAAGCTGTCCCAGCAATCCACCCGATCCGGTAATGGTTCCAACCAGTGTTGAGTGTCGTTTGGGTCATGATACCCTTCCCCTGGGTCATACCAGAGGCATCCGTTACCCATTGCCAGTTAGTGGTATTGGTAGTATCAGGAAAATCGTCCATGATCCGGAGAGTGTTGGCAAAAGCAGAGGCGGAGGCATATCCCACCTCACTGATCATCATGGAAGTTCCAGCTTGTGGATGGCGTACCAATGACTCCACCATGTAGCCGGGGCCAAAGACAGGCACGCTGTTAATCTTGATGTACGCACCATTATCGGTTAATGTCATCACCCCATTTGCAAAAGTTGCCTGTGATGAGTTGCCATTTGTGACGCTCCATTTGGTCGGGTCGAGCGTAGTCCCTGAGAATTCGTCGGAGAAGCTGAATACCCCGGATGCGTTGCTGAGCGAAGTAGCCGCCGGATTGCCATAGTAGAGGTACAGTCCAACTGCCTCCAGTGGCAGCGTGCTGAGCTTGGCCCAAACGACCGCACTACCTGTGCTCCAGCTTTCGATCCAGAAGCTGACTGGGGTGACACCATCCAGCAGAGTGATGCGCAGATCGCTGCCATCAGGCTTCGCATTGGCGAAATCGAAACTGCCGTCGAGCACGATCTTTACCGGATAGTCTGTTTGAACTTGCGTACAGGTAGATCCAATCGTCACTGCCCGCCGGTAAGCCCAATGCGAATCCATCCATGGGGGACCTGGAAGCTGGATCACTGTGAACGTCCAAATATCATCCGCACCCAGTGGGTTACCAGATAAGTCGGTGACAGTTCCAGCAACCGTGACTTGATATTGTCGGCTTGGTGTGAGAGCTGCCAGAGGGTGCAGGGTCGCAGTCAATCCACTATAAGATACATTTGCGGCCACATCAACATTCGAACCCACTTCGCGCAGCCGGAAGGTCGAACCAGTGATCGATCCAGGCTGCATAGGCTCACTGAAAGTGACGCTAACATCTACGTCGCTGTAAACATTGGCACCCTGAGCTGGGGTCCGCGAAGTGATCTGTGGCGCAACCATATCAGGAGTGGTGTTGTACGGGATGCGCACTTCCTGCAGCACCGGGGTAACGGCAGTGTCTGTCGTGGCGAAATTTACCTGGTATTGTACATAGCGGAAACCAGAGCCGATGGGGGCTCCATTCTGGACAGGAACGAATGCGCTCCAAGTATTATCCGGTATGTAAGTGTTGCCGGTATGAACGCTTAGCGTCAGAGTGGTATTGACGGGCACCAGTGCATCCCAGGCGATGGTTCCATCCGTTACACTGCCCATGGAATCCAGAACTCGGGAGGTTAACTGGCCGGAAGCCGGGAAAGGTCCCATTTGTAGCTGGTCTACACTGAAGGATACACTGCCAGGTCCGCCTTCTGAAACCAACGGGCGCATCTGGATCGGGATGATTACAGTGTGAGTGGCTACGACCGCACCATCGATGGAATAGATGATCTGGTTAGCCTGCCAATCCACTCGATAGCGGTGAGGAGTTCCAAAGTAGTTCCCTGGGATTACTGTGCTGGCAGTGTCCCACGGGGCGGTGGCATTGTAAGACCGCGCATATAACTGTGTGCCGCTTAGCCCGGTGCTGAAGATCGCCCAGGCGTCACCTGGTGCGGCGGTATGGTTTACACCAAACCCGGCGTGCTGGTTTGGCGAGGCGGTGAATGTTGCAGTGAACTCGACCACATGGCCAGGGCCGAAAAGCGCAGTAGTGCCAGCATTGGCAGCATGAACGGTTAGTTTACCGCCAGAAACGGTCACAGTGCCGTGTGGACTGGGCATGTCGAAAAAGCTGCCCCAGCCAGTCGGTAATGTTGTCCCATTAAACTCCTCATAAACAAAAGGCTTAAGCATCACCTCGCCATTATCGATCTGGCTGATGGTGAGATTCGCGTCCGGGGAACCAGCGCTAAAATCACTTACCGTCGTATCGATAAAAGCCGCTGAGGGGGTAATGAAGCTGGCAGGGGCATCCCCATTGACGGGATAGGTCGCCGGGTTGCCTGATTCATCGCTTGACGTGACTCGGTAGTAATAGGTGGTGTGGGGTTGCAAGTTGCCCAACTGAACGGTATGCAGTGTGACCAGACCTTGACCGGTTGCGCTCAGCCCCAAGTTATTTTGATCAGTTCCGTAATCGACCCGAGAGGTAGAAGCCTCATTGGTCGTCCATCTGATCACGACGGTACCACCCACTGCCGGTTGAGCTGTTAGTTGAGTGATTTCTGGTGGGAATGTGTCGGGTGTATATGTGGCACTGTAGGAGCCAGATTGTGCGTTAAAGATGGCATATTCCACACCTTTGATCGTCTCCACCGTGAAAGTGATTGTGCTGCCATCATGCCTCAGGAGGGTCAACGGGTCTCCCCCAAATTGCGTGGGTAGCATCGCTCGAAGGTTTCGCGCTCCATCAGCCTGGGTAATATTGAAGCTTAGGGTGTGATCAACGTAGCTTATACTGCTGAAATAGGAGCTGTTGCGTCCATCCAACCACTCGACCATCTGTGCGCCTGATACTATGGGGATATGCCGCGCCTGGGCTGAGGCTACGATTTGGTCTGATCCGTCATACGACCATCCGTACCAGTTATCGGAGTGCATATTGACCACGAAGGCACCGTAATATCCTTGAGGTCCGATGGCAGCATCCAGGTACGAGTTGACAATCGTGCGCATGGCTGCTGCGCCCTGCCCATTGTCGTCGTTCATCTCCGTCCCACCGTTGTATATATCCATATAACGATGCATCACACCGCTCGCATCAACTTGGGCGAAGCGCATCAACATACCGCTGCCCATCTCGTAGCCTGGATTCACCGTCGCCCAACCTGCCGGATTGTAGGAGATATTGGTGTCTAAACGGATACCCTGGGATTCATTAGCTTCAGGTGTAGATGTATAAGGGATCCAACCCTCAGGGCCGGTGTAACCAAAATATGAGTAGCAATGGTTGCGTTCGCTTGACTGTACCGGCAAGCTGGCGAATTTATCGAACAAAGCATCATACTGGGCGTTAAATTGTGCCAGCATGTCTACTGGCCATGTTCCACACCATGGCGAACCAGGCATGGTTAGACCGGCATCGAAATGTATTCCGTACTCAAACCCCTGTGCGGTATATGCGGCGTACGTAGCATCGGAAATTGTGTTACCAACATACCCGTAAGAGCTGCTGCGCACACATTCCCAATCTGCTACCGAGCAGTCAGGGGGGCTCTGCGCTATGTGTCGATTAAAAAATATTTGACTGCTGCCGGAGGGACTGCCCCGTCCGATGTGGTCATCCCCGGTAAGGATGATGGCGGCTTTCTTAAAGGATGGCAAGTACCAGAAGCGTGGGAGAGGCTTTTTGTCAATGTTCAGTTCCAGGATCAGGTTAGCAAGAAAGCGCTGCTGCTCATCTGCCTGGGGGATATTAATCTTGCTGAAGTCAATCCAGTTAGGTTCTCCGTTTATTCCGGCGAAAAGGTCAACCGCAGTTCCATAACCTTGATACGGGTTTACATGTCCCGTTTGCCAGGCTGGATTGCCCTGATGGGTGTAGACGATGGAGCGTGCCAGGTCAAATGTAAAGGCTGCTGCCTGGCCTCCGAGCGTCCCCACTGACCGTAACGTCACAGCCGGATAGGAAGTAGCAGTCATAGCAGTTGAGTAAAGCGTCGCTAAGCTGGTTGCGCCGCTCAAATTATACAGGTCCGCTGTGCCGTGGAACTGGAGGGTTTGATTGACGATGCCGACACCTGGACCGGTGCCAGTATTAATCAACAGGTAAGCATCTGAAAGCGTCGAGGAGGCATCTGTTAATCCGAGCAGCCCTGCGAGCTGCTTGTCCGGCCGCATGGCGATGAGGTGACCGCCTGCTGTAACCCAATCAGTCAATGTTGTTACCTGACCTGCGGTGAGGGTCATGTCGCCCAGGATCACAATATCATACCCAGCAAGTGCCTGAGGGGTAACATCTCCAATATCCATCAGCGTATACTCATTAAAACCTTCTGTGCGGACGATTTCCACATAGTAGCGGGTGAATAAATTGGTAGGCGAAGTGATAATCAGGATTGGACCCCCGGGAGCCTGGTCGACCGCAGGGCGCTGGGCGATGGTGCTGAAGGACCAGCCGTAGTCGGCAGCCAAGGCAATACCGTTGGTGTCTTTGGGACCACTAGCTCCGCCGATGATTCGGGCGGAATATGTCGTCGAAAAATCCAGAACAGAGGTAGGGCTCAAAGTAGCGCTATTGACGGCAGCATTATAGGAAATACTACCAGGTATCAAAGTGCCGACACCGTTGCGTAATACGAAATTAGTAGGGTCAATAGTTGCGGGGTCCATCGCTCTGTTAAAATACACAGTAGCTTTGGTCTCCAGCCGGAGCCCGGATACGCCATTGATTGGTTTGGCTGAAGTCACTGTTGGTAGGGTTGTAGTGGTGAAGGTCCAAACGAATTCTGTTGCCAGTGCATTTCCTGCCAGGTCCATCACACCTGTATTGATATGGGCAGTATATACTGTCCCGTTGTTTAGATTTGCTACTGGATCAAGTAATGCCGTATTCGTGCCTGAGTCATAAGTAACCACGGCCGGTACAAGGAAGTTAGATGGGTCGCGCAGCTCGAAATTCGTAGCGTTGATCGTAGTATCGTTCATCGCCTCGCTAAAGACCGCTGACATGCTGGCAGAGATCAAGACCTCTGTGGCGCTATTCACTGGCGACACGCTGCTCACCGTGGGAGGTGTGGTATCTGTGGCTTCGGTCGTAAACGACCAGGTGTAATCAGAGGCCAAGGGGTTACCGGTAAAATCCGTTACTCCTCCAGCGCCACCCTTAATTGTGGCCAAATAGGTTTCAGAGAAGCTGAGATTTGAATCTGGATTTAGCACTGCGGTGTGCGAAGCCTGGACGTAACTGACAGAAGCTGCGATAACATTATTATGCGAGTCGGATAAATAAAGCCTTGTTCCATCAATCGTGCTCGCGTTCATCGCCTCGCTGAATACAACACTTACGTTCGTGGAGGCAAATACTCCCGTCGCGCCATCGATTGGCGAAACTGAGCTAACCGTTGGTGGTGTTGTATCAGGTGTATCATCAAAGATGAGATCCACCCAGTAGTTGCTAGATAGATTAGCCTGATTAAAAAAACCGCCAGTTTCACTAAAGACACCGTTGGGTCCGTCCAAATCATTATTCGCTATCGCATACAAATGACCATTTGTCACTCCGGATGATGTGAAGAAGTTTTGACTGAGCGCCACCATGTGGTTGCCATCCGCAACATAATAAGAGATAATGTAAGTTGTGGCGGGTTGAATGGCTATTGGAGCAGAAAACAACTGTTCTTGCCACCCAGATGCGGTTTCGTTTGTAAACGTGACTTCAGCCAATTTTACACCGGCCATGGTCCACAAGCGGCCGATATGGGTGCCGGTAGAAAGGGGACCTTTGAAATAGCGGACACCAGTTACATATCCAGCCATGTCCGCACGAAACTTAAGTCCCACCTCTATCGGTTGTGGATCAGTATAATAAGGGAATGTTGGCGTTATTGGATCAGGCCAGATACTGCTTGTAGCAGCCTGTGCGGGAGTCACCCCGGTTGGCCCAATCGTGGCAACAAAGTTAAAAATTAATACAATGATAAATAACACATGGAAACAAATTCGTTTGGTAGACATAATTTCCTCCATCATAAATATTGGTCTAGTAGAAATATTCTAAAAAAATAACCGACCTATCCGTCGGTTTCATGACTGGCTACCATATGACATAGTACCTACCAAAGACATAGAACTACTATCTTGGTTGGTTTGGGTTTGATTGAACTTCGAATGCTTTAAGGTAATATCCTCACTCCTGAGCGAAAGATTGTTCACTCATGTGAGGCTTTTCGGCAACTCGGCTATCTCCCCTATAACGTTTGCTAATTAATATTTCTTTAGTTGGTAATCTTAGCGGAGACCCTAGAGCTTTGCGCCCCCAATTTGCACTGGGTTTGCCATTTTCGGAGCACTCACCCTGTTAATACTGAACTCCAACATTAATATAACATAAATATCTTCATTAGGATAGGATTAATAGTCACAATTTATAGATTAAATATGTACTATGTTACGCACTAGATTGAATCTGAGGATATTCCGATAGGTGAAACCAATATTTTCTAACCCCAACTATATTAGAAATACATTAATTAAACATCGTTAGATTAGCTAATAATTAATACACCAATGAGACCATTTATGACCGAAAGAAATGTACACAAATCGATAAAATAGATAACACAAATGTGCCATTCATCGCGATTATTGCAAGAATATCGTTTATGCAGCAATTGCAATTGATATATTTAAGAATGAATTATCCCCTGAGACTTTCAATCGAGTGGCGTATCACTGTAATCCCTATACGACTAGCACATTTTCAACTGTTATGGCAATCGGGATACAATAACTTGGAACGTATGGCTTGATTTTAGTACGGTAGTAGCTACACAATCCAAAATACATAGATAAAATTTCTCATTACATAACTTGGTAGTATGTGATTCAGCTTTTACAATTCCGAAGATCCATCATTTAGTTGGTACTTTGAAAAAATCTCAATCTCCCCCTTTTGGACAGGGCTGCAGGTCGACTTTCCTTCTTCACGTCGCGAGCACCGCGATGAAACGACGGAAGTCGTAGCTGTGCATCCGATATAAAGATATGAACTTTTGATCCGGATTTTATGGAGCACTGGTCGCCGTGGGCGGGAGGTCCACGCCCACATCCAAGGTCAGCACCCAGCCGTCGATTGCTCCGCCGTCAGTGGTGAGGTACTCCACCAATACACATTCACGGTTGAATTCGTCGAAGCGCCGTTCGGTGGGCAGAAAGCGCACAGTTGAACCAGAGGGAATCTTTCCTATGGCGGTAAATTTTTCGTAACAGCCATTCCGAGCAAACACATCCCTCTGAGTGAAGGCTGAGATTGGTGTAGGTGTAAGGGTGGGGGTCAATGTGGGCAATGGTGTAGGGGTCTGTGTGGCTGTCTGGGTAGGTGAAGGGGTGAATGTAGCTGTGGGGGTAGCAGTTAAAGTCAGGGTGGGAGTCTGGGCCAGCATATAAGCGTGGTATTTATTGTTTCCCCATGCGCCCAAGCCAGCCAGGATGAGAATCCCCACCAAAACGAGACCAGCCAGGATTCCAAACACCTTCAGACGATAGGTGCGCAGTTTCCGCTTCAGCTCTTTCACGCCCGGATCGATTGGAAAACGCTTTACCACTTCGGCGCTCAGGCGAGCGGCTTCGGCTGGCCAGGCCGGATTTTTTTCGTAGGCCTGGTTGGCAGCCTTTAAATCGTTATCGAATTTCTGATACATGCGCTGCTGGCGCTCGATCTCACTCTGCAGGCGATCCAGGCTTTCGTCTACACCTTCCAAGTTACGGATTTGTGCCAGGCTTTGGCGAGCCTGCTTATTGAGGTACAGCCCTTCCTCGAGAGTAGTGGCGTGCTCAGCCTGGTTCATCAGAGTGCGCGTCTGCTCTTTTAATGGCTCTACAACGCGCGGGGTGATGGCTTTGAAGCGCTCGATCAGGCGATCAAACGCTGGATTGTCTCCGTATTCAACCACCAGTGCGTCCAGGTTGGCTTTTGCCTTCGAAGCGGCTTGCGGGTCGAGCTCAGCCTGGTTTAAAGTATCGTAGATCGTACGCAAGCTGTCTTTGACTTTTCGGAGACTCTGGGCTCGCTCTGAGTATTTGGGCATGCCGGTCGCGCCAACCGCAGCCTGTATCCTTTCAATCGCATCGTCAATATTCCCTTGCTGGAATAGGACAAGCCCTTCTTCAAAAGCTTTTTCGGCGTCGATATTTTCCTGGAGTTTTTGAGCGAAGTCCTGTCCTTCTTGCCAGCGTTGAATACCCAGCTCATGCAAGGAGTTTTGGGCGCTCTCCAACAGTGCCAAAGCATCGGCGAAACGTCCCACCCGCGCCGCGGATTGTGCTTTACCAAAAGCGGATGCTGCGTCGGCGGGTAAGGCTACGACCGGGATGTAACCGGTGCGCAGGTAGTTTTCAGCCTCGGTGCGGTGCTGGCGAGCCCGTTCCCAATTCGGCTCCACCTGCAAGATGCGATCAAAGATCTGCACGGCTTCAGCATATCGACCGCTGTAGAACAGCTTCTCTGCCATTTCCATCTGTGATTCAGCCGCCGGGTTGTGTTCACGCTCAGGCTCTGGGCGGGCATTCGCCGGCTCGGATATTGCGCCTGGTTGGGTAGCGGATTCCTGAGCCTGACCATTCGTCTCTTCTACCGGTGCTGTGGCACCATTTTCTCCTTCCTGGATGCGCCGCATCAATTCTTTACGAGCCACCTGAAGGCGATTCTTCTGGTCGAGCGCCAGATTCTGGTAATCGGGCGAGCTGACCAGCTCTTCGATATCAAGCAGGAGATGCCGCAGGTCAACCACACTGGCGGAGGGAGAGTCTTGGAGCTCCTGATACTGCTTTTCTATTAAGTCAATTTGAACGTCCATATACCGTTTTGTTTTTCTAGTTCTTCTCTGTTACAAGAAGCTGTTGATAGATGCCCAGCATGTCTTTCCGGATAACGGAAACTTGAGTATACCCTTGATTCAGCGTCTGTTCTAGAATGGTTCGAAGCTGGTTCGGTAAGCGTTCGTCATCGTACGTCCAATTGACCGGGTAATGGGTGGAGGCTTTCTCGATATCTTCAGGTCGGTTGGGCCCCAGCGGTAAGCTGCCCTGGGCAGGCCGCCCGGTGAAAATATGGTGCAATCCGCGAGCGCCAAATTGGACAAGGTCGAACTGTTTTTCTTCATCAGACAAGCCTCGCGGCTGTCGCTTGGCGATGTTCCAATCGATCATCGTCACGCCGTGAGCATCAATATCCCAATAATAATGCAAGATTTTATGATCGCGGTAGACGATATTGCGGTCGTGGGCAAATTGTAAGATGTCACATATCTGCAAGGAAAGGATCAGGCTGTCTCGCAATGACAAGAACCAGCCGTGGGTGTAGCTGGCATCGCAATAATGGAGTAAATTGTGCTCCGGGTTACGCCGCACCAATGCCAGGTATGGTAGCCACCCAACAGATAACTGCCTATCCATGGAAGCCAGGAAATTTTGGGCCTGTTCGACGCCGTAATGAATGACTTGCCCGGAAAGCTGCTCTGCCGAAGCATGGCTTTCGTCGCTTGGCAGAGTCTGCCCATCATCGATCTTGATAAAACCACACTCCACAAGCGGCGTAATACCAGGCACATCGCGTAACATGGTCAGTATCTGGATTTCTTCAATGAATAATGGTAAGGCGTAGTCCAATTGATCAGGTCGCATGATCTTAAAGGCAAACGACATCGTTTGTTTGGTCTGGTTGCGCAGATTTCCGGCAAAGACTCGGGCAGAGGAGCCGCGTGCTTCCGGCATCCAAGTGTCCAATGGTTCTGCCAGAACCATGCTCTGCTTGGAGCCGAACTTGCCCTCAACCACCCCTTCAGATATATTGGGTGGAGAATATCCGGTGTTATCTCTTTCCATGGTGATGGGATGGGTGTGCGGCAGGGATAAGATCTCACGCGATTGATATTCATTCAACCAGGGTAGCTCATGCATTGTCTCGGGATACTCGATCATTAAATCGACCGTCCGCGTGCCTCTACGTAAGCGCTTGAAAGCCTCCAGGGTCTCATCTAACCATTTTGATGGTCCAACCTGGTTACGAATGGTGCGCCCTGCAAGCTCGACTGAGGTCAAATAATCATAGAAAGGCTCATCCTTGCCAGCACCTCTTCGGACACGTGCCAGCCACTGGGGAGCTGCCCCGATGGCCTTCTCGGCGGTAAACAGGCGGAGGCGGTCAGGGTCCCACACCAGGATCGAGCGCAGCCCGCGGCGGGCCAGCTCGAAATCCTTCTGGTCCCAGGCCTTCAAAACCAGATCGACCTGGGCTTTTGGCTGCGCCAATGATTGTTCAATCTTCTCAC
>JBGPBQ010000145.1:0-10291 GCA_041481345.1 Anaerolineae bacterium
CAATCATGATATAGTATTGGTTGATATAATATAATTATCTAGTGAATAAAATGGAAATTCCGATAATCCCAAGATCATCGCCATTTCTTGTCGGATTAATACAAAAAAACCAGGAGTAATTAACCAATATCGTCGCAGATTGCATATCCTCATTAACCAGCCTAATTTAGATTTAGTGCGAAGGAGAGTGTTCTATGCTTTTCGGATACGCAGGCAAAATCCTACATGTAGACTTGACGAAGGGGAAAATAAGCACAGAGCAGCCAACCGAGGAATTTTATAAAACCTACCTCGGCGGTAGTGCAATGGGAACATATTACCTGTTCAAGAACACGCCGGGCGGTGCCGACCCCTTAGGTCCAGAAAATACTCTGGCTTTCATGCTCTCCCCTACCACGGGGGTCTCTATCAGCGGCCAGAGCCGAATGAATGTCACCGCAAAAAGCCCCTTATCTGGATTAATTGGAGACAGTCAGGTGGGCGGGTTCTTCCCCGCTGAGCTGAAATTCGCCGGCTTTGATGGGATCGTCATCACCGGAAAATCACCTAAACCGGTTTATTTATGGCTTCACGATGGTGAAGCCGAGCTTCGCGACGCCGCTCACCTGTGGGGAAAGATCACAGGTGAGGTGGAAAAGACCATCCGTGAACAGCATAGCGACGCGAAGATCGAGGTGGCCCAAATCGGACCCGGCGGCGAAAAACTGATCCGTTTCGCTGCCATCATGAATATGTGCAACCGGGCCAATGGTCGCACCGGCATGGGTGCAGTGATGGGCAGCAAAAATCTTAAAGCTATCGCAGTGCGCGGCCACGCCAAGGTAAAAACTGCCGATCCGGCTGCAATCACCAGGCTGGCCCGTCTGGCTCCCAAGCGGGTGCAGGATATCCCCGATATGAAGGGCTTGCAGGATTTCGGTACTGCATGTGTCCTGAACTATCAGAATACAATGGGTGGCTTACCCTACAAGAACTATAGCAGCGGGAGCTTTGACCAGGCTGAAGATCTATCAGGGGAAACCATGGCTGAAACTATCTTGCAGCATAATGATACCTGTTATGCCTGTGTAGTACGCTGCAAGCGTGTGGTCGAAACGGAATACAAAAACACCCACTTTGATCCGTTGTATGGTGGCCCCGAGTATGAGACCCTCGGTACAATGGGTTCTTATTGTGGGATTGGTGATATCAATGCTGTTTCCATTGCTCACCAGATCTGTGACCAATATGGACTGGATACCATCGCCTGCGGTGCAATTATTGCCTTTGCCATGGATTGCTTCGAACACGGTTACCTGACTCTAAAGGACACGGATGGCATCGACCTGCGCTTTGGCAACGCTGATGCCATGGTAGCCATGGTTGAAAAGATCGCCAAACGCGAGGGTTTAGGAGATTTGCTGGCATATGGCTCAGCTTATGCAGCCAAAAAGATCGGTAAAGGCGCCGAGGATCTGGTAGTTGCGGTTAAGAACCACGAGCTGCCTGCCCATATGCCGCAGGTGAAACGCAGCCTGGCCTTGATCTATGCAGTCAACCCATTCGGAGCTGACCACCAATCCTCCGAGCACGACCCCGGTTACACCCCCGACACCGCCTCCTATAACCTTGAGCGCATGGCTGAAATTGGCTTAACCAACCCAATGTCTGATCGGGTGCTAGATCGCGAAAAGGTCAAGATGTCATTGTATACAGAATTGAATTATTGCTTTATGGACACGGCGGTTCTATGCCAGTTTGTCTATGGCCCTGCCTGGCAGGTGTATGGACCCAAAGACCAAGCGGAGCTTATGCGCGCCACCACCGGCTGGGATTGGACCGTAGATGACGTCCAAAAGATTGGCGAGCGTCGTCTGAACATGTTACGCGCTTTCAATGCCCGTGAGGGTGTTGGGCGCGAGCACGACACCCTTCCAAAGCGCATATTTGACGAACCGCTTAAAGGTGGCGCGTCAGACGGTCTTGTTGTGACCCGCCAGGAATTTGAAGATGCATTGGATATGTACTATGAAATGTGCGGTTGGGATGTAGCCACGGGTAAACCCACGCGTGCCAAGTTGGAGGATCTCGGACTCGGCTGGATGGCATAGAATCTAATGTAAAGAAGGATCACACCCAGCCCGAAGCGGAAAAATACCTCTCCTTCGGGCTGGTCTTAACCTCAAGTTTAGTATGTTCGAAGTGGATTAGGGCTTCAAGATATGCAAGTTAAGCTGTACGCCTCATTACGACAGGCAGCTGGTACAAAAATGTTGGACGTGGAAGTACATCCCGGCACTACTATCCGGGATGTTTTGGTTGAGGTAACACAAGCGTACCCCGTCCTGATCAAGTTCATTTGGACCGAGCAGGAGGAATTATCGGAGCATGCACATGTATTTGTAAATAGTGAAAATATCCACCACCTGGCGGGGTTGGAAACAGAATTAAAACCCGAGGATCATGTGGATATCTTTCCGCCTCTAGTAGGCGGATGAGCTGATAATTGACTGAAAACCTATGCGGGGTGAATTTTTACTTTAGTTAATGCCACTAAAGCCAATAGATTAAACACGATGGCTGCTGCAGCATTGGCAGCTATCCCAGGAATGATGGATTGGGTGAACAAAGTTGGCGCCACTAAATCCCCAACTGCCCTGCCTATTGCAAGAATCGCCATATGTGAAGCCAGCATGGTTGCCCGAGCTGATGGCATGATCTCACTCATCAGCGGGATTCCACTCACGATGGTGAACTCAAAGGTCAGGTAAAAGAGAAATAAACATATCAGAGCACCAGCCAGGGAGCGGCCTAAGATGGGTAGTGCCAGTGTCGCCATACAATTGCCGATTATTCCTATCGCAAGTGCCCTGCGCTTGCCGATTCTATCGGTGAATAAAGTGACGAGGATCTCCCCCCCGAACTCAGATATACCAATCGCCACAGTGGTGATGATCAAGGAGGCGATGCTAAGGGCGAATGCTTGCTCAACCCACACGCCATACACAAGGGTTACAGTCTCGTTGGCAGCTGTATACAATGCTGCCATTGCCAGGGCTGCAACGGCTGGTGGGTAGGTAAATACTTGACGCAGATTCCTCAAAAAACCAGGGTTTTCAACATTGGGAGGCGGGTCTTTGGGTAGCATCCACGCAAGAGTGATAAAGCTCACCGCGCCCAGAAAAGCGATCAGCGGAAAGGGTGCCATCCAGCCTTTCCGTGCAATGATAAATCCCGCCAATGGCACGCCAATGATCGCGCTTAGTGACCAGGCAAATTCTGTGATCCCCAATACCCGAGCGCGCTGCTCGTACACCACATGATCACCCAGGTATGCCTGCACGGAAGGTACAAAGATAAGATAACCGATGAAAGCCAGGCTGAGCGCTATGAAGAAAGCCGGGTAGGTTGGCCAAAGGGCAATCAGGCTGATCGCAGCAGTGTAAGTGACTGTTCCAATCAGTATTCCTGCCTTTCGACCGCGGCTGTCAGCAACAGAAGCCAGGGAAGGGCCGATTAAGCCCATCAATGAACGCACCATAATGGGGTAGGATATCGTTCGCAGGTCCACCCCCAGGCCTTTAGCAAAAAAGGATAGGAATGGATAAACCATCCGGTAAAAAGTGTTAAATATCAACCGGACGATCACAAAAATTGTGACCTGGAAATTAAGCGTGCGTTTTAAACTTGTTTTATTGCTGTATGCGATCTGACTCACGCTTGTATAACCATCTTGCAATTTGCCAGGCCGCTAACCAGATCAGTAACACCAGTCCGAAAAAGAAGACCTGGATGCGCCGGGCGTCGCTGTTTAAGATTGGGGAGGCGGGATGCATCACGTTCTCAGTTTGTTGAATCGCCACAAGCAGCGATATTAAATATCCTAAATTCATTGCAGACGTAAGGTTTGGTTTATCGACCACGTGTAAACCAATCTGAAGCAGGATGCCGGTGATTGCAAAGACCAGTGCCAGTTTCCAGCGTGGTTCTGCCAGGAATAAACCATTCCAATTCGTTTGCATCGCCCACAGGGAGAGCGGCAGGTAACTGATCCAGAAAATCAGCCCCGTCCAACCGAATGCCTTCGACCACCAGTGAAATTTACCTCGCTGCGTGATCAACCCCAAAGCGCCGAAGACACCTGCTATTACGAATGCTGCCAAAGATACCCACACCCACGCACCATGCAGGTAAACAATCCGGATGTGCGTCCCCAGGCTGTGTTCAGCCGGTCCAAAGTTGGTCAGGATGGCAATTGCCAGGCAGGTGATAATGAAACAGACCCATTTCGCGATTGGGGTATTGATAAATTGCCGCAAGTTTTTTTGTTCGTATCGCATGCAGAGACCAATAAAATAACATTAACCGTCCAGGAATTCAGCTTAGCTCTTCCGTGCAGTCCCCTTCGGTTAGCGGTAGCCAGACGCAAAAAGTGGTGCCTTTTCCCACTACAGAATTGACTTCGATCCGGCCTCCATGGTTACGCACAATCCAATAAGCAATGGATAAACCCAAGCCAAATCCCTTCCCATCCTTCTGGCGGGTGCGTGATTTCTCTCCACGATAAAAACGCTCAAAAATGTGTGGTAAGTCTTCAGGTGAAATTCCAGGCCCATTATCAGTCACGGTAAGCTTTGCCCGGTCGGAGACCTTTCCTAAGCCGACCACAATCTCACCACCTTTGGGTGTGTAATTGATCGAATTTCCGATCAGGTTGACCACCACCTGTTTGAGCCGGTCCCGGTCGCCACACACCAAAACTTGGTCAATATCTCCGATTGTTAACTTTATACGATCCCTTACCAGGACTTGCATTTGATTTAATACTTCCAGCAGCAGCGTATCCAGCTCTACCACCTCATGTGCCAGCGGGATTTTGCCAGATTCAGCCTGGGCAAGCAGGAGCAGGTCACCTACCATCCGTGTCAGGCGATCGACTTCATCCTCGATTGTCTCCAATGACTCTTCATCAAATTCCTTGATTTTACGCATCAAGCCCACGTTACCTTTGATCACTGTGAGCGGTGTGCGTAACTCATGTCCTACATCTGCCAGGAAACGGCGTTGAGTGGAAAACAGGTTTTCCAACCGGCTCAAAGTCTGGTTAAAAGCCGATACCAGCTGACCGACCTCATCTTTGGGAGAACCTGCATAGGGGATCCGGCGTGAAAGGTCATCTGCACTGGTGATTTGTAAAGCCGCTTTGGTCACATTATCTAGCGAACGCAGCGCCTGATAGCTGCTGTACCAGGCTGCCAAACTTGCTGCCACAATTGCGATTGCTGTCCCGATTACTAAAACTTCCAACAGGGTATGTTGTGTGGCGTTGACCACATCCATACGGGTGCCGACTTGAAGGATACCTTCCAACCTGTTCCCATTACCTGCCACGAGAGGAATAGTTAATACCCGCAATCGCGACCCTCCCCGATTGACATCCCGGAATAGAGGCGCGGTGCTATGCATTCCAGCAGCATCTAGAGGATTGTTCAGGATACGGATATTTTGAGTAGCTTGGATCAGGTTGTTATTACGTCCCCATACCTGCACGTAAATATCATCCGGCAAGTCTAGCAAACGCAGATCTACACTCAAATTGCCGTTTTCGTCAACGTGAGTATTTGTAAAAACGGTTTCTGCCCTGAGCCTCAGGGCATCGTCCAATTGGTGAATAACCGTCGAGCTTACCGAATAATAGACGGCGATTCCAAACAACAGCAAAATGCCCCCTACTATGGATGTATATAGTAAGGTCAGCCGGCTCCGTAGGGACATGAATTTAATTTACGACGGTTCGCGTAAAACGTACCCCATACCGCGCACAGTATGAAGGAGTCGTTGCTCTCCTTGTACTTCGAGCTTCTGGCGCAAATATCGTATATATACTTCAATGATATTACTCTCACCGCCAAAATCGTATCCCCACACACGGTCGAAAATCATCTCTCTGGTTAATACCTGACGTGGGTGACGCAGGAATAACTCCAGCAGCTCATATTCTTTCGCTGTCAGCGAGATAACTCGGTCGCCGCGGGACGCCTGGCGGGTGCCGGTATCCAGGATCAGGTCGGCAAAACGCAGTACCTGGGGCCGGCTCGGTTGGGCCCGGCGCAGTAAAGCACGAATGCGAGCCAGGAGCTCATCCAAATTGAACGGCTTAACCATGTAATCGTCTGCACCTACATCCAGTCCCATTACCCGGTCATTAACCGAGTCCTTGGCAGTCAGGATTAGGATGGGAACAGGGCCACCTGCTCTCAACCGCCGGCAGACTTCCAAGCCATCAATCCCAGGTAGCATGATATCTAGAACAACCAGGTCAGGCGGGTTATCCCTTGCTGATGCCAAACCCGAATGCCCATCAATTGCAGTGTCTACCTGATAACCTTCATATGCCAGGCCGCGGCGCAGGAACCGTAGAATGGCTTCATCGTCTTCAATAATTAGAATTCGAGCGCTCATAAGCCCTCCGTGATTACAATATACCACAGGGCGACTAAAAACACAAAAGGATATAACAGAATTCCCGGAAGCAATTGTGCTTCCGGGATATTCATCCAACGATTATTGGACCTCAACCGTAGCGCCGGCAGCTTCTAGCTTGGCTTTGGCATCTGTAGCAGCTTCCTTGCTCACAGCTTCTAGCACCTTAGAACCTGCTGTCTCGGCAACATCCTTTGCCTCTTTCAGACCCAGGTTGGTCAGCTGTCGGATGACTTTAATCACCTCGATCTTCTTGGCACCAGGATCTTTGATGACAACGTTGAACTCGGTCTTTTCGTCAACCGGCTCAGCAGCGGCAGCGCCAGAAGCAGGCATGGCGGCCATTGCAACGGGGGCAGCTGCAGAAACGCCCCATTTCTCTTCCAATTTCTTTACCAGATCAGCAGCTTCGATCACGGTGAGGGTGCTTAGTTCCTCGACCAGTTTGTTAAGATCAGACATTTTAACTACTCCTTATTAATTCAAAATTGTTTTATTATGATTATTTTTTTTATAATCTTTGCTTTGCGATGATTTATATTTTTATTAATTGATCGTCATAGTTTGCATGGACTGCTCTGCAGGGGCTGCTTCAGGTCCTGCATGCGCTTTGATGACCGCAGCAATCATTCGACCAGGTTCAGCCAAAGTTCGAACCAGCTTACTGGCTGGAGCGAGCAGCATACCAAGCAGTTGGCCACGTACTACAGGTAACGGCGGTAATTCAGCCAGCGCTTTCACGCCCTCAGGGGTCAAGGACTGCTTTTCAAGGAAGCCGCCTTTGATCTTAAGAAACTCAGAAGTTCTGGCAAATTCAGTCACCGCCTTTACTGTTGCTGGCGCATCCGTGAAAGCAAATACCACTGCGGTACTGCCCACTAATTGTTCCTGGGGAACCGAAAATCCCGCCTGCTCAAATGCTCGTTTGGCCAGTGTGTTTTTAATAATGTGGAACTCACCGCCATTTTCTCGCACTTTCACTCGCAAGGAATCGATATCCTTCATGGTCAAACCCACATATTGGGTCAGGACCAGCGCCTTGCTGTTCATCACCCACTCGCTATACTGGGTGATTAGCTCATTCTTGCGTTCCTTTGTAATAGCCAAGGTTATTTCACCTCCTTTCAAATAAAAAGTCTTTGCCTCGCAAACTGTACCTGGCAAAGACTCTCCGTTACCTTAATTTCAAACCCGCTGTTGGCGAGCAGATTTTCTTGGAGATATCTTCACCTCGGCAGGAAATTAAGCTCTTTTTCCGCACCTGCTGTCTTTGGCGAAGCGTATTTTTAGATTTGAACTATATCACAATATTACTATTCCTGAACAACCATGCTCTGTGCTTGCATCGGATCCAGTTTGATCCCCGGACCCATTGTTGAAGTCAGGGTAATCCGCTTAATAAAAGTACCCTTGACCGATGCCGGTCGAGCTTTTTTAATCGCATCCATTAATGCCGCCAGATTCTCGTAAAGCTGCTTCTCTTCAAACGAGGTCTTCCCAATTGGAATATGCAGGTTGGCGGTCTTGTCGACCCGGAATTCCACCCGTCCAGCCTTGGATTCACGGATCACACGCGGCAGGTCTTCTGCCGGCACAACGGTTCCAGCTTTCGGGTTGGGCATCAGCCCACGCGGGCCTAAAACACGACCCAATCGGCCTACCTTGCCCATTAAATCGGGTGTGGAGATGGTTACATCAAAATCGGTCCAGCCGGCCTGGATTTTGGCGATGGTTTCGTCATCATCTGCCACGTAATCTGCGCCTGCTTCGCGTGCCAATGTCGCGCCTTCGCCTTGTGCGAAGACCAGCACCCTCACGGATTTACCTAAACCGTGTGGGAGCACCACTACATCACGCACCTGCTGGTCGGCATGGCGAGGGTCAACACCTAGCCTCATATGGACTTCCACCGTCGAATCAAATTTAGCGTAATGGGTTTCCTTAACCAGGTTCACCGCTTCTTCAGGGGTGTACCAGTGGTTCTCATCAATTTTAGCTAATGCAGCTAAATACTTCTTTCCATGCTTTGCCATAAATTCTCCTTCGTGGTGCAAACGGGTGGGTTCCACCCTCCCACAGGGTTAGTCTTCTGTTACCGTAATGCCCATGTTGCGGGCGGTGCCTTCAATCTGGCGCATCGCGCCTTCGATGTCCACCGCATTCAGGTCCTTCATCTTGAGCTCGGCGATCTCACGCACCTGTTTACGCGTCACTTTGCCAACTTTTTCTTTGTTGGGGACGGCTGAGCCTTTCTCCACGCCTGCGGCTTTCTTTAAAAGCACAGCCGCTGGGGATGTTTTTAGGATAAACGTGAACGATCCATCGGTAAAGATGGTGATCTCTGCCGGTATGATCTCGCCCATGCGGTTGTTGGTGCGGGCATTATATTCCTTGCAGAATGCCATCAGGTTGATCCCGTGCCCGGCTAATGCAGGTCCAATAGGGGGTGCAGGGTTGGCTTTTCCAGCCTGGATCTGCAGACGTACAATTGCCTTTAATTTCTTTGCCACTTTTTTCTCCTTTCGCCGCTCATCTCTCTCAGAGCAGCGGCGCGTGGTTTTAGCGGGTGATTATTGGGGACACCCTCCCACTTCAACAGCCAGAACTTTCCTGGCTGCCCTTACGCTTTCTCTACTTGTAAAAAGTCAAGCTCGACGGGTGTTTCTCGACCAAAGAAGTTCACCATCACCCGAACTTTCGCTCTATCCATATCAATCTCCGCCACAGTGCCGCGGAAATCGTTGAACGGACCATCCACAATGCGGACACGTTCTCCGGAGCGGAAGGAAACCTTTATGTGTGGCGCTTCGGCTTCCATCCGCTTAATGATCTGTGCCACTTCCTCCGGTCGTAACGGTGTGGGTTGCGTACCCATCCCGACGAATCCAGTCACTCCAGGCGTGTTGCGCACAACATACCAGGATTCTTCCGACATGATCATGTTCACCAGGATGTACCCAGGGAACACCCTGCGCTCCACGGTGCGGCGTTTACCTTCTTTGACCTCGATCTCTTCCTCCGTGGGGACGACCACATCGAAAATTTTATCCTTCATCCCCATGGATTCGATCCGCTGCTCCAGGTTATGGCGAACTTTATTCTCGTAGCCCGAATAACAATGGACCACATACCAGGCGCGGCCATCTTCCTGTGCCAGCTCATCCGGCTGTCCAGGATATTCCTCGGTCACAATCTCGCTCGACTCCTGCGGAATGCTTAGATCACCCACTGGATCAGCATCCTTCTCGTGGGTCTCGAGGGGCTCTTCATTTTCTTCTTCCTGGTCAATTTCGCTCATCATAATCGCTTAATCATTTAGATTTGTCTACCGGCTTCTCCGCACCTGACTAACCCAGGATTACACCAAAAACCTTGGTATAAATGAAGTCTAATCCTCCCAGGATGAGCGCCATTACAAGAATGACGCCAATGACGATCCAGGTCAATCGAATGGCCTCCCTGCGGGTAGGCCAAGATACCTTGCGTAATTCTCCAATCGTTTCCTGGAAATATCTCTGGATTTTAAACCAGGTACGTTGGAAGAAGTTCATCTCCTGGCGAGTACTTCTGATATCAGGCACGGTAATCCTCCAGTCATGGTTAAAAGGCCGCCTCTTGTAGACGGCGTCATCCGGAAAAGTCTAAGCCTTTTCCATTCAGGCAGGCCAGGCAGGAATCGAACCCACAACCCCCGCTTTTGGAGAGCGGTGCTCTGCCAAATTGAGCTACTGGCCTAGGTGAGGCTGGCTTTCGCCTGCCTCTATTTGGTCTCGCGATGCAGCGTGTGTTTGCGGCAACGCGGGCAATACTTGTTCAACTCAATACGCCC
>JBGPBQ010000146.1:0-10185 GCA_041481345.1 Anaerolineae bacterium
AAACCATAAACATATAGAATACGGTATCAAAACGCCAATAATAAATCTCCCTAATTTTATTAATATAGATCGGTATCAAGTATGTTATGAACCATTGGATTATTTTGTATATTTCGGTCGACTTACAGGTATCAAAGGATTACAAACACTAGTAGATGCCATGAAGTATGTGAAAATATCTAATCTCAAAATCATTGGTGATGGTGAGCTTCAAGAGCAATTGAAAGAATATATAAAACAAAATCAAATATCTAATGTTACCCTTTTAGGTTATCAGACGACTAATAATCTGATACCATTAATTCAAAATTCTGCCTTCACGATTGTTCCATCTGAATGGTATGAAAATTATCCCATGGCAGTAATTGAGTCGTTTGCTTGCGGCAAACCAGTTATTGGTTCTAATCTTGGAGCTATCCCAGAATTGGTTATTGACAGCCATAATGGGTTGCTCTTTGAATCAGGCAACTCCTTGGACTTAGCTAATAAGATACTATATCTTATTAATCATCCTCAGGAAACAATAAAAATGGGTCACAATGGTCGCCAGCAGGTAGAAGCTATAAATACACCACTTCTTCATTATCGACAACTCTTAGATGTATATCAACAATTACTATAAAGAACTTACATTATTTTCTAGCAGAAATATCTGATTTAGGCATATGTAATAATTAGTACGATATGGATTGGCAACAAACAAATTATTTATATATCAATAAGAATTCCTTTGAGAGACAACTAATCAATCGCCTTGAGGTCTCCTCGAGGTCACTCATCCGGTTAGGCGCTTAATGGATCGGGCGAAGAGTGCCTTATGCATCACAGGGGATCTGGATGCTTTATCGATGAAAGACTAGGTTTCTATACTTTTTGTGGTTTAGCTGAATCTAACAATAATGGTTACTGGATTCTCATTTCCGGACGACTGGAAGGTATATGCGCGTACCCCCAACCATTAAGCCCAGGCTGGCGGTGTTCGTGAAACCGCCACTCCTGCCGGTTATTGGGAGGACATAACTCAAGCCAGGTATCTGGGGGCTGGGGTGTGTGTCGGTTACCGTTAGGATGGCGACTTGATCGCCGGTGATAACGAATGGAGACAGGTTGAAGATCAGATAGGGTGATGGGTTGTCAGTGCTCAATGTAACCGTGTAGGGTATATCAGCCGGGAATAACCTCAGAGTGTAATAAGCGGTACCGTTTGGAGATATCGCCTGAGAAATAGGCGCAGCGAGGAGGATAAAGCCGTCTTCATAACGACCAATATCGTAAGCTGCTCCGACTTGATAATCTTCCACCTCAAATTCATTTAGCAGCGCTGTCAGGGAGGCGGGTAAGGCAGTAGTCCCCTTGTCAATCGCATTTGTACTAACTCCCGTTAGGTGGAAATTTGGCCAGGAGCCATCGTGGATGTCATGATCCGCCGGATTGTATTCCAAAAAGGCTGGGTCACCCTCCACACCCAGGTCCTCCCATGAAGTATTTGCATGTACCTCAGCCAAGGTTTGATATGGAGTCCAGGAACCATTCTCTACCAGCATGACGCCGGCATGATAAATACCGCCTTGATCCCATGAGCGCCATCCGTTATCGTAATATAGGTTATGGTCAACGATCATATTAGCGGTTTGACCCTCAGTATATCGAAGCCAAAGGCCAAAACCTTCGTTATTCACCACGATATTATTAATTACCTGGGTATCGACCGATTCGTGCGTCCCGGGTTCCTCTTCACCAAGCCTTATGCCATAAAGAGAATTAGCGGCTATATTGTTGACATACACCATTTGGCCATCTCTCCATTTATCGTAAATAACAAAGCCAGTGAAAGCAATATTATAAGAAATATTGCGGTAGGCATGAATGCCACTGGCATGGTCCACATACAGACCAAAACCACCCATGCCGCGAACCTCACTGCTTTCACCACCTGTCCACCGTCCCCGCTTCTCAGCAACATATGTCCAACCAAAAATATCACGAAATACATTGCCTGTGACGAGGAAGTTGCGGAAGACGTGGTTATCAGGTGGTGAACCCCAAATCTTGAGTCCACCGCAGTCGGTAGCGAGCTGGCAGGTTTGTTCGAATAGGTTATCCTTAACGAGGATATCTCCGGTCTTGATCTCACTCGGGTCAAAGCCAAATTCCTTGGTAGACTGGATGACCGACCAAGAAAATTGGACGCCATTGTGGGCTATATTATGAACGTGATTGTTCTCGAACCGTAACTTGTTGGCGAACGAAATCAAGTTACCAACGGGATAGTCACTGTCAGTTCGGAAACCCAGGTCGTGTAGATCATTATTATTGATAGTTGTATTCAATACCCCTGAGTGGGTGAAAAAATCAGGATTGGGAGCGCCCTCCCACCAGTCCAAGAGCTGTATGCCAAGACTGTCCATGTGAGCAATTTCAGAATTTTCTACCACAAAGCCGTCTATTACATTATCAATCGGTTCCGTACCGCTTACTTCTTGCTTGATATTCACTCCGACTTCTGCGTACCACAAGGTTAGGTTGCGCAACGTATTCCCATAGGATTTGTCTGTGATCCCGTTGACCTCGTAGACAGCACTGCCATTGAAGTTCTCGATGGTCAGGCCATCAAGTGTAATGTACGAATGATTTTGGAGGTTGAAGCCATTATCAAGCTGAGAAATTTCTATGTTCATATCAGCAGGATTTCCCGCTGTGCGCGGCCAAAGGTAAATCTGTTTTGTGTTGGTATCGTACCACCACTCACCGGGAGAATCTAGCAGGTTGGGCTTACCCTCCACATAGTACTTGCTGCCCCAGCCCAGTCCAGGGTTGCCGGGACTGTCATAATCACAGGATCTATTCACTGTGATGCGTCCAGCGTTGATGTCGTCAGCGATGATTGTGCGGCGGTACAGATAGTGTCCTTGATAGGTATCGAGCGCCACCAGGGTTGCGCCGGTCAAGTCTCCCAAGGTGGTAAGGTTACCTGGTTCCACACCGGGGGGATCGGTATCGTTTGTGCGGTCAGTAAGCTGGGTGGTGGAGCGCGAGTTCAGGTCACAGTCGCGGTTGGGATCGGTGGCAGGATCGCATGTAGCTGGACTTGTTCCACCATCGGCTGCCCACCAATATTCTTGATACTTCCAATCGGTGACAACGCCCCAATCAGGCTCGCGGGCTAGGGGTAAACGGGCAGTCACCTGTCCGCTGCCGTCTAATTCAATGACGAATCGCGGTGGGCCATTGAGATTCCAGTTGGAAAGATCTGCAGAATAAACATTGGTAGGGTCTACTCCTGGGGGTAGACCAATCGTGTCCGTCGTTAGCTGCGTCCATAACAAAGTGGAGCTAGGCTCAGAGCCGCGGATTGCCACCGTCCCACTGCCATCCTCGGCGACGTAATGAATAGGTTCAGCCTCTGTGCCATTAAATAATGGGTCCACTGTCTCGCGGTACACGCCAGGTAATATGTGCACAGTCGTTCCTGGGCCAGCTAAATCACCCGCCCGTTGGATCGTACGCAAGGCAGTATCAGAGGTAAGACCATCGTTGTTATCCTCACCATTATTTGCATCTACCCATAGGTTTTCAAGAATTGGTATCTGGAACGCAACCTGGTCGAAATGAAGGTTACCGGAGGAGTCATTGGAGGTAGTATTTAACTTGCCAATGTAAACGATATCCCCGTATGGATCGGTATGCACAACATTTGTTACATAACGCATGAGCTCACCGTTGCACCATACCGCCACCCACTCATTAATCCTGTAACCGATGGTGATTTGTTGCCATCCATCTATAATGGGAAAGGCATTGTCGTAGTCGTAGTACATTTCATCAGAGGTATTTATAGGCCAAGCAAGGTATGCCTGATAATCCTGGCCTGCCGGGCGCCGTATATAAAGGGAAATTAATGGAGGTTGCCAGTCGTTGCTGTTTACAACTTTGGCAATAGAGAGCGACTTGCCTGGTATCCAGTTTGGACCCTGATCGGGGATACTCACACCATTGGGATTAAACCAAAAGGATATATAACCTTCTTCAGCTTTGGCGATATGTGATTGGTAAATAAAACTTGTATCTGAATTAACATCGACTGAGAGAGCGCTAGTGCTATTATATCCATATCCAGAAGCTATAACCGGATAATTAGGTGATGACAGCTGCCACTTGGCCAATGTCCCGCTCTCGAAGTCGTCGTTAATCACATCCCATGTTGGCGGAATCGTGATCTCCGCCATCGTTCGAGATATATTAGTCAACATTGTGAATGCGGTAGTAATTATGATCAATAAAGTAACGAGAACGATAAACCGTATATGATTCAGTTTCATTATCTTTTTCGGATAGATTGGTCCAGATTGCTTTATTTTCCTGGTCATATGTAAACCTTTGATTATCGATAAAAAATCCCTGGGAACCGCTCAGGGATTTGGATTACGAATTTATTATGAGGCGGTTCGGCGATCATGCGTTTTGGGAACGTTTAGACCCGTAACTTTGTGTCATTGTCTTTCGACAATTTTGCCTTTTCTTTTTTGCGATTATACTAAATTATTATTAGTAACGACCTAACAAATCTGCAAGGAGATGAGAATTTCATTAGGATGTGAATAAATACCTTATAATGACAAATCCCTAATAGAGGTGTCATCCCGGGCTCTCGAATGGCTGAGCGGCAGTGTACAGGTCAACTATAAGCAGTCATTTTGTGTTATACAGCACTGTTAATCCACGCCCACCTCGATCGAGGCGGGCTTTTTGTTCTACATCAGGATAATGAAACCATGTTCTTAGTTCATTTTCTCACTACCTACTCTCACGGCAATGGTGAAGCCTACTTGCTGCCAAGTGTTGCTGAAGATAACTATAGTCATAAGTAAACCTGGTTGATCTCTTCTGTCAGATGACAATATCAATCCAAAAAGAACTGCTCGCAGTTGCCACCTAATCGTTTACAGCCTAACCACGGTTACTATAAATTCTATTTATTATGAAAGTAGTCTCTAGTACTATGATTTAGTAATAATTTGTGATGATGCTAGAATTAGAATCTAAATATTTATCTAGCCACCCTACACTTTTAATATGTAAGGATTGATCGGCACGATAAATGTACTCCTGTAATTTGTGCAACCAAAGAACAGGAGGATACCATGCCGATCAACGAGCTTTATCATACATGGTTTAAGGGAATTCGACAATTGCGACCGCAGGAAAGAATAACACGTATTCAGAATTTTGCCTGGCTTTTAGTCGGAATTTACCAAAGCCGATCGGTGTATCTGAGCCGGATTGCAGGGAAGATCCCTGGTAGAGCCAAGCTGCTCAGTTACACCCAACGTCTGAGCCGGTTGTTGGCCAACCCGGCGATCAATGTTCATGCCTGGTATGAACCAATTGCACGTAGCTGGTTGGAAAGTCAAGCCAGGCATGTGCAACAAATCCGGCTGATTGTGGATGGTACCAAAGTTGGTTTTGCCCATCAATTGCTGATCGTTAGTCTGGCATATCGGAAACGCGCCATTCCCATTGCCTGGACCTGGGTCAATTACGCTAAAGGTCACAGCCCATCGCCAGCTCCATTGGCTTTGTTGACCTATGTTAGGAGCCTTCTGCCCAAAGGAATTACCATTTTGTTGGTGGGTGACACCGAATTTGGAGCTGTGGAAGTGCTGCAGCAGCGGGAAAGATGGCATTGGACTTATGTCCTGCGCCAAAAAGCTGGCACGCTGATTTGTCTTGAGGATCAAATGGAATGGGGTCATTTTGGGAGTTGGGTGGGTAGGCCCGGTCAGAGTGTCTGGTTGGGGAAAGGACGATTGACGCAATACAAGCGTTATGCGGTGAACTTGCTGGCGTATTGGAAAATGGGAGAAGACGAACCGTGGTGCCTGGCGACGAACCTTCCTGACCGGCAAATTACCTTGCAGGCATACGCTCGGAGAATGTGGATCGAGGAAATGTTCGGCGATTTGAAAAGCCATGGTTTTGACTTGGAATGCACTATGCTGCGGCATGCGGATAGGCTTTCCCGACTGACTCTGGCGGTGGCTTTATTGTATGTCTGGTCAATTTCAATCGGCACAAAAGTGATCCAAAATAGCCAAAGAGAGCAAGTTGATCGTAAAGATAGACGAGACCTTAGCATTTTTCAAATTGGCTTGCGCTTCATTGAACGTCTATTGATCAATTCATTCCCCTGTACTATTACTCTGTGTGTTTATTGATGAAACATCAAACTGTAGGGTGGCTAGATGGATTTGTTTTTTTGCAATTCAATTCCCCCGATCTATTAATAAAATAATTCCACCAATTGAGTGACCCGTCCTATGGCAAATGAGATGATGTATAGATACTTTATGGGTAAATCAGATTGAGAATTGTCCTGATGGGTCGCCTCTACAGAATAATCCCAACAGAACTATTTGAAACCTGTTAAAAGGAGGGGTGGGTGTAAATTACATTAGGAGCGTTCCTTCACGATTCGCGAATAACTTCTTCATCTCACCACTCAATAGAGACCAACCCGACAATCTTTATTTTCACCGCCCCAGATATTTCTGCGACCAATACCACAGCACACCGCTGGCGGGCTTGCCGTGGATGGAGATGGATTTATCCTGCAGGATGGCGGGGGGATAGTAACCCATGGCAACATAACCCGAGACCCAGCTGCGCTCATTGATGGCAGACAGGACGGCGTTATAGGCATTGGCCTGCGCCTGGAGGTTGAGGTTAAGCTCGGGGATGTCTGGATTGGGCTGGGCGAGCAGGTCATAGCCGAGGCAGCCCCCACCGGATATGGCAATGCAGCCGGTGGCAGCCTGGTCGATCGACGGGTAGGAGATGGCGATGATCACCGGTTTATTTATCGCTTGCTGGAAAGGTAGGGTCTCCTGGTCCAGGATATTCCCGGCTTGAGCCTGCATCTCCTCTACCGTCGCACCTGGCTGGGTCGCCAACGGAGCAGACCACAGGATGTAGACCTGATCGACTGCGTCCAGGAATGGGGGTGGATTCTTGAGCCCACCGGGGTAGGAGAGTGCCCAGCCGATCGCACCGGAGTAGCGCCCGCGGATCTGCTGGATCAGGCTACGCCAGCGGGCCTCGGCATCCTCAGGTACGTTGCTGGGGCTGCCATCAGCGAGCGTGCCGCCTGGTAATGCAGGGTTGAGCCAATCACCACCCAGAATCAGGGGCTCTGCAGCATTTGAAGCCACTTTGGCATGGTGCAGGATGAAATTCGAGTAACGTTCGAAGAAGGATACCCACCATGGAAAATCACGAGGGGCGTCCTGCCACCACTGATCAACTGCCACCGGGAAGTTGGCCTGTGGGTAGAGACCAATGGTGAACTGGGGCGTGCGAGAGGTGTTCTTTATGATATCGGCCAGCTCACGCCAGGGCAGATCCTGCGAGGGAAGCGGCTCGAGGATAGGAGGTGAGTTGTTGGTAAAAGTCCAGGTGGGAGAAAGGATCAGCCGGTTCACGCTCAGGTTTTTGACCTGACTGACGGCGTCCGGCAGGTATGGTCCCCAGGATGGATGGTAAGCGGGTTGGAAGGCGATGCCGGCGATGAAACCGTCTGACCTGGGAGGAACCTGAACCTCCAGGATATTGGCTGGCTCATCAGGGCTGCTCAACCAAGCCCAGCTCTGGATTGAATCGCTTACCGTCCCGGGGTTCGAGGCCGGGTTCGCTATGCGCCCGGTGGGGTTAATGCCGATGGTGGCAACGTCATCTGCAGACCCGCACTGCTCCTGCCGGCAGTAGCGGTACTGCAAGTTGGTCAGATGGTTGAACGGTCCGGTCAAGTCAAACTTCCAGGGGAGTGCTTCTGAAGGATTTACGATGGGCGACATCGGAAGCGGCTCGAGCCAGCCAAAACCGGGGTTGAACTGGATCGAGATGCTCTCATTCCTAGGAGTATCTGCCGGTACTTTCACCTCGAAATGAATCGGTTTGGTATCAGGAGCCAGCCAGGTGTCGACGATATCATTCTGCTCGAGGGAAGTATTGGGGATGAGCAGCTGGCGTAATCTGACGGTCCCGGAAGAAGTCACTTCGGAACTCCACAGACCGTCTCCAAGCGTATATTTATATTCGATATACGTGCCTGCGGGTAGATTGAGGGTGAGCATGTATCTCCCGTCAGGCAGCTTGCCCAAGGTTGGCATGCGCGCAGCCAGCGTGCTGACCCCGCCTGATAGATCGGCGAAGGTGTTTCCCAATTGGTACAGGTTGCCAGCCAGGTGGATAGGTGCATCCGCAGGCGTATCTGCTGGTACATTAATCGTGAAAATGATGGTGACGAGCTTCGCCGGGCTTAATTGGACCGATACCGGAGTGGTCGAATCGGCTGCAACCACCGCCCCCTGCTGGTAGATGTGGTACGAGCCATCCAGGGCGTAAAAAACCAGGTTATGCGTGCCCGGGGGCAGGCCTTCGAGCAGGAAAGTGCCATCAGCAAGGGTGAAAGCCTGTTCACCTCCCGCCGTGACCAGCAGATTGGGCACAGGCTTGCCCGTGGAGAAATTCAGCACATCGCCCATGATGCGCCCCGTGGGACCCTGGTATGCGGTATCCGTCCAGCGGCTGATCACGTCCTTCACCGCCGCGGGTCCCTCGACATCATACATGCGGTAGCGCACGGCTCGATCATTGTACAGGTGTTCATTAACAATGGTGGAACCTTCCCGGCTGTAACGGTACTTGATCACTTTACCGATGGTGAACGGCAGGGTGACCGAATAATTGAGGGCATTATCTGCCTGTAGGATGTATTTATGGACGTTAAAGGATAGACCGGTCACTTCATCTAATAAATTCAGGTAGATCGAATCACCGGCCGGAAGGGGTTGGGCAATGCTCACACTGAAGGTGACCATCGTCTGCTGCAGCTCTGCCACGGGAGGTAAACTGGGATTGTTCGATGATAAAGCCTTTATTGGAGGAAAATTGCATCCCACCAGTAAGACAAGCAGTAATAAAACCAAAGAGTTAATATAGTTCCTTTTTATGGATAATTTAGGCATATATCGATAAGTCCGCAATATTTAATATTTTTAGCTAAATTGATGACCGTATATGATGTGGAAAATCAATGAATTTTATCATCATGCGCTGGTTTACCGAAAATCATTAATAAATATATCCTGCGGATGCGCCCGAGGCTATTTAATATCCTCGTGACCTCCGCAGGATACTGTGATTTGAATGATCAATGGAACAATCTACGCTGGCTTGAAATACTTTATATCCAGGATCGACCCAGTACGCTTCGAGGCAGGCAGAAGCACCGCTTCGACCATTAATCCGATCTCGACCTGCTCCGGCTCGATCTCACCCAGGTGATGGATCAAGCCGCCATCTCCAAAACGAATGAAGGCGATGACTTCGGGTTTCTCGAGTGGGCTGCCATCCAGGGCGATGTTGAGGACGGTGTAAGTGACCACATCACCGATTGTGCCGACGTCAACCCAGTCATCCAGCTTACCCAGGCAGCGCTCACAGAAGGCTGCCGCAGGCACATAGGTATGGTCACAATGTGGGCAGTATGTGCCAAGGATCTTGCCCTCATCCTTGAGGGTACGAAAGAACTTTTCACCTGCCAGCCCATAGGTGTAGCGGTTGGTTACGGGTAAGTCTCCCAGCCAGGAGACAGGTGCATTTGGATCACGCTGAAGGAGTGTCATGGTCAGGCCTCCTTGATCGGCTTGAAGTACAAAATATCGTTGATGGAGCCAACCCTGTCTTTGGCACGTTTCCACACCGCCTGGACGCGCATCCCGATCTTCACATCCTTCGGGTCGATCTCACCCAGCATGTGCATGATCCCGTGCAGGGGTGAAGCTCCATCGATGTTAATCACCGCTGGGATCTCGGGCTCTTTGATGCGCTGTACGTCCCAGGTGACGTAACAGAGTGAGAAGGTGTTTACCGTACCCGTATCTTGTAGGGGCACATACTCATCCATCGGTCGGTAGCACCACTCACAAACTGTGCGCGGCGGTATGACGATCTTTCGGCAGGTGGAACAATGGCTCCCCAGGATCACCCCAGCTTTCAGGGAAGCCAGGTAGCTCCCGATGCCGACACCAGTGTCCCAGGCATAAATGCCGTTGAGCTTGTCGAAGTTATAAAGAATCTTACCGTCGTCGAAATCTTTCTCGCTTAGAGATATTCCAGGGAATTCTT
>JBGPBQ010000147.1:0-10171 GCA_041481345.1 Anaerolineae bacterium
CGGAGCAGTAAAGGTATCAAAATGGATATAGGACGAACGCTGCGGGTTGGAGTCATTTTTGGCGGGCGCTCAGGCGAGCATGAGGTGTCGCTCATGTCGGCGCGTTCCGTGCTGAGTGTGCTCGACCCTCAGCGGTATGAGGTGACACAGATCGGTATCACCCAGGAGGGTGGCTGGCTGACCGGAGAGAACGTGCTGGAGGCCATGCAGACGGGTCAGATTTTTGGACTCAAAACCGCTGCTCTGCTGCCCGACCCCGCTTGGCCTGGCATCCACACAATCCAGAAGACCGAGCATGGATTGATGGTTGAGCTGCTCACAAAACTAGATGTGGTCTTTCCCGTCTTGCACGGGACCTTTGGTGAAGATGGCACACTGCAGGGACTGCTGGAGATGACCGGGATCGCCTATGTTGGGGCGGGAGTTTTGGGATCATCGGTGGGCATGGATAAAGGTTTATTCAAAGATGTAATGCTGGCCAACCACATCCCGGTTCCGGAGGCGATAGTGGTGCTACGCAGTACGCTTGCGAATCAAATAGATGACATCATCACCCAGTCTGAGAAGATGGCTCATTACCCGCTGTTCGTGAAGCCGGCCAACCTGGGTTCATCAGTGGGAGTAAGCAAATGCACTGGTCGGGCAGACCTGCTGGAGGGGCTCATGGAAGCTTCCCGCTATGACCGGCGCATATTGGTCCAACGTGGTGTGAACGCCCGTGAGATCGAGGTGAGCGTGCTGGGTAATGATACGCCCGAGGCTTCAGTCCCCGGGGAGGTCGTCCCCAGCCGTGAGTTTTACTCATATGAAGCCAAGTATATCGATAATGCTTCACAATTACTCATTCCTGCTCCCATCCCTGAGGCGACGAGTGAGCAGGTGAGGCAGCTGGCAGTTCAGGCGTTTAAAGCCATTGATTGCCAGGGCATGGCAAGGGTCGATTTCCTTCTTGACCGGGATAACGGCAAGCTTTATTTGAATGAGCTGAATACCATCCCTGGTTTTACCAACATCAGCATGTATCCGAAGCTTTGGGAAGCCAGCGGTTTACCCTATCCCAGGCTTGTGGACCGTTTGATCGAGCTGGCAGTAGAACGTAAAAATGACAGCTTGAAAACCATATACCGGTACGGTGGATGAGTTATGACAGATCTTGAGCATGAGATGGATCAAGCCGGATCGACTGCAGATCCTAGCAGAGCCCGCAAGCGGAAACTAAAGCGCGGCGGCAGTTTAGAGATATCCAACCTTGATACGCCAGTATCAAGCCATCGCAGAACTGAACGGCGTGTTTCAGCTGTTGGTCCAACGATCAGGGAGCGCCTTGTCTCCGCCAAGGTTAAGCTGCCCCCGAACCCTCTGACCGATCTTCAGGATGCGTTAAATCTTAATCAAAAAACAGGCTCAAGAAAACCCCGCAACCACCAGGTGTCTCAAAACACCGCCTCGATGGGCGATAGGACAAGTGTTCGCACTCCCCGTCGAAAAGGAGAAACACGGCGGGGTGAGACCAATTACGAAGCCACGCCGCATGCGGAAACTAAGCGCATTACGAAGCCGGGAAAGGGATTCCTGCCTCGAAAAAAGACCAGGTTATTTGATGCCCGCTCGGAAGCTTCACCGCCGGTCATGGTGCGCGGTGGGATGGGTGGGATGGCTTTCGGCAGAGTGGCATCTTCGCGGCTAAGCAAGCAAAAGCCACCCCGGCGCCGGATTGATGTGCCGTTGAATGTGCCGGGGGCTGAAATGCGACTGCCAGCGGTACCTTTCCCGCGCCTGGGTTGGAGAGTAGTCTCGCTCTTGATGGTGCTGATGATGTTCGCCAGCCTATTTCTGATATGGAAAGCGCCGGTTTTTCAGGTCAACACGATGCAAGCGATAGGTTTGAAACGCCTGACGGTGAGTGACCTGAACGCGGTGATGAGGACCTTCGGAAAATCGGTATTTACAATCAACCCCAGATCATTGGACAATAGCCTGCAGCAGGCTTTCCCGGAGCTGGCGAAAATTTCGGTCAAAGTTAATTTACCAGCAAGTGTAAAAGTGGTGGTGACAGAGCGTCAGCCAGTCATCGACTGGGTTCAAGATGGTACCGAGACCTGGGTGGACGCAGAAGGTGTGTCATTCCCGCCCAGAGGTGAAGCAGCGCAACCCATGGTGAAGGTGGAGGGGCATGGCACACCACCCAGCATAGCAAAATCTGCTGCACCGGGTGACTTGCTAACCCTGCCGGTAGACCAGGCAAGTGCCACGACGACCATAACGCCTACCATGAGGCTATCACCTGAGCTGGTCTCTGCAATCCTGGCGCTGGGTGCGAAGATGCCGGCAGATACTGTCCTGGTATATGACAGCGAGCACGGGTTAGGATGGAATGACCCAAAAGGTTGGGAGGTATTCTTTGGAGCGGAAGACCAGGATATGGAAATGAAATTAACGCTATACCAGGCGCTGGTGGACCGATTGGAAAGCGAAGGCATTCAGCCAGCGTTGATCAGCGTGGAATATGTCCACGCACCATATTATCGGATGGAGCGGTGAACCTACCGCAAAGAAGTGATTATGGACGAACCAATCATTGTCGCAATTGATATCGGTACAACCAAAATATGTACGCTGGTTGGACGAGAAGAAACACCAGGCACATTACGCATCCTTGGAGTGGGCGTCGAACCCTCCCAGGGGGTGCGCAAGGGCGTGGTGGTGGATATGGTGGCCGCCTCACAGGCAGTGGTGCGGTCGGTCGAAAAAGCTGAGCGCACCTGTGGGCTGGAAATTGATTCTGCCCTGGTGAGCCTGGCAGGGTCACACGTTTCGTCAGTTAACAGCCGGGGGGTTGTGGGTGTTGCCGGGCGAATGATCGATGAAGGTGATATCGCCCGGGCAATCGATGCAGCCAAGGCGGTCAATATTCCGCATAATCGTGAAATTATTCATATTATCCAACGTGGGTTTAGCATCGACGGTCAGGAAGGTATTCGGAAACCCCTCGGGATGCACGGCTACCGCCTTGAGGTTGAGACTCACATCATAACAGCCTCCGCGGCCTCAGTTGAAAACCTGCGCCAGTGTGTGGGTGCAGCCGGAGTGGATGTGACCCAGTTCGTGCTCAACCCGCTGGCGTCGGCGGAGGTAGTGCTGACTGAGACCGAGCGTGAGATGGGTGTGGTGATTTGCGACATGGGTGGCGGAACCACCGATATGGCGATTTATATCGGCGGAGATGTGTGGCACACCAACGTCCTGGCTGTGGGTGGAGACCATATTACATCCGATATTGCCCACGGTCTACGTCTGCCGATCACCCAAGCCGAGGAGATCAAGATAAAACACGGGCATGCGGTCAGGGATGAGGTTCCGTCAGGCGAATCGTTCAGTATAAAGCCATTCGGGGAAGAAGAGCCGGTAGAGATCAACCGCCAGGAGCTGGCACACATCATCGAAGCCCGGGTTGAAGAGATGTTCAGCCTGGTGTTGCAAGAGATCAAACGCTCGGGGTACGATGGACTACTGCCAGCCGGGATGGTGCTGACAGGTGGGTCGAGTGCACTGCCCGGGATCCGCGCCTTAGCCAGCCAGACGCTTAATCTTGCGGTGCGCATAGCCA
This sequence comes from Anaerolineae bacterium, assembly GCA_041481345.1. Taxonomy (GTDB): domain Bacteria; phylum Chloroflexota; class Anaerolineae; order Anaerolineales; family UBA4823; genus FEB-25. Next base: position 3,608 of record JBGPBQ010000147.1, read on the forward strand.
TGCCGGAAAACCTGATCGGCATGGCCGACAAACTCCAATCTCCTGCTTATTCCACCAGCGTTGGGCTGCTCAAGTGGGCATTATTAATGACCGATATTTACGTCCAGCCGGCTCACCAGGGTATCCGCATTGGCCCAGTGACCAGTGGAATTGAGTGGGAATCGGTTAAGACTTTTCTGAGGAGGTTGCTACCATAAGTGAATAATCATTGGAAATCATCTCTGAGCAATAATTTGGTTTTTCTAATAAAGCGTGCCGACTAACAAAATTCATTTCATATATATGTAGGAGGAGGATCTTTGTTATGAATCAAAATTCAAGTTTTTCCAGTCAGTTGGAATCCTTTGCCCATATCAAGGTGGTGGGCGTAGGAGGTGGTGGGTGCAACGCCGTGGAGCGGATGATCAAAGAGGGGCTCCAAGGGGTTGAATTTATCGCCATCAACACCGATGCCCAGGCGCTAATGCTCTCCAGTGCCCCCACACGGGTTCGGATCGGCGAGAAGCTGACCCGCGGCCTGGGCTCAGGTGGAAACCCTGAGCAGGGGCGCAAGGCAGCTGAAGAGTCACAGGAAGCACTTTATAACGTGCTGCGTGGGGCAGATATGGTCTTCGTCACCGGTGGGATGGGTGGTGGGACTGGCACCGGTGCAGCCTCTATAATTGCCCAGATCGGGCGCGAGCTGGGTGCCCTCACCATTGGTGTGGTCACCCGACCCTTTGCATTTGAAGGCTCACGGCGCATCCAGGTGGCAGAAGCGGGTATCGAAAAATTGAAAGAGCAAGCCGACACATTGATCGTTATCCCTAACGACCGTTTGCTGCAAATCGTGGATAAGCATGCCAACCTCCAGGATGCGTTCCGGATCGCAGATGATGTCCTGCGCCAGGGTGTCCAGGGTATTTCAGAACTGATCACCGTACCCGGGCTGATCAACCTGGACTTTGCTGACGTCCGCACGATTATGGCGGAAGGCGGAGCGGCTTTGATGGCAGTGGGAACTGGGCATGGCGAAGAGCGGGCAAAAATGGCGGCTGAGCAGGCTATCTCCAGTCAGCTGCTGGACATCACTATCGACGGTGCACGCGGTATCCTATTCAATGTCACCGGTGGTCCAGATCTGACCCTGTTCGAGGTAAACCAGGCAGCTGCAATAATTAAGGAAACTGCACACCCCGATGTAAACCTGATCTTCGGGGCTGTGATCGACCAGAATATGGACGATGAAGTGCGTGTAACCGTGATCGCGACAGGCTTTGAGCGCACTGGTATCACAGTCCGGAGGGCTGTTGAAACCCAGAAAAACCCTTTACGGACGGATAAGCCGGTCGTGCACGCTGACGAGGTGGCGCGTGAGATGCAGCCCGTTGAAGTTGCCAAAACCGACTTCGCACCACGCACATTTAATACAGATGACTTGGATATCCCGACCTTCCTGCGGAATCGCACTCACAGCTAGCGTAAGTTAACGCAGCATGGTTTGGGATAGGGATCAGCAAGGTGCTGAAGGCCTGCTTTCGACTGGATTAGAACGATTGACATGCACCTGGCGATTATGAATAGATTGATGGAACGCTATGAACCCCTCCATGGGCAGTATGGTCCGCAAAGGCCGAAGCTATCACGATGACCAAGGACCTGCCTTAGCTATGATGAGATAGTTGTCACAGGTTGGTTCCCTGGAGGGACACTCAACATTTGTGGTCTTCCTGAATATAGGAGGAAAACGATGAACTGGTTATTAGTCTTGGGTGTGTTCGTGGTGGGTGCGTATTTTGGGGTCAGTATTGGGGTATTTGTGGCAGGTATGTGTGCGGCTGCGCATTATGGGGATCGGTTCATAAGGTCCCATGACTAAGGTGATTGGAAGTATCGGTAGAACAAGCAGGGCTACAGTACCGGTTCGATATCCGGTGGTCTGGAAAAGGTTACCTAACCGCTTCGAGATGCCTAGGAGCACTGGTCAGCAGGCAAACTTTGTAGCCCAAAATGGCTTGTCACTCGTAGCGCCCGGCGATAATGCCAGAGGGGCGCTGCACCGGAACCTTCCGGAAGCTCTTCAGGTAACTGTCAGGTATTCCGACAGATACCCGATACGATGCCCATATCACTCGGGGATGGAGATAAAACTCCATCGATATGGCAGCCGATCTCGAATATGGTGTAGGTTCACCCTGCAATTTTCGGGTTTTGGGGTTGAACGTGGTGTTTTGGGTGAAGTTGTAAGCTTGGTAGGGGATTGCCGGCCTCCTCCTCCCGGCAATCCCCGCCGGCCCATCACTCCAGCGTGTGTGGATGCTGGATGGGGTGGGAGGCGAGTGAAGATGGCTCGCGCCATCATGGGGGGATTTTGTCTTTCCTCGGGGAACCCGAAAAGTGGGGAAGTTTTACCGCCAGGCATGATGCAATGTACATTTAATAGACACCTAATCAAGCGCAATCTTAAAGAATTAAATATTCCTCAATATTTTAAGAAAAATCGCTCATATTTCTCTTGCGTGGGGAGAAAGCCTGTGCTAAAATTCAAGCATCTCCACTCCCACCTATGCGGGCAATTGGAAGTGGAACCCCCGCCTATAGCGATAACAAATGTTCTAGAAACCAGGTATATGATATGCGCTGTCCTTATTGCCGAAATGAAGAATCGAGAGTAATTGATACCTCCCACGACACACGCGGGGGCATCCGGCGTCGCAGGGAATGTGAAAGCTGTGGCCAACGCTTCAGCACTTACGAGCGTCCCATATTGGCGACGCCGCTGATTATCAAGCAAGATGGGACACGCGAGGAGTTTGACCACGAAAAATTGAGCCGGGGGATACGCATCGCATGCGCCAAGCGCCCCGTCCCAGCTGCAGACGTTGATCGGCTGGTGGGTGAGATCGAAGCCACTCTTCAGGCCATGGGGCGGTCGGAAGTCTCTTCCAGGGTGGTTGGCGATATGGTGATCGCCGGCTTGAAAGAGATGGACCAGATAGCTTACATACGATATGCAATCGTTTATCTCGGCTTGGACGATTTACGGTCGATCCGCCATGAGATCGACCGTCTCTTAGAGGGTTGAGCAATTGGGTTGGTTCGGAGAATAAATATGGTACAGACTACACAAATACGGATTAACCGGTATGGTTTACTGCCGACTCCAGAGATGCCATCCGGTATACCGGAGATACATCTAACCGAGAATGCACGCCAGGTGCTCATCAAGCGCTATGTCAGGCGAGACCGTGAAGGCAAGCCTGCTGAAAGTATCGAAGGGATGTTTTGGCGGGTGGCTTATCACGTCGCCAGGGTCGAGAGCAGCTGGGGCGAGGATGAGGTGGGCAAGGCAGTGGAATTTTATAAGCTGCTCACCAGTAAACAGTTTTTCCCCAACTCGCCTACGTTCACAGGTGCCGGGACGCCTCTAGGTCAGCTGGCTGCCTGCTTTGTGCTACCCATCTCAGATGATATGGGACGGCATGAAGCCGGGATTTTCCAAACCCTGCGCGACGCAGCATTGATCCAGCAAACCGGGGGAGGCAATGGCTTTTCATTTTCACGTTTAAGACCGAAAAATACACTGGTTAAATCATCCGCCGGACAGGCAACCAGTCCGGTCGGTTTCTTGAGAGTGTACGACCAGGCGTTTGGGGAAATCGCCCAGGGTGGAACCCGTCGTGGAGCCAATATGGCCGTCCTGAGGGTCGATCACCCGGATATTGAAGATTTCATCACCTGCAAGACGGATGAGAACGCCATCACGAACTTCAACATATCCGTCGGCATTACCGATACGTTCATGCGTGCGGTCGAAAACGATTCGATGTGGGACCTGCGTTTCCCGGATGTCGCCAGCCCTGAATACCACGAGTTCCATGGTACGCTCGAGATGGCAGAGAAGGCAGGCGTACCAATCATCACATATAAGCAGGTTAAGGCGCGCGACCTGTTCAATAAAATAGTCAGGCAGGCGCACTATAATGGGGAGCCCGGCATGCTGTTTTTGGATACAGCCAACCGCTCAAACCCTGTCCCGCATTTATACCAGCTCGAAGCGACCAACCCCTGTGGTGAGCAGTGGCTTGGTCCATATGAGAACTGCTGCCTGGGATCGGTCAACCTGGCTGAGATGTTCGGTCCAAACCACCAGGTGGATTGGGAAAAACTACGCCGGGCGGTTGAGCTCTCGACTGAATTTCTGGATGATGTCATCCAGGCAAATGAATACGTCCCAGCTGTCCCGCAGCTGAAGAAAGCTGCCGAGCAGGCGCGCCGGATCGGCCTGGGGCTGATGGGCTTGGGCGACCTGATGTATCACACCGGCATCCGCTACGGCTCAGAAGAAGGGCAGGAATTCGCTGCCCAGGTGACTGAATTCATCCGCTATCACGCCATGCTGACCAGTATTAAATTAGCCGAAAAACGCGGACCGTTCCCCGCCATCAAAGGCTCGATATACGATCCTGATAAGATGATCTGGACACCCCCGCAACCCATAACACCCTATCAGCGCGAATTCAAGCGGCCTGCAGTGGATTGGAATATTGTCATCCGTGGAATTAAAAACCATGGGATCAGGAATGCAGCTCAAACTACAATTGCCCCCACAGGTACGATTGCTACTGTAGCCGGGTGCGAAGGGTACGGTTGTGAGCCGGTGTTTGCCCTGGCATATATCCGCCACGTAAACGATAACGGGCACGACTTGCCACTGACATATACCAGCCCGCAGTTTGAAAATGCGCTGGTCGAAGCAGGGATTAACGACCATGACCGCCAGTCTATCATCGAGCAGGTGATGGAAAGCGGTACATGCCAGGAGAATGAAGCCGTCCCTGAGCCGGTCCAACATTTTTTCGTCGTATCACAGGATATCAGTGCAGAGGAACATGTACGCACCCAGGCTTCCATGCAGGCATTTGTAGACAACAGCCTGAGTAAGACGGTCAATTTTCCGGCCAATGCCAGCGAAGACGAAGTTGCGACCGCATATTTGCTGGCGTGGAAGCTGGGGTGCAAGGGCATCACAGTGTACGTTACTGGTTCACGACAAAAAGTCGTCCTGGAGACCAAGGCGACCTCGCGCGAGAAAGAGCTTGCCCTGCGGGAGGAACATGCTCCAGCGGTAGTCCAATCTGTCAGCGCGGGTGACGATGAGCATCACTGGTCAGCGACCAAGAAGCCGAGACCGCGCCGCTTGAGAGGCTACACTTACAGTATCAGCACACCAGTAGGAAAGGCTTTCGTGACTATTAATGAGAACGGCGGTGACCATCCTTTTGAGGTATTCGTAAGCACTGCCAAGGCAGGTTCAGAAACTGCGGCGGTTTCCGAGGCGATTGGGCGGCTTATCTCCTATCTGCTCCGCCTTGCTTCGCCCGTGCTACCGCGTGAGCGGCTCAAGGAGATCGTCAAGCAGCTTTCCGGCATCGGAGGTGGGCGCTCCTTGGGGTTTGGACCCAACCGGGTGCGGTCACTTCCAGATGGGGTGGCTCAGACCCTGGCAGAATACCTGGAAGACTCGGAGGAATACCAGGAAGCCGCTGCATACAGCGGGAATGGTGGGTATGATAAGCGGCCCATCCGTCCTTCAGACATCCCCGAAAAATCGTCCACCGCTGTTCAGCCGGCATTCCAAATTGGTGACCTTTGCCCGGAATGCGGTCAGGCAGCAGTTGTTAATGAAGAGGGCTGCCGTAAGTGCTATGCTTGCGGATATTCAGAGTGTTGATTTAAACATAAAAAAACAGGGCACTTCAATCAGGTGCCCTGTTTTTTTTAATTCGATGTTTTAGCTTCCAGCTTGGTGATCAGCACATCCAAAAGGATGGTATTAACCTTATTGGCTTGCGTGCCAAACCTGGCTTGAGCAGTCGCCTGCATGGAAGGGTCCTGGGTGCCCTGCATCATTGGACCTCCACCCAGACCAGCTGCGCTGCCTGCGTCACCTCCGGGACCAACCATGATTGCTCCTCCTCCTGAGGGACCACCGGAGGGGAAATTCCTTGTTGTTCCGCCATTTGAACTGCCCGAAGGAGTTGACCCCGCCGGCGGACCGCCAGATTGGAATACACCGCCGGGGATATCAACACCGGGTGTGCTTTGTGGGTTGGGAGTTCCCTGCGGACCCATTCCCCCGCCCATGGATTGCATTAGACTCATCATATCGGTGCTGGTAAGGTTCAAAGCTTCGATCGCCTTGACCTGTTCTGCAGTCATGGTGCTTTCAATTTGATTGAGCAGCGCATCCACCTCGGCCTCGGCTGTGGTCTGGCTGGTGCTCAAGGAGCGGTATGCCTGCCAGAGTGGTAAAAGTTTAGCGGCTTCATCCATGTTGACTGCCTGGTCGGTATCCTCGAGCTTGAGTGTGCCAACCAGCAGCATATTGACCTTGGATAGGCTCGTTTTCCCTTGGGCATCGGTAGTCCCATTTGTGCCAGTCGTTGTGCTTGACAGGTTGGATGAGCCGCTGCAGGCGGACAAAACCACGCTCATTCGCCGCCTCAGCTTCGACCTGGTCGGCCTGCCCCCCAGCGTCGAGCAAATCGACGCCTTTCTGGCCGACACCAGCGGCGACGCCTA
>JBGPBQ010000148.1:0-10134 GCA_041481345.1 Anaerolineae bacterium
CTTGCCTTCGAGCAGCCGAACCCCGGCGTCCCCAGGAAACACAGGAAATCCAGGAGACCCAGTGAGCGGCAGCCCCTGCCAGCCCATTCTGCCTGCGCAATTCAATCCAGTGAGTCCCTGGATCGTTGATCACCCGGTTGTGGTGGGCAGAGTCGTGACTGGGAAGCCATACTGTTTTAGCACCCAAGCGAGCCGCCATTTCTACAGAGTCAGGGTAAAGACCACCCGAAAAGTAATTGAGCACAATGCCACCATAGGCATGAGCAGGTTTCTTACCAACATTCCGAGCATATTCTTCGACGATTTGGTTAACAAAAGGAACGGTTGCCGCGGTTGGGAAGGTGTGTGCCTTGAAATTACAACCACCCATGCCTATATCTGTGGCCATCTTGGTCACTTGAACCTGGTCCCAACCGGTATCGATTAGAGGATCTGGAAAGGCATGCACGTGCATATCGAAAGCGCCATCCAAAACTTCGAGCACATCTTCTTCTCTGAGAAGACGGACGCGTTCACCCATCGATTCGATGGTTACGTAGGCGCGATGCGTGTCATCTCGCCACTCCTGTTCCATTGAAAGCTCATAATATTCCTTTTTAGCCATCGTAAATCCTTTCTCTATTTTCTCATCGGTCGTAGTGTAAAACCGTAATCTTCCCAATTCTCAGGAACTTGTTGGCCAGTCAGAAAGAAATTGGGAACATCGGGATAAATTCCGACAACTTCAAAATTCTCATCCCAGTCATTACGCATCCAATGAACTACGTTCCTGGGGATGATCATAGCTGAACCAGGGGTCATGATATATTCCACGCCATCCACCCACTGGATTGCCTTCCCATGCAGGGCATAAAGCAATTCATCCGACTCGGTGTGGTAATGTGGTCCGTGGTAAGCACCTTTTGGAAAGATAACGCGGAATAGGCAGGCTTTTTCTGAGCCGACAGTGGTATCTGCAATTACAAGGCGCGAATCCACTCCCTGAAATCCTTCGGCGTCACCTACATCGGCTGGTTTGACCTGATCAACATGGATTAAATACTTCGTGACCATCCGTTCACTCCTTTCAAATTCAGATCAAAATGCTTGGATTCCAATAAACCAGTTATAACTTTAATAACCGGGCAGCGTTATTCCCTAAAATATCGGCCTTGTCTTTTTCACTCAGGAAATCGAACCGCTTGACTAATTTATATTGTGAAACTTGGTAATTGCCAGGATCGTGCGACCCATATAAAGGTAAAGTCATGTATGGACCTTCAGAACCCCAAAGCAATCGCTGCGTGCCAATTAGCTTAACCAAACGGCGGATGGTGTTCTCTACCAAACCGGGTAATAGAAAGGTCTCTTCAATTCGTTCCATGAAAGTTAAATCCACCCAGATATTTGGATTGGTATAAACAACAGATATAAATTCCTCTGTCCACGGGTAACCGCCGTGACACATCACAATGTTCAAATCTGGGAAATCTGTGGCGATTTCATCCACGAATATGGGTTGGTTATATTTCATCCACTGCCAACGTACCGCCTTCATTCCTGTGTGGATGACCACAGGGACACCAAGGTGTGAACATAACTCATAGGTTTTTATCAAACGTGAATCATTAGGATAGAAACCAGAATGAGGGTAGAGTTTTACTGCTTTCATCCCAAACTCTTTAATTGCGCGTTCAACCTTGCGTTCGGGTTGGTAGCGATTTGGATTAATGGAAGTGAAACCGATCAAACGATCGGGATAATGCCTACAAAAAGCAAACAGCTCTTCGTCACTAAAATTCGTCGGAACCGCCATGAACCGCTCATCTCGCCATGGCGGACAACTACCCGGGTCAGCCTGGTCGTTCCCGAACAAGCAGGTAATATCAACTCCGCCTTGGTCCATACCAGCCACAAACTCGGCTGGAGAAAACAATTCTGAGGGTGTTTTAAAATCGGGATGAGCATGAAAGTCTATAATCATAGCAACATCCTTTCAATAACCAATCTCTTTAGTATCTACAATCTGATTAAAGGGATACTGGAAAAATCCAACCCAGTACCCCCTTAATTATAAGCGTCAGAGTTGTGCTCGATTTACCTCAAAACTCTACTTTGTTCACCTATGGTTTGTAGAAAGTAGCGTAATAATCAAAATTCTTCATATACGTATCTACATTATCCTTGGTCACATAAGTAACCGCGATCACGGGCATTTCTTCGAATTTTGTATTATTTTGTAACTTATTAACCAGCTGGTAAACAGCTTGATAGCCTTTCATCCACGGGTCATCGGCAGCCGTAGCATACATGGTGCCGGCTTTGATGGCATTCGAAGCATCTTGATTACCATCAATCCCGACCAAGGTAATCTCATCGCCTCGACCAGCAGCCTGAATTGCCTGCATAGCGCCTAAAGCAGCCTCATCATTTACGGTGAACACACCCTGGATCTGACCAGGACCATATTTCTGCAACATGTTCTCCATGACGGCCATGCCGTCTTTACGATTGAAGTTGGCTGGTTGCTTATCTAGGAGAGTGGATCCTGGATTGGCGGCAATGGCAGCGAGGAAACCAGCGTCGCGTTCCTCTGAAATATAGTTGCCGGCGATTCCAGACAGGATTATGTAATTGCCTTTACCGCCATTTTTCTTGATATTCATATCAGCGATTTGCTGGGCAACGACCTTATTATCCTGGCCTGCAAATACTGTACGGTTGGAATTTGGAATGTCGGTGCTCAACGCAGCTACCCAGATATTCGCTGCAACAGCTTTGTTTACTTGATCAATCACAGCATTCTGGTCAATAACGCAGATACCGATGCCATCGACTTTCATTTGAATAGCATTCTCAAAAATGGCGACCTGTTCTTCCACATTGAAGGTCTGGATGGGAGCCATCTGCTGGATATCCACCTGGATACCCTGTTTGCGCAATTCCTGGGCAGCTTTTTCAGCGCCCTGGCGCATGTACACCCAGAATGGATTGAACATGTCCGGCATAATCCAGGCAAACTTATAGTGAGCCGTTACTGGAACTTCAGCCGCGGGTGCTTGGGTAGCAGGGGCAACTGTCGCAGCAGGAGTAGCTGTCTGCTGGCAGCCTGCCATGAGGGTCGAAGCAATCACGATTACCGCAATAGAGATTTTAAGAAATTTAGTCATAGCCTTCTCCTCAGAAATTGGTACATATGGTTGGATCGAAATGGTTGGTGACAGAATTACAGATACAATCTGTACTGTCTAAACAATCTGATCATTCACCTCCTTTTCTAGTGATGCAATCGCTGCTAGGTCTCATATCGTTTTGCGATTTTCTTCAGGTACGTGTCGCCCAGCACTGCAACGATGATGATTACACCTGTCGCTAATCCCTGCCAATAGGGTGATATACCGAGCAAATTCATGGCGTTACGCAGTAATATAATAATCAGGGCGCCAATTACGGTGCCTTCAATTGTGCCCACGCCGCCTTCGAAGGAAGTACCTCCAATCAAAGTAGCTGCAATGGCATCCAGGGCGAAACCCTCGCCGAAATCCGATTTGGCGGAGTCAATCCTGGCTATATATAGCTGGCTTCCGAAGGTAGCCATCAAGGCTGAGATGATGAATACAATGATCAGGATTCGATCAATCTTTAAGCCGGAAACCCGACTTGCGTCTGGATTTGCACCGATGGAATAAATCTTTCGCCCGAAGGTCGTTTGGTTCAAGAGAATCCGGAAGAATATATATACCAGGATGGCAATGAGAATGATCATCGGTACCCCAAACAATCTTCCAATCCCCATATAAGTGAAACCTTTTGAAAATCCCGAAATCACTCTCCCATCGATCCAAAGGACGGTCAGGCCTTTGAATAGAAGCCAGGTTCCAAATGTAGCGACAAAGGGAGGCAGCTTTATTTTTGTTATTATCAGGCCATTGAACAAGCCTAGTAATGCCCCGAGTGCTAAGCCGATCGCCATCGCCAGGTAAAATGGAATCTTATTGTCGATCATCAAGGTGGCAGTTACCACACTTGTCAAGGAGGCAACTGAATCCATCGAAAGGTCAATCCCACGGGCTAGGATCACAATTGTTTGACCTACCCCGATGATGAAGATCGGGGCTGCCTGCCGTAACACGTTCAATATATTACCCGTGGTCAGGAACTTTGGGTTTAAAATCGAAACCACAACCACCATGATGAAGAGGACTAATAGCCGACTTATCGCTGTAAGGAAGCGAGTCCAGGTAAACCGAGGTCGGGCCAGTGAAATCACTTTACTTATTTGCACGGAGGCCTCCTCGGTAAACAGATTGTGCAAATATGACCCCCAGTACTAATGTTACCCCAACCGTCGCGGATACGATCTCACTCGACAGTCCGAGTAGAGACAAGCCATTTTGTAAGACGGTAATAACCAAAGCTCCCAGAACCGCCCCTGCCAGGCTTCCCCGTCCCCCTGTGATGGGTGTCCCACCGATAACGACCGCTGCAATGGCGAAGAATTCAAGACCCTGTCCTAAAAGAGCATTTCCAGTTCTAACCCGGCTGGAAAGCACAACTCCAGCAATCCCTGCCAAACTACCACTCAAAATATAGACCAAAATACGATTAAGGTCCAAATTAATCCCCATCCAGGATGCACCCATCGGATCACTGCCGATAGAAAATATATAGCGGCCGAAAACTGTGCGCTTCATTAATAAAAGAATGAAAAGAATTACGAATAAGGTGATCCAAAATGGTATGGGTAGAAACAAGAATGAACCTTCATTGATCACAGAAAAAGGAATATTTTCGATATGGATAGAACCCCCCTGAACCAATCCAAGGGATATACTTCGAGCGATAAAAAGCATGCCGAAAGTGACCACAAAGGGGAAAATTCGACCTTTAGCAATGATTAATCCAGAGATCAATCCAGCAATACTACACGCCAATATTCCCCCGATAACTGCCACCTCCCAGGGATATCCTTGTTTTAATGAATAACCGACTATAACTCCTGAAAGCCCAACGAGCGATCCAACTGCCAAGTCTATGCCCCCACTGGTGATGGTAACCATCATCCCCGAGGCTACAATGGCCAAAACTGCTCCCTGCCGAAACAGATTGAAGCCATTATCCGCAGAGCCAAAATGAGGAGCGATGATTATAAATAAAACTAACAATCCCAATAAAATCCAGCCTATACTTGGAACAGTTCTTAATTGCTGTAGGAGCTTATTCCTAGTTGCGATTTTCATGGTTTGCCTCCTGTACACCAAAAGCGTATGAGGCAATTTTTTCAGCGCTGGTCTCGTTTCTATCAAGTTCGCCTGTGATTTCACCCCGACACATCACATAGATCCGATCACTGATGCCCATAATTTCAGGTAATTCGGATGAGATGACTAAAACAGCGTTTCCTTTCTGGGCAAGCTGATTGATAATGTGATAAATTTCAACTTTGGTGCCTACATCAATCCCGCGTGTTGGTTCATCGAGAATTAATACAGACGATTCTGCGCACAACCATTGTGCCAGGACAACTTTTTGTTGCGTCCCACCACTTAAATAGATTGCAAGACGATCCTCAGTTGGCGTGGCGATATTTAGCTCACGGATATATTTCCGGGCAGTTTCCCTTTCCTTTCGACCATTCACAAAGCCAGATGTGAATAACTTATCCAGGGAAGCACGTCCAATGTTTTCCTTTACCGATAATGCCAAACACAGCCCCTCCTGTTTTCGGTCTTCCGGAGAAAAACCGATCCCTAATCCAACAGATTTACTTGGCGATATATGATTGATCTTTTCACCCCTGAGATATACAGAGCCCTGTTCCAGAGGATCTAAACCGAAGGCCAAACGCATCGTCTCGGTTCTACCAGAACCTATTAAGCCAAATAAGCCTACCACTTCTCCTTCGCGCACAAAGAGGTTAATGTTTCGGCATTTCCCTTTACTGGATATATTTTCCAGCCGGAATGCTTCCTTACCAATCGTAGTCGGTTCCTTGGGGTACATTTCGGAAATATCCCGGCCAACCATCATGCGAATAATGGAAGGCATTTCGGTTTTATTGATCTCGAGGGTGTCAATTTTTTTGCCATCCCGTAAAACCGTTATCCGATCGCCAATCAGAAATAGCTCCTCCAAGCGATGGGAAATATAAATGATACCGACCCCTTGTTCTTTTTGCTTGTTAAGCATGGTGAACATAAGGTTTGTATCTTGCTGTGTCAGAGAGGAAGTTGGCTCATCCAGGATGATTACACGTGGATTGAAAGATAGCGCCCGTGCAAAAGCGATTAACTGTTGCTTAGCCAGGCTCAAATTGGCTACTAACTCACCAGGGTCGACGTCAATAGACAGGGATTCCAGCAATTCTTTTGCTTTACGTGTCTCTTCCCTGACATCCACCAATAAACCCATTTGAAAAGGCTCATGCCTAATAAAAATGTTTTGTGCAACCGTGAGATATGGGGACAGGTTTGATTCTTGATATACAATGCCAATCCCCAGCTGCTGTGCCCGCCTTGGATTAGGGATACTGATTGAAGTACCATCCACTCGAACTGTTCCACTATCCAAAGGTAGTACACCTGCAAGGATTTTCACCAAAGTGGACTTACCTGCACCGTTCTCGCCAACTAAAACATGGATCTCACCCTTATACAAATCAAAATCCACATTATCAAGAGCACGCACTCCTGGAAAGTTCTTAACAATACCTTGCATTTCAACGATTTTCCCGTTCGCCAAGCAGCACCTTCCCTCATCTCTCCGGATGGGTGATGATTCAAATTATGGGGTAAAGATTACTTTCAGTGCATCGGGTTCAAAAGATTTCTTCAAAGCTTCTTGCGCTTGGTCCAGCTTATATCGATGTGTGATCAGCTTATCAAAAGGATACTCATGTTTATACCGCCACATCATATCCAGGGCAGCGTAATATCCATCATGTGGATGGTTGGTGTTTCCAAAGATCAGGACATTTTTAGCAGCAATGTGACGGTGTACATTCAATTCAACAGTTCCGCCGGTATCGACAAAATTCCCGGTTTCCATGTAAGTGCCACCCCGGCGGAGCATCTCCAGACCTACCTTGAGCACTTCAGGTCTGCCCACTGTTTCCACAACGACGTCAGCACCGCGTCCTTCTGTCTCATCGCGGATATATTCCACTAATTCTTTGTCAGAATACTTACTTACATTGATTCCGAGGTCTGCGCCAAACTCTTTCGACAATTCCAATTTCATATCCATCGGATCAAGGGTAATAATTTTGCCCGCACCTAACATGCGCGCCTTGGCACACATCATCATCCCGATGGCTCCCGAACCCTGGATGACAACCGTATCACCAAAATGAAATCCCTTACCACCGTAAGCCGCATACTCTTTTGCTCGATCCAGCAATGCAGCAACTACAAATAATTCAACCAAGCAGGCATAATCAACCGGTATGTGTTCTGGAACTTTGTAGACCCAGGCTTTGGGTGGAAGGTACATGTACTCACCCCATCCGCCCACTATATAAGGGAATTGGTTAGAATAATAAGTCATCCCAATCCCTTGGTGCTCGGCACAATAGGGATAGCCATGAATATTACGGCAATACCAGCACTGTCCACAGATGACATTTGGACAGTTGGTCACACGATCTCCAACCTTTAAATCCTGACCAGAATACTCAATATCCCGACCAGCGCCATTCATTTCAACTACAATTCCAGAGTTTTCATGTCCATGCACGCACGGATAGACCATATCCTGCTCGGATTCCGTGCCTCCATATAATGTCACTTCACCCAGATAGGCATGCTTGTCGGTTCCACAGATACCCGACATTTCCATTTTAACGATAACTGCCCCTGGCTCCAGGTGGTCAGGATAAGGCAGCTCCTGTACTTCTACCTTTCCTGGCGCTGTCATTACGACTGCTTTTACTGTTTTTGGCATAATTCTCTCCTTTTATGGTGGATAAGCAACTGTGTAAAGATGGCGTCCGCCTTTTTCCAATGGACCTTTTAATAAAGCTTCAATTTCTTCTTGGGTACGTTGAGTTATCCTGTCGGTGGGTGGTAGCTTTCCTGCAGGATACATATCCAAAATTTCCACCACCAATTTTTCTAGATAATCCATGATAGCATTCAGACCAGGTTTGGCTTTTTCCACATCTGCCAGGGTGGCGCTTCCTACCACACCCTCTGGAGTCACAACAACCTCAATTGCCGAAGCACCCATATGCTGCCAGAAGGGTATCGGACGATTGTAGGCTGAGCCAGATCCATCGATGTGCCCGGGCGGCATTAAACTCTGTCCAACGGTATCTACCGCATCGTCCATATTAATCATTTCTGGAAAAAGCCCTAATGAGAATGAAGTTTCACATTCATCACCATGAACAAATGGGGTATCAAATGGACCACCATGTGCTTTATCACGGATATGTTCTTTGATGATAAACCACCAATTAACATTAACGATAAGCGCTGGGACCTGGTACTTCTTACCAAACTCATGGATTGCCAACGGGATAACGTAATCCTGTCCGTGGCCGTTCAATAGGATTTGCTTGCGAAAACCAGAGTTCCACAGCCCGGCAATGATGGCGCGCAAATAATCAGCAAAGGTCCTTTCTGGGATGACGATCGTCCCGGGCATACCCAGGTGATGGTATGGATGAGAGCCATACCACATTGGTTCAGCTACAGTGCAACCTGTCGCACGGGCGATCTGTTCTGCCATGCGGGTCACCAGGAAAGTGTCCTCGCCTGAGCAGGCATGAGGCCCGTGATTTTCCGTGCTGCCAATGGGAATAATGATCAGGTCGTTCTTTTTGAGACGCTCCTTGGTTTCTTTGCCTGTCATTGTTTGCAAGTAAATGCCAGTTGGGCGATCCATGTGACCGCCATCGGGAGGAAGAGTCCATTTAGTCATTGTATTTTTCCTTATTATTTATCCAACATTAATGAGTGTAAATATTGTCCGGTATGAAGCAATGCCTGCGCATCATCCGGGATGGGTAGGATTTCTGCGGTAATAAACCCTTGATATCCAATATCTGCCAAAGCTGCAAGGATCGAAGGAAAATTTATATGGCCCTGACCAGGTGCATGTCGATTGCTATCAGCAAAATGGACATATCGCAAATGCCTCTTGGCGGTTCGAATGGTTAAACAAGGGTCAACCTCCTCCATGTTCATATGGAAGGTATCGAGCAACAGTTTTACAGATGGAAGGCCAATGGTTTCGATCAGCTCTGTTGCTTCCAAAGCCGTATTTATGAAATTTGTTTCATAGCGGTTGATGGGCTCTATAAGTAAATTAACACCCAAGTCACCCGCGATCACCGCGCAATGCCGAAGGGTGTCCAATGCAACGTTGCGTTGTTCAGATTTTTGATGGTGATTTCCGGACAATTTGCCGCGCACCCCTCCAATGATCAGGGATGCCTGGAAGTGGGCAGCTAAGTGTATAAACTCTACAAGCCTTTCAAATAAGTGTTCGCGAACTAAAGAATTCGTATCACACAAACACAGCGAATCTTCCAGACACATCCGACCGGTGGCAAAGGCTGAAACTACCAACCCAAGCTCAGACAAACGCTTATCCAACCATGGGATGTCCAGATCACTCACATGGCGGAGGCTGATTTCAACAGCTGTAAAACCAGACTTCGGTAAAGATTCGATACCCTCCGCTAACCTACCAGCAAATAAGAGTGGAGCAAAGGTCGAAGGATTGGGTGACATTGAAGCTCCAAAACGAAAAGGGTATCGGTCTCGGTCCCAAGAGCTAGCATGGCGAGTCGATTGTGTATCCAATCTACCCAAGTTACCGATAAAACCGAGAGCTTCGTTGTCAAGTGGTCCCATAAGCTTTATCAACAACGTTTCCTTATTCGGTGTTCACTGGAGATCGTTCTGAATCCTTGCGTATCTGTTCAAGGTGGTGCCGCATGGCTTCCCGGGAAGCATCTGGATCCCTGCGTTTCACGGCTTCAATGATAATCCTGTGGTTGTACTGACCATGCTGTGAGACACCTTTGATCAGGGTAGTGAGGATTCTTTGTTCGCGCAGCAAGTTAATTATTGAATCTAGGAGAGCTGGAATAATTGGATTCTGGGTGGCTTCCGCTAAGGCCAGGTGAAAGTCTAGGTCGGCCTCAAC
>JBGPBQ010000149.1:0-9927 GCA_041481345.1 Anaerolineae bacterium
AATTCCTGCGATAAAGAACAAAACACCAATGCCCATCGCCAGGAGTGATATGGTCTTCGTGACGCGTCCCATCTCCTTCTGCAACGGGCTGAGCTCTTTGCCTACTGTCTGGGTCAGGTGAGCAATCTTGCCAAATTCTGTCTCCATTCCCGTAGCGAATACCACGGCCCGACCGGTTCCGGAAGCAACCATTGTGCCTGAATAGATCAAATTCGATAATTCAGCGCGATTCAGATCTTCCCTCAGGATGGCTGAACTCGTCTTACGCACAGGATGAGATTCCCCACTCAGGGTAGATTGGTCTACGCGGATCTCGTTCTCCTCGATCAGGCGCGAATCGGCTGAGATGCGGTCGCCTTCTTCCAACAAGATAACATCCCCCGGCACAAGGTTCTCGGCCAGGATACGTTCTTCCTGCCCTTCGCGCAACACGCGTGCATACATTGGCAGCAGTTTCTTGAGTGCTTCCGTAGCTTTTTCTGCCTTATACTCCTGACCGAAACTAAAAGCACCATTGATCACGTTCACCAACCATATCGCTATCGCCAGCTCCGGCATTCCAGCTGCCAAAGCGACGATACCGCCTGCCCATAGCAGGATTGCCAACAGGTGGGTGAAGTTCTCCAAGAACCTGATCCACAGCGGCTTTCCCTTGATCTCGGTGATAATGTTTTGGCCATAACGCTTTAGGCGCTTCTTTACTTCGTCTTGGGAGAGACCCTCAGGACCTGAATTCAGGATAGAGAAGGCATTAGAAACGGGTACTGTATGGATATTTGCAATTTGAGCTGTATCAGGGGTAGGTACAATTGAATCGGTCATTGCTGAGCGTTTACCACTTGATATCAGTACTCTTCTTGCACATATAGATTGTATGGTTGGTGGGGAGCATTAGCGGTTTATCAATAACGTCCATTTAGTCAGGTCTATCTGGATAAGGATGGCATTTCCCATTTCACGGTGCCGGCCATTTGACACGCATCTTTTTTTGGTTAATATCTCTCCAGTTTATCATTCCCCTATCTGCCTGAATAACGGTTCGGTTCATTCTACGAAATTCAATCTTAAATTATTTGTTCTATTTCATCAACTGAGACATCCGTTTTTTAACTATCGCTTGCATTATACAACCATTTAAGACTGCTCTCAAACAAGGTGCCATTAGCCAGAACGAACATGTTAATTTTTAATAATACATCATTCTTCTGGCACGCAAAATTGTGCTTACATGATTTACGAATCTAACCGCGGGGGCTGGCCAGAGAAAAGCTGATTTGATGGATTTCGAAGGGAAAATCTTTCTTGTGAATAATGTGTACGCTCAGACCAAATGACCCCGCGAGAACACTAACGCGTCTACGGGCGAGAAGGAGATCCACATGGATGAGATACAAATCACAACTGAGCCACCCTTGTGTGACGAAAACGTACACATGGCTCGGGTCACCTTCGATTGTTTTTGACCTTTGCCTGGAATAAAACCTCCGTTTCGAGCAAAATCCGAAACGGAGATGGCAGCCTCTTGATTTCGAGCGTGGGCTGAAACGCACGTTGCCCCCACCCAGATTCGAACTGGGGTTTTAGCCTTGAAAGGGCTGCGTCCTAGTCCCCTAGACGATGGGGGCGGGTTCCAAGCGGACGGATTTTACCATCCCTGATGATTGGGGTCAAGGATAACTGGACAAATTCGCCTGTGTCAAGTAAAATAGCCTGCCGTGATTATGAAGGACTTTTTGGAGGACTAAGTTGGCTAATACCAAATCTGCAATAAAACGCATCAAACAGAACCATAAGCGCCGCCTGCGCAACCGTTTATTCACCGGGCGTGCACGCACCTTTGTCAGGAATGCTCGCTCCGCTATGGAGACTGGCACTCCGGAAGACGCACGCACCGCGACCTTGGCTGCTATCAGTGCCCTGGATAAGGCTGCTGAAAAAGGCATTATCCATAAAAATAACGCCGCCCGGCGCAAGGGTCGTCTGATGCACCGTCTCGCTCAATTGGAAAAACCAGCCGCCTGATATTCCTGAAGCTGATCTTGCTAGTAATGCAAGACCGAGCGATGATGAAAGGCTAATCTGCCAGCGGGAGTTTCAGGTACTCCCGCTTTTTTGCTACAATTAAGCATATGTTCGAACCTCAACAGCAGCGCATCTCGGATAAAATCCGCTCATACTGCACCGAGCACCATTTACCACAGCTCGGTGAAATTTCCTGGAACCCGATCCCGTTCTCAGGCGAGTGGGGTATTACCACTTCATTCTTCCAATTGGCAGCTCAGGAAAGCCGGGCGGTCAAGGAAGCCACTGGGCGGTCGCTCAACGTTGCTGAACGCGCCCAGGAGCTGGCAGCAGATATTGCGGAATACCTGGGCGATGAACCTGGATTTATCCGCAAAGAGGCCGTCCGCGGCTATTTAAATCTATACTATTCCCCCGCCGAGTACTCACAGAGCCTGGTCGACGCGATCATCCAGCAGGGATCTGAATTTGGGCATGGCGACCCCAAGGGTGAACGCGTGATGATTGAGTACGCCCAACCCAATATGCTGCATTCCTTTCACATCGGTCACTTCCGCAATGCCATATTGGGAGAATCCCTCGCCCGCGTGGTTGAGTTCGCCGGGTTCGACACGATCCGTGCCACTTACCCTGGGGATATTGGCCTGGGCGTCATCACCGTTGTCTGGATCTATCAGAAATTCTATCAGGGGCAGGAGCCTCAAGGCATACACGAGCGTGGGCAGTGGCTGCTCAAGATTTATGTTGAGGCCGTGGCTCTTCTTCAAGAGAAGGAGGGTGAAACTCCGCAGGAGAAAGCTCAACGCGAAGCCTATGAGATTGAACGCCGTGAACTTTACCGCCAATGGGATGCCGGTGACCCGCAGGTGCGTGCCCTGTGGTTGAAGCTGCGTGGTTGGAGCCTGGACGAGCTCAACGCTATCTTCAATATGCTCGAGATCAAGATGGACGTGTGGTTCTATGAAAGCGAAGTGGATGAACCCGCCAAAGCTATCGTGGAGGAGCTGATCGTCAAGGGCATTGCGGAAGATGAACGCCCTCAGGGCGGCGCAGTTATCATCCACATTGATGAAAAACTGGGACTGAAGAAAGAGAAGTACCGCAGCAACATCATCCTGCGCAGTGACGGCACCACACTTTATCTGACCAAAGACCTGGCGCTGGCGAAAATTAAATTTGAAACGTATCATGCCGACCACTCGATTTACGTTGTGGATGTGCGCCAGGGCATGCACCTGCAGCAGGCGTTTAAAATCCTTGAGTTGTGGGGGTTCCCTCAGGCACTTAAATGCTATCATTTAGGTTACGGATTCGTCAGCCTGCCCGAAGGTGCAATGTCTGCCCGCAAGGGACTGGTGGTGCTGTTCAAGGATGTAGCCGATGAGGCCATCCGCAGGGTGCTGGCAGAGATTGAGCAAAAAAATCCGGACCTGGCACCGGGAGAACGTCAGACCGTCGCTGAACAGGTAGGAATCGGTTCTATGGCGTTTGCCATGCTGTCAGTTGATAACAATAAAGACATGGTTTATGAGATGAATTCCGCCCTCAATTTTGATGGGCATACTGGTCCTTATATTCAAAATGCCCACGTGCGCGCCAATAGCATTATAAATAAAGCTGGTGGTTTCCCACCCCAGGCGCAGTTCGACTATACTCTGACCAGCCATGAGGTCCAGCTGATCGATATGATGTCACGCTTTCCCAACACCGTCCAGCAAGCCGCCCAGGAATACCGCCCGCTGATCATCGCCAACTATGCCTATGAGCTGGCCAGCACTTTTCACAGTTTTTACCACGTTGTCGCGGTCATTCAGACGGAAAACCCCGCCGTACGGGCTGCCCGCTTACGGCTGGTGGCAGCCGCCCGGCAGACGCTAGCCAATGCCCTCCGGCTGTTGGATATCGAAGCACCACCGGTAATGTAGCCAGGAAGAGGTCAGGGCAACCTGATTCCTTCTTTTAAAAAATACTTTTAGAGGAGTAAAAACCGCCAATGTCAGCCATACGAACACTCATCATGGGCGCCGCCGGGCGCGACTTTCATAATTTCAACGTTTTCTATCGTGATAACCCCGACTACGAGGTGGTTGCTTTTACTGCCACTCAAATCCCAGATATCGAAGGGCGCACCTATCCCGCTGCCCTGGCTGGCAGGCTTTACCCCCAAGGCATTCCCATCTACGCCGAATCCGATCTGCTCAAGCTTATTGAAGAGAAAAATGTGGACCAGGTGATTTTCGCTTACAGCGACGTACCGCATGAGGTCGTGATGCACAAAGCCTCCGCCGTACTGGCTGCAGGCGCTGATTTCCGCCTGATGGGCACCAGGACCACCCAGCTCAAGTCCAGTAAACCCGTGGTTTCGGTGTGTGCGGTGCGCACCGGCTCGGGCAAAAGCCAGACCACCCGGCGGGTCTCCTTGATCTTACGCGGTATGGGCTATAAAGTGGCTGCCATTCGCCATCCCATGCCGTATGGTGACCTGGTGAAGCAGGCCGTTCAACGCTTTGCCAATTATTCCGACCTGGACAAGCATGAATGCACCATCGAGGAACGCGAAGAGTACGAGCCTCACCTGGATAATGGAGTCATCGTCTATGCGGGCGTCGATTATGAAAAGATCCTTCGTCAGGCAGAGCAGGAAGTCGACATCGTCCTGTGGGACGGTGGGAACAATGATTTCCCATTTTATGTTTCCGATCTGCAAATCGTGGTAGCTGACCCCCACCGTCCTGGGCATGAGATGAGCTACCATCCCGGTGAAACCAACGTTCGTGCCGCCGATGTTTTTGTGATCAATAAAGTCGATACCGCCGACCCTGAAAACGTGATCAAGGTCCGCCAAAACCTGCGCATGCTCAACCCCGATGCAATCATCATCGAAGCAGCCTCCCCTCTCTTCGTAGATGACCCGGCTGCCATCCGAGGAAAACGTGTGCTGGTCATCGAAGATGGTCCGACCCTGACCCATGGAGAGATGTCGTATGGAGCCGGTTTCGTCGCCGCCCGGCGTTTTGGTGCCTCCGAGATCGTCGACCCGCGTCCGTTTGCGGTCAAGTCGATCAAAGCCACCTACGAAAAATATCCCAAGACCGGACCCATCCTGCCTGCCATGGGGTATGGTGAGGCTCAGACGCGCGACCTGGAGGCCACCATCAACCGATCCGATGTAGATCTGGTGATCATTGGCACACCGATTGACCTGAACCGCATCATTAAGATCAATAAACCCGCCCAACGCGTGCGCTATGAGCTGCAGGAAATCGGTAAGCCAACCCTGGAAGATATATTAAAAGTGAAATTCGGCAAATAACCAACTGGATCGATTTGATTGGAACCTGATGCCCACTCTAACCTGGGCTACAAAATCATTACCTTCACCTCCACCAGCCGCCCTAGAGATGGATTCGATTGTCTATCCCCAGGCCGTCGGCTATCCCGATACCTCTCCCGTAAACCAGCTGATCCTGGGCGACAATCTGATGGTGATGTCTGCCTTGCTGCCTGAGTTCCGTAACACGATAAATCTAATCTACGCTGACCCACCGTTCTTTACCAACCGCCATTATCCCATGCGCATCGGTAAAGGGGAGGATTCACGCCGCCCACAGGAATGGCAGCTGGCCGAAGGCTACCCCGATCATTGGCTGGATATTGATTCTTACCTTGACATGCTTTATCCGCGCTTGAAGATGATGTACGAGCTGCTCGCCCCCACCGGGACGCTTTACCTGCACCTGGATTGGCACGCCAGCGCCTATGCCCGCCTCTTGCTGGATGAGATTTTTGGTTCCGACCGGCTGCTGAATGAGATCGTCTGGGTTTATCACGGACCTTCACCCATCCGCTCGGCCTTCAACCGCAAACATGACACAATTCTGGTATATACCAAAAGCGACCGCTATAAATTTAACGTCGATGCTGTGCGCCAACCGTATGACCCCTCGACGGTGAAGACCTTTGCTTCTTCTACCAAGGCCGGCTTCGGTAAGGTCCCTAATCTCGAGCGCGGGAAAGTCCCCGAAGACTGGTGGTATTTCCCGGTTGTGGCCCGTTTGCACTCAGAGCGCAGTGGCTACCCCACCCAGAAACCGGAAAGCTTGTTGGAACGCATCATTCTCGCCTCCTCTAACCCGGGTGATATGGTTGCGGACTTTTTCTGTGGTTCGGGGACGACAGCTGTCGTTGCAGCCAAACTCGAGCGTCACTTCATTGCCAGTGATGTAAGTAACCGGGCGGTCCACACCTCCCGCCTCAGGCTGGTCAAGTCAGGCTCCCAGGTTTTTGCGCTGAGACGATTAAATGGGAGTGTGTCCATAAAAGAAGATCCCCAGCTGGCAGCTGCTTTACACACGAAGCTCGAAGATCAGTATATATACCTCGTGGCTGAGCAACCTGAAGAGATCGACTATTGGGAAGTCGACCCTGGCTGGGATGGAAAGGTGTTCCACAGTGCCGCTCAGGCGTGCAGACCACGTGGAAAAGGGAGCTTGGTCGATCACCTCAAACTGCTAAGGGCAAACCATAATCTGCCAGTTCGTGTGCGTGTGTTGGATATCCACGGACATACCTGCAGCCTGGTGCCTTAGCGCTGTGTGTTTTGACTAAAAAAAATAAAAATCCCGCCGAGTAAAAATCGCGGGTCTGTTCATGAACTCAAGAAAGAGGGTCACGCATCCAGCCGGTAACCCACCCCTCGGATGGTTTTTAGGAACTGTGGTTGGCGTGGGTTCTCTTCCAACGCCTCGCGCAACCAGCTGATGTGCACATCCAGTGTGCGGGTATCACCCGTGTATTGGGTTTCCCAAACTTCAGAGAATAGTCTTTGGCGTCCAACTGCCTCCCCCGCGTGTAGCAGTAGCACTTTTAATAGGTGAGTCATCCTGGGAGTCAGACGAGCTTCGCGCCCTTTGCATCTCACACGTTGAAGCTCCAGGTCCAACCGGATGAAGCCGACGTGTAAAATATTCTTGCCATCGCCGGGTAGTAGGGGTGTAATTCGATTAAGTAGCTTACGTGAAGTGAATGGGAGCACAAGAACGACACTTGCCGCAGTTGCACCGGAGACTGCATGTTCAGGCGATACGATTAAGACAATCGGCAAATTGGCAGAATTCTCCCTGATCTCCTTGCAAATCCTTTTTCCACTGCTCCTCACTGAAGCTGCATTTACCACAACTAAATCCGGATCAAACTCCACCAGGCGCGTCAGTGCTGCGCTACCTGTTGGCACGATTTCCACCAAGTATTCTTTTTTCCTCAAGGAGGGCACGAAGGACGAGTTATCCGTTCGCGTTCCCTCCACCCATAATATGCTTGCTTTCATCCACCAATATTCCAATTTCCAAATTTACCCAACGATTGAAATTCTCCCCCTGTAAAATGAGTGGAGCTATTATACCGTAATCTTCATTTCAGGCAAGATGTTAAAGGATTCTTTTAACATTACGAGTTTGTTAATCAACATTAATAGCTCCGAGCCTGTGTTACATGCGGTTCTACACACACTTATTCCATGTTAGAATCACCCCACTGAGGATGAATGGTGCCGGAGGCATCTTATGTCAGATATGGTCGAAGTCGTAATAGACAGTATCCGGGTCAGCTTGATCTCACAACAGCGGATCGTCATCCTGCGTGAGGTGGATGCAGATCGCTATTTGCCCATCTGGATCGGCATCTACGAAGCTGAAGCGATCGCCCTGGCACTTCAGGATGTTGAGGTAGCCCGTCCCTTGACCTGGGATTTGCTAAAAAATATTTTCACCATCATGGATGCACACATCCTGCGCGTGGAAGTGACATCACTGCACGATGACACCTATTACGGCAACATCGTGGCAGAAGTGGATGGGCGCAAAATTGATATTGATTCGCGACCGTCAGATGCGATTGCCTTAGCGGTGCGCGCCCATGTGCCCATTTTGGTTTCACGTCCCATCCTCGACTCGGTCGGCGTAGTCCCAGAAGAGGATATGCAGGAAAGCACTGAAGAACCAAACCCGAAGGTTGATGCTCCAGCATCAGAAATCAATGAGGAGAATTTATCGGTATTCGAAGACTTCCTTGAAAACCTTGATATCGATGATGAGGATAAAGGTGATCAGGAAGATGACGAAGGCAAGAAAAAACCGTCCAAGTAGCAAATCATCATCTGAGTGCAAGAGCATAAAAACGTGTTATCCGCGGCTTTACATCCATTCGTTCTACACCATGAAAGACGATAATGAGCGACGTATTATCTTTTGAAGAAGCTCCTGCACCCGCCCCGCAGGTAGTGCCCCACAGCCGAGAAGCTGAGGAGGCTGTCTTGGGCGCAGTCCTGATAAACCCTGAGGCATACTATGAAGTCTCCCAGTTCCTGCGCCCAGAAGATTTCTACATCCTGCGTCATCGCTGGTTGTGGGAAGCCTTCATGCGCCTGCAGGAACGTCGTGCACCCATCGATTTTCTGACCGTGGTTGAGGAGCTGGATCAGGTCGGGCAGCTTAACGAGCTGGGTGGACCGGTTTACATAACGACATTGATCAACAATGTCCCTTCGTCATTACACGCTGAAGCCTACGGGCGGATCATCGAGCAGACCGCCATTCGACGCCGCATGTTGGAGGCTGCCAACCAGATTGCAAAATTGGCCTACCAGGAAGAAAATCGTCTGGAAGCCGTCATGGATGAGGCCGAAAAAGCCATCTTTGGCGTCAGCGAACGTCGCATGACGCGTGACCTCCAATCCATCAAGACCGTCCTGAGTGATTACTACAGCCGTATCGACCAGCTCTCAAAACGACCGGAAGAGTATTTCGGTGTTCCCACCGGTTTTATCGATTTAGATCGCTTGCTGGGTGGATTACAGCCATCCGACTTCCTGATCATCGCTGGGAGACCGGGCACCGGTAAAACTTCATTTTTGCTCTCCGTTGCCAAGAATGCCGCCCTGATCCATAAAAAACACATCGCAATATTCACTATGGAAATGTCCAATGATCAGCTGGCACAACGATTGATCGCCCAGGAAACTGGAATCGATTCACACCACCTGCGCACCGGCAAGCTGACCGATGATGAATGGTCGCTTTTTGCTCAGGCAATAGAAGTTCTTAATGACACAACTATCTTCCTGGATGACACACCCGGCCTCACCCCCATCCAGCTGCGCACAAAATGCCGCCGCTTGCACATGGAGTTTAACCTCGACCTGATCCTGGTCGATTACCTCCAGCTGATGAGCAGTGGTGTGCGTTCAGAGAACCGCGTCCAGGAGGTATCGTATATCTCCCGCAATATGAAGATCCTGGCCCGCGAGCTGAATGTACCCGTCCTTGCTGCAGCCCAGCTTTCGCGTGCCATCGAGCAGCGTGCTGATAAGGAACCCCAGCTGTCAGATCTACGTGAGTCGGGCAGTCTGGAGCAGGATTCGGATGTCGTCATGTTCATCAACCGGCCGGAATTATACGAGAAAGATACACTCAAGCGCCACCTGGTGCAGATGAAAATTGCCAAACACCGCAATGGACCGGTCGGGAATATCGAGCTGGTCTTTCGTGAAAACCTGACCAAGTTTGAAAATGCCGCTACTCAAATCATCGACCTGCGGAAGATCTAGCCATGACCTTTCCTGGTTTTCCTGAAGATATCACCAACCAAATCCGCATCCCAGAACAATTCTTTCACCATATTCTGCTGCGTATCGAGAACCTATCTGAGCTAAAACTGACCTTGTACATCTTCTGGCGTCTCGAGCGCATGGAAGGGCCTTTCCATTACGTCCGTTTTACAGACCTGCTCTCAGACTCCCAGCTGGTCGGATCCATGGTGAAAAATCCCGACAAAGCTCGTGCTTCGATCAGGACTGCGCTCAATCGCGCTGTTAAACACGGCGCGCTTCTCCAGGCAGACATTTCGACG
>JBGPBQ010000150.1:0-9880 GCA_041481345.1 Anaerolineae bacterium
AATAAACAAAGGAAAAACACCATGGAAATACTTATAACAACAGCTATACCAGGAAGCCTGGATATGGTAATCACACATAAATTCGATGCACCACGCGACCTTGTCTACAAGATTTATACCGATCCAAATTTAATCCCCGAGTGGTGGGGACCCAGGAACCTGACAACAAAAGTTGAAAAGATGGAGCTGCGACCGGGAGGTATATGGCGCTATATCCAGCACGATCCACAGAACAATATTTTCGCGTTCCACGGGGTGTACCACTCAATCGAACCCAATAAGCAGATCATTTCCACATTCGAATGGGAAGGGTTGCCGGAGCATGTAATACTGGTCACGACCACCTTCGAGGATCAGGGGAACCGAACGATCGTGACCCAGCAAAACGTCTTCCAATCTGTGCAGGACCGGGATGGGATGATGCAGCAGGGGATGGAACAAGGGACAATAGAAGGGGATGAGCGTTTCAATGAGCTTCTGGCACGTCTGAGCATCGGGCAAAGGATGGGTGAACATTTGGAACATCAGGAACGATATGGAAGAAGCATCACAATCACCCGCACCTTCAACGCCCCACGCGAGCGTGTGTGGCAGGAATGGACCAACCCCGACCTCTATATGTGCTGGTGGGGACCCAAGGATTTCACCGCACCCTACGCCAAGTTTGACCTGCGCGAGGGCGGCAAGTTCCTCAGCTGTATGCGCGGACCGGATGGCAAGGAGTATTGGGATACTGGAATGTTCCGGGAGATCAGGGAGCCCAATCGCATTGTGTACACGGACACATTTGCGGATGAGAGAGGCAACCCTGTCCCAGCGTCTTATTACGGAATGCCAGGCGATGAACTCTTGGAGATGGAAGTGGAACTGACCCTGGTAGAATCTGGGGGAAAAACGACGATGACCCTTGAGCACTGCGGCTTTACCGATGCAGAAATGGCTCATCAAGCTGAAGAAGGCTGGAACCAGTCCTTCGATAAGCTGGCTGATTGCCTGGGATAAATATGTGCAGGAGCATTCACACTCTCTACCATATCGAGCCGCCGGCTACTCAGGGGGAGATCCACGCAGCTTCGCTGCAGTACGTGCGCAAGATTTCTGGTTATAGCAGACCATCCAAAGCAAACGAGCTGGCATACATGACTGCAGTGGATGAGATTGAAGCCATCACCGCCAGGCTGCTGAGTAAACTCGAAACGGACGCGCCGGTGAGAGAGCGAGGGTGGATAAAAATTGACCGCAGTTAGTGCTCAATGGTTGAATGAGCCTGCCATTCAGGTTTGGAAAATGGTTTAACCGAAAAAAGCTGCCGTCACCGGTATTCGATATCCAGAATACCGGTGACGGCAAGTAAATAATAACTATAATAATAGGTAAGAAAATCAAATTCCGGATGAAAAATTAAAAATGGGAGGAAATTATGCGTAAAGTAATTATGTTCAACCTGATAACCCTGGATGGCTATTTTGAAGGACCGAACAAGTGGGATATTGGGTGGCACCAGGTGGACAGTGAGTTCAACGATTTCTCGATTGAACAGCTCGATAAAGCCGGTGGTCTGATTTTCGGCAGGGTGACGTACCAGGGTATGGCGAGCTATTGGCCAACACCAACAGCGCTGCAGAGTGACCCAATCGTAGCCGGTAAGATGAATTCGATACTCAAGTACGTCTTCTCCAAAACCCTGGACAAGGTTGATTGGAGTAACAGCCAGCTGATCAAGGGGGATGCAGTCCAGGAGATGACAAGGATCAAGAACGAGCCAGGTAAAGACCTGCTTCTTTTTGGCAGCGCAGACCTTGCCCGAACTTTCACCAGGAATAATCTAATCGATGAATATCGCTTGATGGTCAATCCTGTGGTGCTGGGAAAGGGAAACCCGTTGTTCATTGAGAACGGTAGCATGTTGAAGTTCAAACTGCTCGACACGAAAATATTCCAGAACGGGAACGTGCTGTTATCTTACCAGCGGGAAGCGAAGTAGCAATGGAGCTGTTCCTGACATCTATCCCAGCTGCCAGAGCTGGGATGCTAATACGAAAGCCTGCCGACGAGGTTTATGAAGCGTTTGTTAACCCAGCCATTACTACCCAGTTTTGGTTCAGTAAAAGCAGCGGCAGGCTAGAGGTTGGCAAGTTCATCCGCTGGGATTGGGAGATGTATGGGGTATCGACGATGGTCGATGTAAAGGAGCTCGAACCCGGCAAGCATATCTTGGTAGAATGGGATATGGATAAGAACCCTACGGCGGTCGAGTGGACCTTCACTCTACGGACACCAGATACAACCTTCGTCAGCATCACCAATTCCGGTTTCAATGGGGATGGTGATCGTGTAGTCGAGCAGGCGATGGGATCTGCGGCTGGGTTTGGGCTTGTATTGGCAGGATTAAAAGCATACCTTGAACATGGGATCAGGCTGAACCTGGTCGAAGATCGATTCCCTGATCAGCTGATTAACCGTTCAGGGACGATGAGGTGAGCCGGATAGAGGAGCAGGCATTATGACAAATAGGAGCAGCATCCAGACTCAGAAGGAAAGCGCGGTGGATTTCCTGAACCTGGTCGTGGCAGGGAATATTGATGAAGCGTATGATAGTTACATCAACATGCATGGCAGGCACCATAACGTGAACTATGCCGCAGATTTCACTTCACTGAAACAGGGGATGATTGAAAATCATGCTCAATTCCCCAACAAGCGGTTAATGGTGAAAAACGTGCTGGGTGATGGAAACCTGGTGGCAGTCCACTCGAACATCATCATGAAGGCTGGCGAGCCGGGGATTTCTGTGGTCCACCTGTTCAGGTTCGAGAATGGAAGAATTGTTGAGATGTGGGACGTGGGGCAAGCGGTGCCGGCTAATTCACCCAACCTGATTGGCGCATTTTAAGCACTATCGCTGGGTTTTACCAAGTTTGATTAACTGAACAGCAAGATTGTTCGGTAGCGCCAAGTACTCTCAATCTGGTTGTTGAAGAGACCGAATAAATCAAACCTGCGATTAGAACTTGCCAAAACACAAGGCAGGTTTTATCTAATGTAAAGGGCAGATTGCTTCACCCGGCAAAACTAACTGGGTTCCCCGAAAATCAGCGGGGACAGGTCCCCGAATATCAGCGGGGACAGGCGCAATGACAAGTACAGATTTGGGTTAACAACACCGTCAGATACCTTGGCGGGTTGTAAATGGAACAGCTGGGGAATGACTCGGTATGTGGTAGGGTTATAATAGCGAACCAATGCAACTGCCGTCCAACATGAACCTGTTAACTGGGAACAATAAAATATCGATCAGATTAATCACAGGAATAGGTTTTGGGTTGTTCCTATTCTTAATGACGAACGGATGCAGGTCAGAGTTGGTGATAACAGCATCAAGTATTGCGAGTGTAACTCCCGCTCCAACGACTCTCATCCCAAGCCCCACCCGACCATCCACAACCACATTCTCTCCGAGCAGCACCTCGAGTCCCGCTGCGACTGCCAGCCCAACCCTGCCCCCCACCAGCACGCCCACGCTCCACCCGATGAGCATTCTTGCGGCGAGGGAGAGAGGATACCCCGGCAGCGCAATCACAATTGAAAAAACATTGAAACCGGGCGCGAACTATAATCAGTATTACGCCTGGTATTTATCCGATGGATTAAAAATCTACGGCTTACTGACCGTGCCGTTTGGCGAAAAGCCGGTTAACGGATGGCCGGCGATCGTGTTCAACCACGGCTATATCGCTCCAGAAGCATACAAGACCACCGAACGATATGTGGCCTATTTAGACCAACTCGCCCGTCATGGGTATATCGTCTTCAAGATCGATTACCGCGGGAATGACCGCTCGCAAGGGGTAGCAAGCGGCGCATATGGCGACCCTGGATATACGACTGACGTGCTGAATGCAGTGTCTTCGCTGCAGTCCTTTCCAGTGGCAGATTCTCAGCGGATTGGCATGTGGGGGCACTCCATGGGTGGTTTTCTAACCCTGCGGGCATTGGTCATCTCGAAGGAGATCAAAGCCGGGGTGATATGGTCAGGGGTGGTCGGGTCATATCCAGAAATGCTGTGCTGCTGGCCGCACCCTCCTCCCAGGGTGCCAACCCTTTCACCCGACCCTGATTACCACGTGAGCTGGCATGACCTATGGGAGCATTTATACGGCTCGCCTGAAAACAATCCTGCCTTCTGGAATGAAATCTCTGCGAACTCATACCTGCAAGATCTATCCGGTCCACTCCAGCTGCACCATGATGTTGGGGATTCAGAAGTACCAGTTAAATTTTCGCAGGACCTGTACCAACAAATCCTAGCGGATGCAAACCCGGTTCAAGTTGAATATTATGAGTACCCGGGGGATGACCACAATATCGCAAATTACTTCAACCTTGCGATGAAGCGCACGATTGAATTCTTTGATAAGTATTTGAAAGGAGGGGGATGACGACAGATTGGGACAGGATTTTTAGAAGGACATCGTGTCGCTGTGCCCCTACCAGTTAATTACTATTCTATCTTCTCTCCCCCAACGCGCGGACCCAGAATCCGTTCCAAGCCTTCCTGCTCGACGGTCTCATCTTTGAGCAGGATCTCAACGAGCGCATCCAGCTTGTCGTGTTCACGATCCAACAGGGCTTTCACCTCCTCATGACAGGTGTTGAGGATGGTCTGAATGTCCTTATCAATCTGGGCTGCGGTTTGCTCGGAGTAATCTCTCGCCTGGGTCAGCTCATAGCCCAGGAAAGGCTGCTCTTCATCTGTGGCAAACGCCTGCAACCCAAGGCTGCCCATACCCCAGCGGGTAATCATGCGACGGGCGAGGCGAGTGGCTTCCACCAGGTCATTCTCGGCGCCGGTGGTGATGTCATCACAGGCAATCTCCTCCGCCGAGCGGCCACCTAGCATCACACGGATGCGCGCAAGCAGCTCTTCGCGGCTATAGTTATAGCGGTCCTCTTCCGGCATCTGCTCGGTGACGCCCAATGCACGCCCATGTGGGACGATGGTAACTTTATGGACCGGGTCGGTATTAGGAGTTAGCCAGGCCACCAGGACATGCCCGGATTCATGGTAAGCAACGATGCGGCGGTCCTCTTCTTTCATGATCAACGGACGCACCTCCCCCAGGATAATTCGGTCAATGGCTGCCTCGAAGTCACCCATGGAGACGGAATCGTGGTTCTTACTGGCTGCCACCAGGGCAGCTTCATTGCACAGGTTGGCCAGGTCTGCCCCACTCAGCCCAGTGGTTGTACGTGCCAGTGAGTTCAGGTCAACATCAGGACCGAGGTGGATTTGGCGAGTATGGATCTGCAGGATCCCCTCCCGACCCTTGCGATCTGGCAAAGCGACGTTTACCTGACGGTCGAAACGACCCGGGCGTAGCAGGGCGGGGTCGAGCACATCCGGGCGGTTGGTGGCAGCCAGGATAATGACCTCGTGGTTGACATCGAAACCATCCATCTCCACCAGCAGCTGGTTTAGAGTCTGCTCACGTTCATCGTTCACGTTGCCGATGCCTGCGCCACGACGCCGTCCGACTGCATCCAGCTCATCAATGAAGACGATGGCAGGTGCAGTGGATTTGGCTTGTTCGAATAACGTGCGCACACGGCTGGCACCCACACCGACGAACATCTCGACGAATTCGGAGGCGCTGATATTATAGAAGGGCACATCGGCTTCACCGGCGACAGCCCTACCGAGAAGGGTCTTGCCGGTGCCAGGAGGACCTACGAGTAGCACGCCGCGTGGAATACGTGCCCCAAGCTTGTAGTACTTTTGAGGGCTGCGTAGAAAATCGACTACCTCCTGCAGCTCTCGTTTGGCTTCATCTGCGCCAGCTACATCCCTGAATGTGACCTTGTTCTTGTCTTCGATAAACCGGCGCGCTTTACTGCGTCCAAAGGAGAAGATATTTTCCTGCCCCCTCGAAGCCTGCCTACCGAGCAATACCAGGAATCCTACCATCAGCAGGATGGGTAACCCATCCGTCAGCAGGATGGCGAACCAGGGGCTGGTAGGTGGGGAGACTGATATTTCTACATTGTGCATGTTCAGTAGAGGTATTAAGCTGGTATCGCCCACCACCTCAGGATAGTTAGTGGTGAATGTGCTGTAAGTGACTGGCTCAGTCGCCGGGAGACCGGTTCCAGGGGTTGAGGAAGCGCCTGATGAGGTCGTTGGAACAGGGATCAATTCCAACATGGGTTGGGCTTGGGTAAATTCGCCTTTGATCGAGCTGCCACTGATCTGTACCGCTTTGATGTGATCAGCTTTGACCTGATCGATGAAACTACTGTAGGGCAGGCTGATCTGGGACTGGGTACGCGGCCAAAATGCATAGACATTCCAAGCCAAAAGACCCAGCATAATCACCCACCAGATGGGATTGAGACCTGATTTTTGAGGTGGTTTCTGTGATTCCATTTAAACTCCTCATTCCACAGGAATGTATTGTAACCCAATGAATTGGAGTGTAAAGAGGAAGGACGGGATGGGAGAATGATGGAGGATTGAGCGAAAAAATAAAATTTCTTGCCGTTTGAACTGGACTATATTCAGGTAGCGTAGCCACCTTTATCGAGTAGCTGCTGATGGGTCTGACTTAAAATCTCCCCCTCGGTGATCACGATCATTATAACGATGCCGCCGATAATATTGAGCCGGTGGGAAATAACGAATCTCGTACGACCCTCGTCAGTCGGAGAATCGCTACCTGGATGCGTGCTTTGGGGCGGGTGCCCAGCGAGCTAGTGGCTGTCCTACTACCCGATCCCCCTGGCATGCAGCATTGAAAGCCTTCAGTCATTAGAAACATTTTTTAGATTATCTGCTTTGTTTGCTGAAATGCACATACCAAAAACCAAGATACCGATATTCGCACCCAAGAACATTCCTATGAGTATACCGATCCATAACATATCTCACTCTCCTCTTATTCACTCATTTGTGAATTCATTTTCTCTGTTGTGGGCATGATCGGACAGCATTCATAAAAATAATTAATGCACATTACATGCCACACTCTTACGAACCAAATGGTGAGACAATTTGACCTGACACAGCCTATAATCTCTAGAAGACACCACACGCCAGAGGAAGTGACATGCCTGGCAATGAAGCTAGATCATTCTTCGTGGCGTGCAACATAAGAGCAGCTTAGTTCGAATTGTCCGGGCTCAATCGGACAAAATGTTATAATCGAAATAGGTTGCCTCAATTTTGTATAAAAAAAGGGAACTGAGTGCTTAAAAGATAAGTTGATAATAAAGAGGTGGTAATAGCGAAAACTTGCCATAGATGATATCAAGAGAAAATGATAAATATAACCAATCATTTTATACTGGATAAAATTGACCAATGTCACTATTATCTAGAGTTGTCAATTTTTTCTCGTGAGGAGAATAAATAATGCGAACCCACTTATGGCGACTCACAGGAATTATCTGCTTACTGGCAATCCTCATCGGCTCGGCCTTTGCAAGCAGTTCGACCTATGCTGCTGGACAGATTCCCCTAAATAGAGAAGCAGACACAAACATACAGATGATCCAGGCATCATCTGCAGATTCAGGTCACCTGTCTCAACCGTTACCCCCTACTATCATCCTACCGGAAATCAGCGATTTATCTCCCGCTTTGCGCACAATTACACCCGCACCGATGGGGCCAATGCAAGAACGAGAACTACCTCTCTTTCAACTTCCAAATGCGGTTAATCCAAAATCAACAAGGACACACGATGATTCAGGTGTGCAAACGAGTATGGGTCCAGAGGCCATGCCAGCTCCGCTACAGAGTTTCGATGGGGTGGCTAATCGGTTCGGAGGGTGGCCTCCTGATACAGAAGGTGATATTGGTCCCACTCATTATGTCCAATGGATCAATATTAGTTTTGCTGTTTGGCAGATTGATAAAATAAATAATACTGCAACCATGATTTATGGACCCGCTACCGGCAATACTTTGTTCACTGGTTTCGGCGGACCTTGCGAGAATACCAACGATGGTGACCCAATCGCCCTCTACGATCCGCTGGCAGATCGCTGGCTCATGAGTCAGTTCGCCCTACCCAACTACCCTGTTGGACCGTTTTATCAATGTATTGCTATCTCGCAAACTGGAGATCCAACTGGAGCCTATTATCGCTATCAGTATACCTGGCCAGGCGATAGTATGAATGATTATCCCAAGTTTGGGGTTTGGCCGGATGCCTATTACATGACCGCAAACCAATTCGCCTCCGGTAGCGGCGCCTGGCGTGGTGCTGGTGTAGCTGCCTTCAATCGCAGCAAGATGATGGTGGGAAACCCGACAGCCGAGATGGTGTACTTTAACCTATATAATGTCAACCAAAACTTTGGTGGCATGCTCCCGGCCGACTTCGACGGTAATACCACACCTCCAGTGGGAGCTCCGGGCCTATTCGCTGAATGGAATGATTCAGCTGTTTTTCCAACCAATGATGCCCTGCGTGTGTGGGAATTCCATGTAGATTTTGTGACTCCGGCGAATTCGACCTTTGGGTCAAACGGCTTACCCAATTTCGTCATTCCTACGATGGATGTTGACCCAAACATGTGTGGAGGTGCAAGCGCATGTATCCCTCAGCCAGATACTACTGCCAAGCTAGATGCCATTTCTGACAGGCTGATGTATCGTTTGCAGTATCGCAACTTTGGCAGCTATCAGACGCTGGTCTCGAATCACACAGTCGATGCCACTGGTGGTGATATCGCTGGTATTCATTGGTTCGAGCTGAGAAATACAGGAACAGGCTGGACTTTGTATCAGAATGGTGTTTACCACCCAGATAGCAATAACCGTTGGATGGGTAGTGCAGCGATGGATCATGTTGGTGACATTGCACTTGGCTACAGCGTATCAAGCAGCAGTGTACACCCCTCGGTGCGTTACGCTGGCCGCCTGGTGGGCGACACACCGGGCACATTACCCCAGAGCGAGGCATCGCTCGTTGCCGGAAATGGCTCACAAACCGACACAACATACAGCCGCTGGGGAGATTACAGCATGCTGGGTGTAGACCCATCGGACGACTGCACCTTCTGGTACACCCAAGAATATGTCGCAGTTACCGGTGCAAATACATGGATGACTCGCATCGGTTCCTTCAAGTTCCCCACCTGCACCGCACCCACAGCAATCACCCTGGAAGGCACAGTAACTGATGCCGCCTTCGCTCCGATTGCCGGGGTAAGGATTGACGTCTCGGGTGGGTATACAACCATTACTGATGAAACTGGCCATTATGCGCTGGACCTGGAGGATGGAGTCTATGACATAACCGCTTCCAAATATGGTTATGTTTCCAGCACCGTGCCAGGGCTAATCGTGATGCCTCCCGGCACCATGCAAGACTTCACGCTCGACACAGCGCCTACTTCCGTCATCTCGGGTGTCGTGACGGACGCTGCTACCGGTTGGCCGGTATATGCCCG
This sequence comes from Anaerolineae bacterium, assembly GCA_041481345.1. Lineage (GTDB taxonomy): Bacteria > Chloroflexota > Anaerolineae > Anaerolineales > UBA4823 > FEB-25. The sequence goes on from JBGPBQ010000150.1 coordinate 9,457, forward strand.
CATTGATATCTCCGGCTTCCCTGGTGGTCCAGTCTTTACTGATCCGGTGACCGGTGCTTACAACGTTCCACTGAGCAACGGTTCCTATACCTTCAGCGTCTACGCCATGAGCGGCGGCTATAAGGCAAACGTTCTACCTCTTGAGGTCACAGCGAATGCCGTCCAGGATTTCACATTGGTTGTAGACTCAATCGCCTGCACAGCGCCTGGCTATTCAATCTCCCCTGACGCTGACTGTGTGGCTATGCCTTCAAGTGGCTTAGTCATAGGCTCAGTCTTTGACTTAAATAACGGCACAGCCATCGTTAACCCGAGTATAAAAGACGCTAACTCCAACCCCGCACTGCTTATAGACAATTCAGCAGACACCAGCCAGGCACATCCGATGTATATTATCGGCGAGCCTGCCGGTACAGTCAGTTTG
>JBGPBQ010000151.1:0-9846 GCA_041481345.1 Anaerolineae bacterium
ATGTCTCAATTTGATATCAATGCCTTCTACGTCTCACCTCCAGAGATGAGCTTGACGGATGAATTCAAGAAAGAACTCAATGATTTGAATTTAAATTTTAAGGAAATCGAGCACGTTGAACAGGCGATCGCTGAAGCTGATGTGATATACATGGAGCCGGTGGTACAACCTGACTATACCAAGGCACGGGATGAACGTGGTGCGACGGTTGGTATGACACCTGATAATTATAAAGTTACCAGGGAGCTCATGCGAAAAGCCCCGCAGGATTCAATCATCTTACATTCCCTGCCGCGGATGGATGAGCTTTCCGTCGAGGTGGATGATACCCGGCATCAAAGGTATTGGATTGAGGCATTCAACGGTGTGGTCGTACGCATGGCACTGCTGGCACTTGTCCTTGGCGCTATGGAGTAAAGTTGTTTGTCTTTTTCAGATTGTAGAGTGATGAAGCGTCCAAATCACCATAGTTCGTATGAGACTGGATGTAGCTGTCACAATGAAGGAGAGTGAACAATGCAGACAGATCTGAGAAATCGGGACCTTATCAGTGATTTAGACTTCACTAAAGAAGAAGTCGAAACAGTGTTGGATGTGGCGTTTGACCTGAAACGTAAACGGGCGCTGGGCGAACCGCATGCTTACCTAAGAGATAAAGTGCTAGCAATGCTGTTTTTCTTTTCGAGCACACGGACGCGGGGATCCTTTGAAGCTGGTATGGCTCAATTGGGGGGGCATGCTGCTTTTATTGAGAGCAAAACGACGCAAATCGCACATGGTGACACTCCCAAGGAAATTGGTGAAATATTTGGGCGATATTTTGACGGAATAGCAATCCGGCATGTGGATTGGGGGATTGGTAATACATATCTAAATGATGTGGCAAAAGCCTCACGGGTGCCAGTATTGAACATGCAGTGCGATATCTATCATCCATTCCAGTGCCTGGCAGATTTAATGACGATCGTCGAAAAGAAGGGGCGAGATTTACGGGGTAGAAAGATGGTTGTAAGCTGGGCATACGCAGCTTCTTACCAAAAGCCGATGTCAGTCCCCCAATCCTTAGTACTTCAAATGCCTCGGTTTGGATTGGATGTTGTGTTGGCGCACCCTCCGGAATTCCGTTTAATGCCGGAGATAATGGATCAGGCCCAGGAACAAGCTCGGATATTCGGCACCAGCTTTGAAATCGGCGACGATATGGAAGCCGGATTCAAGGATGCAGACATCGTATATGCCAAATCGTGGGGTGCAATGGTCCACACTCCCGATCCGGATGAAGGTGCGAAAATTATCAGCAAATACACACATTGGATCACTGATGAAAGAAAGATGACTTTAGCTAAACCAGATGCCATCTATATGCACCCATTACCAGCCGACCGAAACATTGAAGTCACCGATGGCGTTATTGATGGGAAACAGTCAGTAGTGTATGATGAGGCTGAGAATCGCATGCATGCTCAAAAAGCTGTCATGGCGCTGACCATGAAGTAGTGAGGGAATAATGAACCAAAAGAAGCAAAAAATCGCAGTTGTTGCAATCGGTGGTAATTCACTGATCAAGGATGAAAAGCATAAATCCGTTGAAGACCAATATCTGGCTGCAAAAGAGTCAACCTACCACATTGCAGATATGATCGAGGCCGGCTGGGATGTTGCTATCGGTCATGGGAATGGACCACAAGTTGGTTTTATTTTGCGTCGTTCTGAAATAGCTGCGCGAGTAGAAGGCATGCATGAAATCCCACTCGATGTGTGCGGCGCAGATAGCCAGGGTGCAATTGGATATGCACTGCAGCAAACCCTGCAGAATGAGCTGTACAAGCGAGGCATAAAGAAAAACGTGGCAACGGTCATAACCCAGGTACTTGTGGACCGGAATGATAAAGCATTTGAAAATCCCTCCAAGCCAATCGGGAGCTTCATGGATGAACCAGAAGCCAAGCGGCGTGCCAATGATATGGGCTGGTCTGTGGTGGAGGATGCGGGTCGTGGTTGGCGCCGGGTAGTTGCATCACCGCTACCTAAAGAGGTGGTGGAGCTAGACACAGTGAGGGCACTGCTAAATGCGGGTGTGGTTGTCATCACGGTTGGGGGAGGCGGTATCCCGGTAATTGACACTGGAGGTGGGGAGTATAAGGGTGTAGCTGCGGTGATTGATAAAGATTTTGCCAGCAGCTTGCTGGCGAGAGTGATCCATGCAGATTTATTTTTAATCTCCACAGCGGTTGAAAAAGTGGCGATAAACTTTGGGAAACCGAATGAAAAATGGCTGGATCGAATGACACTCGCCGAAGCGAAGCAGTACCTGGCGGATGGGACCCATTTTGCCAAAGGTTCAATGGCTCCGAAGATACAGGCCATCATCTGGTACCTTGAAGGTGGTGGTAAACAAGCCCTGATAACAAGCCCTGAGAATATTGGGCGGGCTTTGCTTGGTGAAACAGGTACGTGGATTGTGCCATAAGTAATGATAGTAGTGTAAAATAAGTGCTTAGAAAAAACCAATGCGCGATCTGCATTTGAACGGACACTTCTCGAAGGAGGTAGTGAATTTCGAAAATTATCCCACCATGTTAGCCAACACACCCATTTTATTTTTTCCCATTCGATAAACAGGAGAAATCACCTATGTCTAAAAACAAGTTAATGATCATCATCTCGATGATGATCGTATTTATCATGGTAGTATCTGCCTGTGCGACAGCCACTACGGTTGCACCGGTTACAACAGCTGCTCCGGCTACTACTGCACCAACTCAGGCTCAAACCAGCCTAACTATTGGAATGATCCTGGTTGGACCGTATAACGATAGTGGATGGAGCCAGGCAACATATGAAGGCGGTCAATATGCTGCGAATAAAATGCCAGGCGCAAAATTGATCTATATTGACCTTGCATTCACCCAAAAAACTACTCCAGCTCAACAAGCTGAGCAATTACTCAGCCAAGGCGCAACGGTAATCATCTTTAACTCAGATAGCTTTATGGATGATTCCAACACCTTTGCAGCGGCGCATCCAACGGTCCCGACCATCATGCTGTCAGGTGATCAAAATTGGGCAGAAGGACAAAATTATAAGAACATACCCAATATGATCGATATCATGGGTAAGATGGAATATATGAAGCAAATTGCCGGCTGTGCAGCTGCACTGACAACCAAGACGGGTAAGATTGGCTTTTTAGGCCCTCTGATCAACTCTGAGACCCGCCGTCTGGCTGATTCAGCATTCCTGGGAGCAAAATACTGCTGGACACAGGTGCTGAAGAAAAGTGCCAGCGACCTGACCTTCAGCGTGACATGGATTGGTAACTGGTTCAATATCCCTGGACAAACGCTGGACCCAACCCAGGTTGCAGATGATTTCTACAATAATGGTTTCGATGTAGTCATCTCAGGAATTGACACGACTGAAGCCCTGGTCGAAGCCAAGAAGATGACAGATGCGGGTAAAACTGTATTTGCAATCCCTTACGACTATCATGACTCCTGCAGTCAAGCTGCCAGCGTGTGCTTGGGAGTGCCCTATTTCAACTGGGGTCCAGCTATGCTCAAGAACATGCAGGATATTGCCGCGAACACATGGAAACCTCACTTCGAGTGGAACCCACCCGATTGGGCAAACTTTAACAGCCCAGATAGCGGTGCGGTTGGTTTTAATACTGGCCAGGCCCTCAGTGCTGATAACAACACCAAGCTTCAAAAATTTATCTCCGACTTGGCGGGTGGCTTGAACCTTTGGACAGGACCGCTTAACCTGCAGGATGGGACGGTTTATCTGAAGGATGGAGAGGTAGCTACCGATCAGCAAGTTTGGTATGCACCTCAACTGCTTGAAGGTATGTTGGGTAAAAGTAACTAATCCCGTGTAGATATGGGGGAAGCCGGAAGGCTTCCCCCATTCTGAAAATTCGATGAAAGTTGAACTTCGAGACGTCCATAAGACGTTTGGTACGGTCTATGCCCTTAAAGGGTTAAGTATTACTTTTCATTCAGGCAAAATCCAAGGGATTCTGGGGGAAAATGGTGCAGGTAAAAGCACCCTGATGAAAATCCTTTCCGGATTCTACCAGGCAGATCAGGGTGAAATATATCTGGATGGGAAACAGACGTTAATTCTCTCTCCTGCGGATGCAATTGTGCATGGGATCGGTATGCTGCATCAAGATCCGTTGGATTTTCCCCCCATGCAGGTGCTAAACAATTTTCTAATCGGTGCCAAAGGCAGAATTTTTCCCGATCGAAGCCGAGCAATACAGGAATTCTTGAGCCTATGCAAGGAGTTCGATTTCGATATCGATCCGGATAACTATGTAGATGCGTTGACGGTGGGTGAACGCCAGCAACTGGAGATATTACGATTGCTATGGTTAGGGGCTGAAGTCCTAATTTTGGATGAGCCCACCACAGGGATCAGCACTCCACAAAAGAAAAAACTGTTTGGTACACTGCGTAAGTTAGCATCTGATGGAAAAACGATTATTTTTGTATCCCATAAACTTGAGGACGTGAGTGATCTTTGCCATCGGGTCGCCGTTCTGCGCGCTGGGGAACTGGTTGGAGAGATGGAAGCTCCATTCAACCCTGAAAAGTTGATCTCCTTGATGTTTGGCAAGCCAGTGATTATAGACCAGCGTCAGCACCTCACACCAGGAGAGCCTGTGCTTGAGATGTGTGATATCAATCTTGAAGACTATCGCTTAAGGATGAAGGGAATCAACATCCAGGCGTGCAAAGGTGAGGTGATTGGTCTGGCGGGGATGGAGGGAAGCGGACAGACGCTTTTCTTACGAGCGTGCGCCGGCCTTGTTCATCCTGTTGGCGGTGAGCTGCTCATCCAAAATGAAAGTATGATAGGCAAACCATACCGTGATTTCCTACAAAAAGGTGTTTCGTACCTGCCAGCAGCAAGAATGGAGGAAGGTTTAATCTCTGGTATGACACTAAGCGAGCATTTTTCGCTTGTGGACGGCAACCAATCGCTATTTATTGACCAGAAGCAAGCACTTAAGGTCAGCAACCAGCGGATCATCGAATATAACATTCGTGGGAGTCATTCCACCACGGTAGAAATGCTTTCCGGTGGTAACCAACAACGTGCTTTATTGGCTTTACTGAAGGAACCACTAAATCTGATCCTAATGGAGCATCCTACCCGAGGATTGGATGTAGAGTCCAGTATATATATTTGGAATAAACTAAAAGTACGCTGTTCGGAAGGAACTGCTATTATCTTCATTTCTACAGATCTAGAGGAAATATTAAATTATAGCGACCGCATTTTAGTCTTCTTCACCGGTCAGATATCAAAGCCATTGAACGCAAGTTCCACGACCGTCGAAGACCTGGGCGAACTGATCGGGGGGAATAATTGGGATAAAAATTTTTCCAATTAGGATATTATGCAAGACAATAAAAGAAATTCACGCTGGATAAATGTCGGGGTTCAATTCGTAGGAATCATTGCAGCCCTGATATTTACCACAATTGTCTTATTTTTAACCGGTGCACCTCCGTTACAAGCATTTAATCAGCTACTTCTAGGCATTTTTGGCTCAGTAAACAATATCTCGAATGTGCTCGTTTCCTGGATGCCACTGTTAATCGTGACTGCTGGACTCCTGGTTACTTTTGCGGCAGGATTATGGAATATAGGTATTGAGGGCCAAATCATCATGGGCGCCATATTTTCCACAGGAGTGCTTCGGATGCTGCAACATAGCACTGTACCTGGAGGGATCATTATAGTGCTAGGAATCCTGGCGGGAATTTTTGGGGGAGCGCTTTGGGCTTTCCTGGTTGGGGTACTTAAGACTTTTGGCGGGGTCAACGAAATTTTCGGCGGGCTGGGTTTTAACTTTATTGCCAATGCGATCGTCCTCTGGTTGATTTATGGTCCGTGGAGGCGACCGGGTGTGGCATCATTAAGCGGAACGGAGGCATTCCCAAGCCGGTTATCGCTGCCCACACTGCCTAATTTATTGATCAGCCCATGGTCGCTGATTTTAGGCGCAATCAGCATTATTGTCATATACATATTGTTGAGAGGCACATACATAGGATTAAGGTTAAAAGCAATTGGTAAAAATATCCGGGCGGCATATATCCTGGGCGTGCCAACATGGCAGCACATGCTGCTATCCTTCATCGTTTGTGGCTTGTTTGCCGGCTTAACCGGCGCATTGCAAGTAACAGCGGTGTATCACCGGCTGCTTCCAACCATCTCGAGCGGCTATGGCTTCCTGGGTTTACTGGTGGCAATGCTGATCAATTTCCAGGCGATTTGGGTGGCTCCAATTGCACTATTCTACGCAGCACTCAACATCGGAAGCATCCAATTGCCCATCACGCTCAAGCTAGATTCAAACTTATCGGGAGTTATACAGGGCACGCTGGTATTGTTCGTTCTACTAGCAGAAGGATTTCGGCAAAAGTTCACGCGGAAAACATAAGAGGACATTGGAATGGAGTTAAGTGTTGTCATTATTGGTCTTGCAGGGGTGCTGGTGACAGCTGCCCCGGTTATTTTTGCTGTCATCGGAGAAACTTTTGCCGAACGGTCTGGTGTGATCAACCTATCGGTGAACGGCTCGATCGTTTTATCAGCGATGGTCGGATTTGCAGTGGCAGTCACCACAGGCAGCTTGATACTCGGATATCTTGCGGGAATGGTCGTTGGTGCGTTTGTGGCACTGATCATCGCATTTTCCAGCATCACACTACACCAATCCCAGGTTGCGGTCGGGTTTGTGTTAACTTATACCACCCTCAGCCTGGCGTATTTTTTAGGCAATCCTTTCACGAGTCTGCAGGGTCCGACATTACCCCACCTGCCCGTCCCATTTCTAGCTAAAATACCGATCCTTGGACCGTTCCTGTTCCAATCGGATTTGATGACCTATCTCAGCATCATTCTGATCATCGCGGCCTGGGCATATATGCTTAAGACCCGTCCAGGACTCGTCCTGCAAGGGATAGGGGAACGCCCGGCTGCTGCTTTCGTCAGAGGAGCTAACGTCAACCGTTTGCGATACTTTTACACAGTGTTGGGCGGAGCATTGGTTGGGCTGGCGGGACCGATGTATTCACTTGGAGTAAAGGCAGGATGGAAAGGCACGATCTCAGGAATCGATGGAATTGGTTGGATAGCCCTTGCTATCACAATATTTGGGGGCTGGAACCCACTCCGAGCAGCATTTGGAGCGTATTTATTTGCTCTACTGCAATGGCTCAGCCTGGTACTCCAACCATATTTCCCGAGCATCCCTTCCCAGGTGCTTCAAGTGGCTCCTTTTCCGTTGATGATCCTCACACTCCTATTGGTCAATATCAGTGATGCCGAGTGGGTGGAACGCACCCTGGCGAGCATGCCTGAAAAACCGCGCAAGGTGGTATCACGGATTTTACGAGCACTGCATACCTCTCCACCGGCATCCCTCGGAATCCCATTTAAAAACGAGTAGATGAGTAGCTGATATGGCAAAATTTCTTGGATACAAGTGCTCTTTATGCCTGAAGGAGTACAGTCCGGATGAAATAACATATACCTGTCCAAAGGACGGCGGGAACCTGGATGTCGTCCTGGACATCGCTGGAATAAAGAAAGCGCATCCGAACCTCGACTTCATAAAGAATGCTGAGTCATCATTATGGCGCTACTTGCCGATCCTCCCGGTAGATGACCCTGGTGGTAAGGACACTCCGATCCATGCAGCCGGATGGACACCGGTATACAATGCGAGGGGCTTGTTGAATGAGCTCGGACTGGATTCTTTGTGGATCAAAGATGAGTCTCGCAATCCAACGGCATCTTTCAAAGATCGGGCGAGCGCAGTTGTGATTGCCAGAGGGCGGAAGATTGGGGCTGAAGTGGTGGTTACCGCCTCTACGGGGAACGCCGGAGCTGCGCTGGCGGGGATGGCAGCAGCTATCGGTCAAAAAGCGGTGATATTCGCGCCACGATCCGCACCACCAGCCAAGATAGCCCAATTACTCATTTACGGTGCAACGGTGTATCTGGTGGATGGGTCTTACGATGACGCGTTTGATCTGACCATCCAGGCTTCCGATGAGTTTGGCTGGTACTGCCGAAATACCGGATACAACCCATTCACAGCAGAAGGTAAGAAGACAGCAGCCTTTGAAATCTGGGAATGGATGAGCACTGCAAAACCGGCTATTAAGGAACCGGTTTCTGTATTTGTCTCTGTTGGTGATGGAAATATCATATCAGGTATGCACAAAGGCTTTAAAGACCTTTATCAATTAGGCTGGTTGGAGAGTATTCCACGCATTTTTGGTGTACAGGCTGCAGGGTCGGCTGCAATCGCGAATGCGTTTATATCTGGGACTGAAGATATAATCTCGGTGAAGGCGCAGACCATCGCAGACAGCATTTCGGTTGACCTGCCACGGGATGGGGTGAGGGCTGTAAGAGCGGCGCGGGAGACCAGTGGTGGATACATCGTGGTTCGGGATGATGAGATCATTTCGGCGATTGGGAAATTAGGAAAAGTTGGGATTTTTGCGGAACCTGCCGGAGCAGCATCTTTTGCCGGTCTAGTTAAAGCTGTACAGACTGGGATCATCAAATCAAACGATCATATTCTTGTTATCAACACCGGGTCCGGTTTAAAGGATATCCGGGCGGCGATGCAAGCAACCAATGAACCCACCATCATCGAGCCAAGTCTACAGGCGCTCAAGAAGGTGATACGCTGAATTGGCGGGTCATAATTCTCGCGGAAGAACGTTTGTATAGTAAATACCTTTGCGGAATGTGAGCCTATGGAAGAGAAAACTAAGTATTCGATCATCGCACCTATATATAATGAGATTGGCAATCTACCCGAGCTATACCGAAGGGTGAATGAAACCATGGAAAAAACAGGTGAGCCATGGGAATTGCTGATGGTAGATGATGGCTCAACGGATGGCTCGACGAATGAGATCCGCAAATTAGCCTTGCTGGATGAACATGTAAAACCGGTTATCTTTGCACGCAATTTTGGTCACCAGATTGCTGTGACCGCTGGATTGGATTATTCACGGGGGCAGGCGGTGGTGATCATCGATTCGGATCTGCAGGACCCTCCCGAAGTCATTCTGGATATGATCGCCAAGTGGAAAGAAGGCTATGAGGTGGTATTTGCTCAACGCACCGAGCGGGAAGGAGAAACCTGGTTCAAGTTATTCACTGCCTCACTTTTCTATAGACTGATCTACCGGATCACGGATGTAGACATTCCCATGGATACGGGTGACTTCCGCCTGCTGGACCGAAAAGTTGTGGATGTGATGGTGCAGATGCGAGAAAGACATCGATTCCTGCGCGGCATGTCATCCTGGGTGGGTTTCAAACAAACCGGAGTAACGTATAAACGGGCATCCAGATATTCAGGGGTGACGAAGTACCCATTTCGAAAGATGTTCAAATTTGCTAGCGATGCAATCACCAGTTTCTCGTATTTCCCGCTTCAAGTGGCATCTTATCTGGGATTCCTATCCGCAGGACTGAGTATTATCGCCATACCTGTAGTCATAATCCTTCGCATTATAGGGTTGCACGCATTTATTGGTCAAGCGACGACACTGATTGCAGTACTATTCCTCGGCGGGGTGCAGCTGATCTCATTGGGGATTCTGGGCGAATATATTGGCAGATTGTATGACGAAGCAAAAGGGCGGCCACTTTATATTGTACGAGAAGCCCCGTCCAAAGAAAATAAGGAGTAAATCCATGAAAATTGATTTGACCATTGATAAAGAGAGGCGGAAACGTGCCATTCAGCGGGTGAGGGAGCGAAATATTATCATCCCAACCTATGCGATGATGAAG
>JBGPBQ010000152.1:0-9798 GCA_041481345.1 Anaerolineae bacterium
AGATAGCCCACCAGCATTTTCGCGCCAAAGGAGTGGCAGAGCTTATCCCCTTCAAGCAGATTGCGGATGTGAGACTCGGGTGATACCAAAAATTCATCCGGGCTGACGTACCACGGACCGATAAATATCCGACCATTTTTTATATACCTGACCAATTCTGCCTGGCGTTCAGGACGAATTTCCAGGTAATCCTCAAGGATGATGGTCTGGCCATCCAAGAGGAAATACCTGTAGTCAGGATCATGATCCAGAATGTCCAATAGATGGTCGATTAAATGGACCAGCTTGAGGCGAAATTGCTGGAAAGTGAGATACCATTCCCGGTCCCAGTGCGTGTGGCTGACGAGATGAATTGTAGTCATAGAGCTCGGTAAATCATAATTAAATTCGGTTAGATCATCTGTTTATAGGATTCGATATCATAACTCGGATTCCAGCAACTTAATCTCTTCACGAATCGCGGGGATACAATTTTCGAATGGAATGATCGACTTTTCGGATTTATCACGGCGCTTATATTCGATTCCACCATTTTTGATAGAACGCTCGCTGACTGTGAGCCGGATCGGTATGCCAATCAGATCGGCATCATTGAATTTAATCCCAGGGCTTTCCTCCCGGTCATCAACTAAACATTCCAGGCGTTCTTCGTTCAATTTATGGTATAGGTTTTCAGCCATAGATAGGCTGTCGCTTTGATTACCTCCCGCTTTCGAAGGCAATACAACCAGGTAGATCTGGAACGGTGAGACTGGGATTGGCCAGACCAATCCATAATCATCATGGTGTTGCTCTGCGATGCAAGCCAATAAGCGCCCTGTGCCGATGCCATACGAACCCATCACGATGGGGTGGGATTTTCCATCGCGATCCAGGTAATTGCAACCCATGGCTTCACTTATCCAGGTGCCAAGCTTAAATATATTTCCCACCTCTATCCCCCGGACTGAGTGGAGCGGGTGACCACATTCAACACATTCATCTCCGTCTATAGCCGTGGTTATATCTGCGACAATGTCTGCTCTATAATCACGACCATAATTCACGTTGCGCAAATGAAACCCTTCAATATTCGCACCTGAGACGAGATTGGTGCTTTGTGGAATGATATCATCCACTATAACCATCACATTGTTGAGACCGACTGGGGAGGCATAACCTGGCACTGCACCCACGGCACGAATCTCTGCCTCGACGGCAGGACGAATATCGACGGCATGCAGGACAGTTGCCAACTTGGTTTCGTTGACATCCGTATCGCCTCGAATGATTACAAAAATGAAACGATCCGACCTCTCAATACCTTGAATAATTGAGGCAACCATAAATACCGCTTTAGCCGTCTTGTGTGTTGGAATGGATAAATAACTGGCTAATTCATCGATGGTTTTACAACCAGGGGTAGCAACTTTCTCGAGAGGCAGCTCACGGTTTTCCCTGAATGGATGTTTTTTGTGTCTAGCAATCTGCCGGTTGGCTGAATATCCGCAATGATCGCATAGCATTATCGTATCTTCTCCGACCGGATTGAGATACATGAACTCATGCGCAATTTTCCCGCCCATCATTCCAGTATCCGATTTAACCGCGGTGACCGGCAATGAACAACGCCGGAATATTTTTTGATAGGCAAGGTAATGGGCTTCATACTGCTTATCCAGGCCATTCTGATCAGCGTCCAGGCTGTAACTATCCTTCATGGTAAATTCCCTGGCCCTGATCAAACCAGCGCGCGGGCGGGGGTCATCACGCCATTTGGTTTGTATGTGGTATAGCAGCTGTGGCAGCTGACGGTATGAGCGTATCTCCTCACGGACCAGACTGGCAATCACTTCTTCATGGGTCATGGAAAGCACCATGTCGTGGTCATTTTTATCCTTGAAGCGCCCCATCTCGTTACCGATCTGGTACCACCGTCCTGTTTCCTGCCAGATCTCTGCAGGGTGAACGGCAGGCATCATGATTTCCTGACCACCAATGGCATTTATTTCCTCACGCAAAATGTTTTCAATTTTCTCCAGCGACCTTTTGGCTAAAGGCAGATAAGTAAATATCCCTGCGCCTAATTGGCGGATAAACCCTGCTCTCAACAACAATCGATGGCTGGCGATCTCCGCATCCGAGGGGGTTTCACGGATAGTTTGGCTGAATAATTGTGACATTCTCATTGGTAATTTCCTTATTTAAAACGCCCTCTGGTTTTCAATCCAGAGGGCGTTTGGTGTTCAAGGATACCTTCACCTGATATACACTATCAGATCGAAAAACCAGGTCGGTGTAGAATGGCAGGCAAAGGGAAAGTCGGTTGCAGGGATTTCATAAGTGATAAGTTTACCATCAGATGTAAGCATGTCAAGCAGTCAGTGAAACCGTTGGTCATTCATCGGATGACTTGAATAGGTTGACTAATTCGACAATTGCGCATAGCCATAATTAATTAGAGACACCATACATTTGATCAGGTGTAAGAATTTCCGGATACTGGCTGCGCAGGTATCTGCGGGTCTCATAGCATAGATGGCAGGCATCTGCGTACTCACCTGAAGCAGGGACAGCATACTTTTGGGCTAATTTGTACGGTCCACCCTCGAGAAGCGGACTGATGATTGGGTGGGTGTGAGGATCAAAACCAGCGCATATCGTTTTCAAGCTCGAAGCAAAGATATTTCCTAGTGATATACCCTGGCAAATGTGTAGCTCGCCGAATGGATCGATGTGGACTCGTCCGGGATCTGCCAGATTTTCATGCGGGCAACTGGTAAATTGCTCAGCAGGGTAATGAGGCACCTTGGGAGCCAATTTTTCCGCGGCACGACCGCGGAACATGATTGATGACGCCTCGGTAGGGATTTGCCCGACCGACGAAGGTGCCGCAATTTCCGGTTGTTCAATGCAGATAATACCCAAAGGGATGTTTAGCTGTTCAGAAATCTTTTTCACCGATTTAGATTGCAGGCTCACCTTTTCAGAGAAATGGAACAGGTCGCTGCTGATGGTTAGATCCTGGATCTTGCCTTCCAAAGGAGTAAGCCATAGAAGCGCATCCTCATCTGATATAGCCCAATAGCTATTAGTCACGACCCCAACCCTGAATCCGAGATCGATCGCTTCATCAATACCGGCCAGCATAGTCTGGTAATATAAAAATGGCTCACCGCCTTCAAAATAGATCCATTCAATCGAACCGGCCTCCTTGGTCTGGCTCAAGATTGCGCGGATATCATTGATGGTCATGGTCCCACTTTGCCATGGGCTACCCCAAACAAAGCAGTGATCGCATTCGAACGTACATTGGTAGGTTATTAACATGTGAAGTCCATTTAGTTTAATCATTGGATATCTACCTATTCAATGGAATATACTTCTGGATTCACGCAATGGGGTAATGGTTCGCCCCGCAATCCCGCCAGCAGATTTACGCATGCCAGCTCTGCCATCCTGCGACGAGTTTGCCGGGTAGCAGAACCAATATGGGGAACAATCAGGCAATTCGGTAAGCTGTAGAGTGGGTGCGTTGGAGGCAATGGCTCAGGATCAGTGACATCGAGGGCGGCAGCCGCGATTTTATACTCCCGGAGGACATCTACAAGTGCAGGCGTGTCAATCAAAGGACCACGGGCTGCATTAATCAATATCGCATTCGGTTTCATTTTTGACAAGGTAGCTTGATTGATCATGCCACGGGTTTCCGGTGTGAGAGGCGCATGTAAAGAAATAATATCACTGCGCTCAAGCAGCTCATCCAGGGTAACCTGCGAAGCACCGATGTCAGTCTTTGTTTGAGGGTCGGTAAAAAAGATTTTCAGCCCAAATCCCAAGGCTCTGCGGGCGACCGCCTGGCCGATCTTTCCCATCCCAATAATTCCCAGGGTGGAGCTATTCAGCTCCATCCCCAGCCAACCCGCCGGAGACCAGGTGATCCAACGTCCATGGCGCGCATCCAGGCTGGCGTTAACTATATTCCTGGCGGAGGAGAGCAATAATGCCATGGTCAGATCAGCCGTGCTTTCGGTGAGCACACCAGGTGTGTTCCCGACCGGAATTTTACGCTGGATGCAGGCCTTGATATCGATGTTATCCACGCCGACGGCCATATTACTGATCACACGGAGATTAGGTGCTTGCTGGAGCACAGCATCCGTCACCGGGATGGTTAGCAATGTAAATAAGCCTTTTGCCTGGGGAAGCATATTTACCAGTTTTAGATCGAGCCCGGTCGCGTCTGGAGGACCCATGAAAAGATCACATTCACCCTCCAACGACGATATCCATTCTCGTGGAAGGGTGTGCGTCATGATGACGATCGGCAGGCTTTTTTCGGACATATTTACCTAACTAAATAATCTGGGATTTATGATTACCTAAATATGGCTTTTGGGAAGATTATACACTAGACAATCGTATGCATTTCCGCACGCACCCGGGATATACTCACTAAATCTTAATCCAACAATAAAACCTGTCTATTGACCATGATTTCCTTTCAGGTTATGCTTAATGCTCATATGAATCCAAAGGAATTGTCGCGAAAAAACTTTATCAAGCTGCTTGGGCTGGGTATGACCAGCGTGGGTATACGGCCCATTTTAGATATCAAACACGTAACCACGTTCCCCGATTATGAAAGATTGGGACGGGTATGTATCATCGGAATGGTGGATATTAAATCTGCGCCTTTTGAAGGTAGTGAAACTGTAGGTGTTTTATATGAAGATGCAGTCATCCCATGGCTGCGCGAAGTCGTAGCCAAGGAGCCCAATTACAATTATTTCAACCAGCGTTGGGTGGAAACCCAGGATGGGTTTGTGTTTGCTGCCAATATCCAGCCGGTGAGGAATAAACCGAATGAACCGATCAAGGCATTACTTCCTACGACCACGGGTGAGGGGATGTGGGCAGAGGTGACGGTTCCGTATGCTGATGTAACACTAGTCAACGGACCATCGTCTAATTCGTGGGTGCACGCTCGGATCGATCAGGGATTACCACTGCGCGCGTATTACGGGCAAGTCTATTATATCGATCAAATAAAAACTGATAAAACTGGAAGCGTTTTTTATCGCGTGAACCCTAATTTCTACGGCGGGGTGGACATGTTTTGGGTGCCGGCAGAAGCGATGCATCCAATTTCTAGTGATGAGATAAACCCAATCAACCCTGAGGTTGAGAATAAAAAAATTGTGGTTGATGTGAGCAGGCAGACGATTTCTTGTTTCGAAGGCGATACAGAAGTATACTACTGCCGAGTGTCCACCGGCGCCAAGTATGACATGTATGGCAATCCAGTAGAAAAATGGTCCACTCCCGTAGGTTCTTATGTAATTTCGCGCAAATTCATCTCGTTGCAAATGAGCGGCGGGACAACCGGAGCGCCGTATGATTTACCCGGGATTGGATGGGTCTCGGTATTTGCCACGGGAGGAGTAGCGATCCACGCCACGGTTTGGCACAATGATTTTGGTACGCCCAAATCACACGGATGTGTGAATACCCTGCCTGATGATGCCAGGTGGATTTTCAGATGGAGTCTCCCACAAACCCCTTATGACCCGGGCATGGTCGATATTTCCATTACCGGTGATAAGAGCACCACTGTAAAGGTGATTGAATCTTAGCGAAAGTCTTCGGGTTTCCGAATGCTTGAGCCTTCAGTATGCGATGGAGAATATAAGTGTCACTAACGAATAACACGGCAACTGTGGCGGCGAAACCTAAAAGCCGAGCCAACTTGTTCCTACACGCATCTGCATTTGTATTGGGTTTTTCGATAATATTTGTGATTGGCTGGGGAGGCGCAGCAACTATCCTGGGACAGTTATTCGTCACCAACAAGCTTTGGATTTCCCGCATCGGAGGCTTAATCCTGATCATTTTTGGCTTTGCAACCATGGATTTGATCCATATTCCATGGTTCAATATGGATACCCGCAAGGAGTACACCGGAAAAACGGGCACTTTTTGGGGTTCTCTCGCCATGGGCATTTTCTTTGCAGCTGGATGGAGCCCATGCATTGGTGCAACGCTGGGCGCGATCTTGACCCTGGGTTTCAACTCCAATACCGTTGGGCAGGCAATGATCTTATCATTTGGATACTCACTAGGGTTGGGGATCCCATTTCTACTGCTTGCGTTAGCGATCGATCAAGCCATACCAGTGGTGAAACGGCTTCGTAAACATCTGAGGCTCTTCCAGATTTTCTCTGGTGCACTGATCATCACCATTGGAATATTAATGATCACACAACAGATGACATCTATCGCACGCTGGGCACTGCAGTCTGGTTTTTACCTGGATTTCCCATCCAGTGGACATGTCCCGGGAATTTTTGCAGCGGTATTTGCCGGATTGTTATCATTTTTATCACCCTGTGTATTACCATTAGTCCCTGCATACCTGGGTTATTTGAGTGGACAAGCGCTTGCCGCGACCAAACAAGATATCGTCGAAGAGGCAAAAGTTTAAATTTCCGACCTGCCGATTGAATTTATTCTGATTAATTGGTTGATGGATCGTATATCCCCAGCTTATGGGGTTGGATGGTTATGGAAGATTTGCATAGAATTTATAGTAATTCTAGTTCGAGATACTCTGGGATGTGGAGACTGTAGATGATTGAGGTAACGCTTTATACCCGAAATGATTGCCATTTGTGCGATATCGCCCAGACGGATCTGAATGGACTTCAGTCTACTGTCCCGCATCACTTGACAGTGATTGATGTTGACAACGACACAAAACTCCGCAGCCTGTATGGGTTCAATGTTCCCGTTGTTTTAATCGGTCCGTATAAGCTATACGCTCCGATTGGTAAGAAGGATTTGGAAATTTCGCTAAAAGCAGTCCAACAAAGTGTAGAGCAAGAAGCAAAGCTAGATAAAGCGATTGCAGAGGGCCGACTTCATATCCCTGTTCACTGGACCCGATCAGATGGAGCTAGCTTGTGGCTTTCCCGACATTATTTAGCATTATTCAATTTCGTTGTATTTATTTACCTGGCAATCCCTTTTTTAGCTCCAATATTAATGAAAATCGGAGCAGATGCACCCGCGGGGGCAATCTATAAGGCGTACGGTTTCGTGTGCCACCAATTAGCCTTCCGGTCGTGGTTCTTGTTTGGGGAACAGGCAGTTTATCCGCGAGCTGAGGCCGGGCTAAACGGGTTAGTATCATTCCAACAGGCGACTGGGATGGATGGAAGTGATCTATTAGCTGCGCGTGCGTTTGTGGGTAATGCCCAGCTGGGATATAAAGTGGCACTCTGTGAACGAGACGTTGCCATTTATGGGGGAATATTGCTGTTTGGGATTTTGTTCGCGCTGCTGAAGCGCAAGATTAAGTCTATACATTGGATCATATGGATTATTTTTGGAATTTTACCAATTGCGATAGATGGTATCAGCCAGCTTATCAGCCAACCACCGTTGGGTTTTATCCCATTTAGAGAAAGCACTCCTTTTCTGCGTACGCTCACAGGTTTTTTATTCGGTTTCCTGACTGCATGGTTTGGATATCCATATGTCGAAGAGTCGATGCAGGAGAACCGCAATTTCTTGGAGGGGACATTAGCTCAATCCAAAAAATGGACTGAACAACAAGCCCCATCAAAAGAATAACCCGTGCAAGTTTACCAGGCAGGACCGATAAAATATTATAAATTTTCCTCGTTTGATGGCTTGGGCATCTACCATGCCGTCTTTACCAGGCATGGAGGAGTCTCCCCGTCTCCCTGGAAAAGCCTCAATTTTGGCGCATCGGTGGGAGATGATGGAAACCGGGTTCTGCAAAATAAGGAAAATGCGTTAGCTGCACTGGAAATTAGAATAGATAGTGTGTATGATGTCCACCAGGTGCACAGCACTGAAATTGTGTGCACAGACCGACCATTGCCTCACGAGGCGCCGCACATTAAAGCGGATGCAATGATCACCAACACACCCGGCGTAACCCTGATGATGAGATTTGCAGATTGTGTACCAATTTTGTTATTCGATCCGGTTAACTGGGCGATTGGGATCGCGCATGCCGGATGGATCGGCACAATCAATCAAATTGCTGGTAAAACAATCCTGAAGATGAAAGAGACATTTGGCACAGTCCCCAGTACAATTATGGCCGCGATTGGTCCGTCGATTGGCCCTGACCATTACTCAGTAGACGCGGATGTGATCGAAAAGGTTGTCTCGAGTTTTGGAGATGGTGCTGAACAATTAATTATCCATAATCACGGGACGACCTATTTTGATTTATGGAAGACGAACCAATTGATTCTCACAGAGGCTGGGGTGGAAAGGATCGAAACTGCTGAGATTTGCACCCAATGCAAACTCGAAGATTGGTACTCCCATAGAGGTGAGCACGGGATGACCGGGCGTTTTGGAGTAGTAATGGGGCTTTTATCATAAAGGGGCAGCATGGATTTGACTTCCGGTAAACAGGTGGAAATTCAAGATAACTATTACCGTATATTGGAGCGGATAAGAAAAGCTGCCAGGGATGCTGGACGCCATGCAGAGGATATTCGTTTGGTCGTGGTTACTAAAACCCAACCTGTTGAGGTGATCCGATTCGTTGCCGAAGCTGGGGCAAGGGATTTCGGGGAGAATTATGTTGAGGAAGCCATACCTAAAATACAGGAAATCGGCGTAAATAAGGAACTTACCTGGCACATGATCGGGCATTTACAAAGTCGCAAAGCTCAAATTGCCTGTGAGCATTTTCAATATCTCCATTCTCTAGACAGTGTCAAGCTGGCTGAAAGACTATGCCGGTCCGCAGAATCATTAGATAAAACATTATCTGTATGGCTGGAATGTAACGTGAGTGGTGAAGAATCAAAATTTGGATGGAATATTATACTGGAAGATAATTGGAGTTCGATTCTCACCAAAATTGAAGAAATTCTACAGCTTCCCAATCTAAACACATTGGGATTAATGACAATCCCGCCATTTTCGAATGACCCTGAAGCGTCAAGACCCTTTTTTAGGCGGTTGAGGAAGTTTCAGGAATTTGTAATAGATCAGCTAAAACTATCGAATTTCCGGGAGTTATCCATTGGAATGAGCTCGGATTTTGAGGTGGCGATCCAGGAAGGTTCGACATGTGTGCGCATTGGGCAGGCGATTTTAGGTCCTAGACCCGGATGAGATAAGGATGAAAATGCTTGTTGTGGTATCGAGTATAGTTAATTTTATTGTATTAGTTATATCTTTATTGGTAATCCTCAAAGTAGTGCTTTCCTATTTCGTGGCGCCTTATCAACCGGTGAGGTTGTTTGTCGATCGAATTGTTGAGCCCATGCTGAGACCAATTCAGAGGATTATTCCTCCAATTGGAGGGCTGGATCTCAGCCCGTTAATCCTGCTCGTCATTGTGCAAATATTGGGTAGAATTATTATCGGCATACTCTCGATGTTGCTTCATTAAAAAAAGGAAATCTATATAGGATTGCTCGATTTTCTTATCCCCCCAAGAGCAATTTTATTGTTAAATCAAGACGATCACATTCTGTGATCAGACTATTCGATATTATATCTAACAGCTGTCGGCAGCGTAATCCCGGCGATCAGCATTAGCCATAACACATAATAGGCGATATCTTTGATATCCCCAGTGTTATTTGAATAAACCGAAAATATATCGCTAACCGTATCTGCATCGCATTTTATCCGCAGATAGTCCAGCGCATTTAACACTTCATCTTGGCTTCCATTCATGAGGGCTTTGACTACCAGCTTATCAGCAGGATCACCAGGGGCAACGGTAGTGCCAACTCTTGTGGCGTAATTAATCAGCCA
>JBGPBQ010000153.1:0-9784 GCA_041481345.1 Anaerolineae bacterium
ACCAGGCGGATGGGTGCTCCATCTTGCTTCGGTAAATCGGTTCCGTACATGCCGGTTGCCATAAGGGTCAGGTCGTGCATAGCTTCATCCATCCGCAGCCCTTCAACATACGGCCAGGAGAGGAAATTGGATCCTTGCAGAGGCATATCCTTGGGATCAAGGATGGCGGTGAATTTGACATACGTGGCCTCCGAGGTGGGTTTAACATCATCCAACAGGCGGTGCAGTGGAAAACCGGTCCATGGAATAACCATCGACCAGGCCTCAACACAGCGCAGGCGATAAACACGCTCTTCGGGTGAAAATTTCTGCAGGTCGGCTATCGTATACGTTTTGGGATTACTGACTAACCCGGAGACCTCAATACTCCAAGGGGAGGTGGGGAAATTGGTGACCAATTCTGCCACAGCGGTCTTATCGGTGGAGAATTCGTAATAATTATTGTAATGGGTAATATCTTGGTACGACGTGAGTGGCACTCCCAGCTCATCGGTGGTAGCGCCGGTGTAGGGAGGTTGGCTGGCTGTAGCCGTGGGCAGGTTCCCTTTGCAGGCTGCCAGAGCCAATGCCCCTACCAGGGCTGCTCCTGCACTGCCGATAAACTGCCGTCTGGAAAGGTAGAGACTTTTGGGGGTTATTTCAAAAGGATCAATCTTGACCATACTGCACCTCTTTTTATACATACCTAATATTTTACTCAACTTCGTGACTAAAGGTATCCCAAATAGATTAGGGAACTTTAAGACTCATCCGTGTGCAACCAGTGCGGATCGGGTGCGTAGATAATTACAAATATGGAGCTAGGAGCAAGAAATGATTGACCCCAAGAAAAGCCATTGGCTTCTCAGACCATTTATCTGGTTATGGAACTTTATTGCTTATATCATAACGCTCACCGGTAGATTGTTGGCAGTGATTTTAGGCATTGTCCTGATGATCCTGGGCGTCCTCCTGACCATCACTGTGGTCGGGGCGATCGTGGGCATCCCGCTAATCATCATCGGTTTGCTGCTGGTTGTCAGGGGGTTATGGTAACCAGGGTCATAAATTCATGAGAAATCAATGCTCCTCCGGTTGGGAGGAGCGTGACGATAATAGCAATTTAGTTAGCTTAGCTGCATGCTAGGTGTAATCAATCTTGGCTGGAGCAGGGCTGGAAACCGTGGTTTCAAGCTCACCAATATGGTTTTGTTCTGCAATATCTCCTTCTTCAATCACCGCAATCTTAGCTGCATTTCGACCGTCCTCGAAATGCATGATTGCAGGGATAAACACTCCGATAATTCCCATTCCAATCGTCACCACACCACCAATGATGAACCAGGTTTGCACACCCAGCTTGTCTGAAATTGGACCGGCAATCATTAAACCTATCGGAGACATGGCTCCTGCCATTGTTTGTATGATTGTAAATACACGCCCCTGCATCTCAGGCTCAACCGCGGCCTGAACAGCAGCCATCAAAGGACCGTTGACGATCGGGCTGACGATGCCAAGAAAAAGCATGGTGGCGACGGCAAGTCCAAATGCCGATGGAGGCAGCACGCCCATGACCAGGCAGCCCAATCCCATGGCTAACAAACCCATCAAGGTGGTCATGATCCGGCGCTTAAACCCGCCCCAGGCGCTAAGTATCAAACCACCAATGATGAAACCTATGCCGGAAAAAGATTCAAGTGTAGCAAGCATAATCGCTTGCCCGTTAAAATGCTTCGTAACAAGAATGGGGAGCAGGGAGAATGCCGGTGTGAGCAGGAAATTGATCACCGTCGCCATGACACCGATGAGCATGAGACCCGGCCAGCTCCAAACATAACGGAAACCAGCCCGAAAATCTTGCCAGAAGGTGGATTTCCCCATGGCTTCGGGCTGTAAATCATTTCGGGCTGGCTGGGGAATCTGGAAGAAGAATAAGGGTATGATGGCAAACATGGCGGTGACCACATCAATTGCCAGTATTGCTTGCATCGGTATCCATGCCAGGAGCAAAGCGCCCAACGGAGCTGAGGCAATACTCATGCCTCCCTGCAGCATCTGGTTAAGTCCTTGAATGCGCGCAAAATGCTCCTTGGGTACCATGAGTGAGGTTGATGCCTGCATGGCAGGCCAATGGAAACCGCCACAAACGGAACGTACAAAAAGCAGCGCATATACCTGCCAGATTTGGACATGACCCAGGGCAAACAGGACGGCCAACCCGACGGTGGCGAGGGCAATGAGACCATCGGCGAAAATCATCGTCAAGCGCCGCGACCAGCGATCCACCAGGGTGCCGGTGAACGGGCCGAGAATGACCTGAGGTAGTAATCCGAGCAATGAGGCAGTGGCAAGAACTGTCGCTGAGCCCGTGGTCTGTGTCAGCCACCAGATGACCGCAAAGGATACGAGCTGGCTGCCTAACAGGGAGAATGCCTGGCCGGTCCAGATGGTGAAAAAGCGGGGAGCCCATGGTTTGGGTTTTTCAACTGCAGCGTTTACATTCATCACGGATTCCTTCAACGATAATTGGGTTCGAGGTCATTTAAATTATACACAATTATTCTTAGTTGTCAATGAATTTTATTAAACTATTTTAGATTATTATTAAATATTATCAAACTATATTTATAATTTTCCTGTAGAGCTGTGCTGGTAATTATATCATCCCGTTATAATGGGCAAAATTAAACCTCGAGTATAATCATTTCAGACAGCCAAACATCGTTCGTGGAGGAAGTTAACATGGTCATGCCAGTAATGCAATATGCTCCTGAAATATGCGCCTGGTGCGAGGGTACGGGTAAGTATGGTCAATATGGGGATATCTGCCTGGTGTGCAATGGTCAGGGAAGTGTGCTGGTTGCACAGCCATCCCGCAAATGCCCTCACTGCGGGGGCACAGGTACCAAGATGAAAGGCGAATTCCAGGACCGCTGTACTATCTGCGGAGGGGCGGGCTGGTCGCACGTCTTTAAAAACGCATCTTCCGTCAGGTGAGTATCCCCATGCGGCTCGAAAATAAGGTTGCCCTGATCACCGGGGGGACAAGTGGGATTGGTAAAACAACGGTGGAATTATTCGCCTCCGAAGGGGCAAAGGTGGCGTTTACCGGGCGACGGACACAGCTTGGAGCAGAGCTGGCTGAGCAAACCGGTAGTTTCTACATCCAGGCTGACCACCGCTTGTTGGAAGATTGTCAGCGCTCAGTGTCAGAGACTGTTTCAAAATATGGGCGGATCGACATCCTGTTTAACAATGCGGGTATCGTGGTCAGCGGGACGGCTGAAACTACAAAAGAAGAAGATTGGGACGATACCATGCAGCTGAATGTGACCGCAGTATGGCGCATGTGCAAACTTGTGCTACCGGTGATGCGGGTGCAGGGTGGCGGCGTAATCATCAACAATGCTTCTGATTGGGCCTTTATTGGGGCCCCTGCAGTGGTTGCCTATTGCACATCCAAGGGCGCTGTGGTGCAGATGACACGTGCCATGGCGATCGACCACGCGGCAGAGAATATCCGCATCAACGCGGTTTGCCCTGGGGATACTTTTGTGGATCGCTGGCTCGAGGAAGGGTATTACCGGGTGTCTGGTGGGGTGAGCGAAGCTGAAGCTCGCAAATCTGACTTACCGATCGGACGGGTGGCTGAGACGATTGAAATCGCCCGGGCGGTCTTGTTCCTAGCATCGGACGATTCCAGCTTTATGACCGGTACGGCTCTCATTGTAGATGGGGGAAGTACCGCACGCTAGAGGTTGATTTCCAAACCGCTCATTTCAGCTTGTCGAGGATGGTATGTAACATCAAGCCGGTGGCAATCGCCAGGTTCAAGGAGGTTACCCGGCCGTGCATGGGTATCTTCAGCATCACATCGCAAACAGCAGACTGAGAAACGGTTAACCCTTCACGCTCACTGCCCATCAGCAGGACCAAAGGGCGTTCGAAGCGTTCAATCTGGCGGTAATCATCAACTGCATGTGCTGAGGTACCATAGACTTTAACCCGATTGGTTCTGACCCAATGCGTAAAATCTGAAAAATCGGTGGATACTAGCGGATACCAAAATATTGACCCCATGCTGGCACGCACACAGCTGGGATGGTAAGGGTCAGCGCTGTATTGGTTATTGGTCGGGTCGTTCAGCAGGAGCAAACCACTGGCGCCCACAGCATCAATGGTACGCAGGATCGCACCGATATTTCCAGGGTCTTGGGGTGCGACCAACGCGACACCCCATGGGAAGTCGTTGGGAGAAAGCGATTCAAGCATCAAATGGGGGATACGAATCACTGCCAGGATCCCCTGAGGGTTATCCTTTCCTGCCACTCCGGAAAAGGTATCCCCATCGACAGCTAAACATGAAATTCCAAGCTGTGACTGTTCGTCGATCAGCTTAAATGCAAAATCACTGGTGAGTAAATCTGGGGCGTAGCAAATATATTCAACCTGGGCATGGGCAGCAATGGCTTCCCCTACATGGCGGATACCTTCGGCAACAAATAACCCGTTTCTTTCACGTTCCTTGCGTTGCCCGAGCAGCTGGCGGATTTGTTTAATCTTGGGGTTGCTGCGGCTGGTTAGAGTTACCATTCTGATCCAGTGGAATCCAGGTCAGCACCGAGGTGCCTTTCCCAAGCTCAGAATTGACCTCGATATCTCCCCCCATTTTACGTGCCCGCGTGCGCATGTTGGCTAACCCATGCCCAAGCTCCAGACTCGTATTGCTCAAGTCAAAGCCTACACCATCATCAGAGATTTCCAGCAAAATCCGCCCAGGAGCAGTCTCCAGGACCATTTTCACCTGGTGGGCTTCAGCGTGCTTGGCAACATTAGCCAAAGCCTCCTGCGAGATGTGGAAGAGGGCAGTTGAAATCGCAGTTGGCAGGATCACGGACCCGCTATCAGGCCCGGTGAGGCTGATCTCCAGCTCGGTATTGGAACGGGTCTCATCGATGAGTCGCTGCAGGCTTTCCATGAGGTTTTCACCGCGGAACTGGCGCGGACGTAAATCCATGATATACGTACGGATATCTCGGATCGTGCTATTCAAACCCTCTATCGCCTGTTCGAGTTTTACCAGCGCCTTATTGGGGTTCGTTTCGACTTCCATGCGGGCATAATCCAGGGCTAATCCAACTGCATAGATAGATTGGATAATACCATCGTGCAGATCCATCCCGATGCGCTCGCGCTCTTCAAGGACTGCCAACCTGCGACCCTGCTGGTTCAGGCGCACGTTTTCGATCGCTGTGCCTGTCCAGGTTCCAATCGAGGTTAACAGGTTGATCTCGCGCGGCTCTAGGCACTGCATCTTCCGGGCGGCGATGCCCATAACACCAATGATGTTAGTGTGTGCAATCAACGGGATACATGCCAGACACTGGAAACCTGAATTTATTACCTGACGGCGTAAAAATCGCACGTCTTGCTCGAGAGAGCTGGTCACAAGCGGTTTACCGCTCTCGGCCACGATACCCACGAAACCTTCCCCCAGCCTGAATTGATCCTTGGTCCAGAAAGCATCTGCACCTTCGCCACGGTGCATTGCCATGCGGAGCGATAACCCGTCTTCTTCGGTTAAGAACACCTCACCGGCTTCAACATCCAGGTAGGATATGACATAATCAAGCGTTTTTTCAAGGATCTTGTCGATCTCGGAGGTGTTTGCGAGCATCTCTCCGATATCATTGAGCAGCTTGAGATCCTTATTGCGCTGCGAGAGTGATTTATCGCGTTCAACCAGGTCGTTATACATCCGGGCGTTTACAATTGCTATGGCAGCATAAGCTGCTAACATTTCGATCACGCGTTCATCATCACGCGTGAACTCTGTGTAATCTTCCTTGTCAGTCAGATATATTTGGCCTAAAAGTTGGCTCCCTGATAGGATGGGCACCCCGAGGAAGGAAGTCATTGGAGGGTGGTTGGGAGGAAAACCTGCACTGCGATCATCCTGGGAAATATCCGGCACACGGATAGTGCGCCGTTCCCTGGCGATAGCGCCGATCAACCCTATGCTAATGGGCGGGTGCGCCATCTGTCGAATTTCGTCAGAAGTCATGCCAACCGGGATAAAGTGTACTAATTTACCGTCCTCATCCAGCACCCCCATGGCGGCATAACGGGCACCAGCTTGCTCACGGGCAAGCTGGGCAATCCGGTCCAGGACCACCTCCAGGGATAGGTCACTGACCAGCTCAAGACTGGCACGATGCAAAGCCACCAAGCGGGCTTCGATTTGCTCGCGGGTTAACAATACCATTCAGGGCGCCTCACCACGCCATTATTTTACCTTAATTGGTGATGTTTGACTAATATAGGGATGATATATATCACACGTGCCCCATTATCCAGGAGAAAGCAGTAAAATACCTCAGGAGGTGCGTATGGGCAAACAAATTTTGGTCTTCAAAGGCAGTCCGAGGGAGAAAGGCAACAGCAGCATCCTGGCGGATAAAGCCGCTGAGGGGGCAAAGAGCGTTGGCGCTCAGGTAGAAAGCTATTTTTTACACAGGATGGACATCCATCCGTGCGATGCGTGCGATATTTGCCAGGATACAGAGGTATGCGTGCTTGGGGATGACATGCAGCAGCTGTATCCCAGGCTGCGCCAGGCTGATGCAATCGTGATCGCTTCTCCAATATATTGGTTCACTATCAGCGCTCAGACCAAGCTGTTCATTGACCGGTGGTATGCGCTGGAGAGCACGCAGGGCTCCGCCCTGAGAGGGAAGCGATTCGGGATTTTATTGACCTACGGCGATAACGACCCGTACGCCTCCGGGGCAATCAATGCCATCCGCACGTTTCAGGATATGTTCCGCTATATAAAGGCGGACATCGTAGGGATGGTTTACGGAACTGCCAATAAAGAGGGAGATATTCTGAACCAGCCTGAGCTGTTGGAAAGCGCCTATAAGCTGGGTGAAAAACTCGCCGTGGGCAGCTGAGAATCAACTGCACACCCTGCAGAGGTCGCATAACCCCATCGATCTGAGGTCGAATTTCCAATTCCTGGAAATTAATATCGCCCGATAAAAGCGACCCGCCATGAACATTTTTCTATAAGGGTAAGTAATCCTATTGTAGTTATCGATGAAATAGTAGACTGTGGGAGGATGGGTTCGATGGATGGTCGGAATGGTTTCGTTGAGCCGGTTGAAGAAGCATTAAGCAAAATCTGCGCGGGGCGGATCCTGGATGTAGCCACAGGCAGCGGAGGTTTTATCACCTTCCTATTGGATAACATCCGCGACTTCACAGAAATCATTGGTATTGACCTTAGGCAACATCCATTAGATGCTGCGCGTGAGACATTTCTTCGAGAAAACATTCACTTCCTCCAAATGGATGCCGCCCGGATGGAATTCCCCGATGACCACTTCGACACGGTGTGCGTTGCCAATAGCCTTCACCACATGCTCGATTTATCAGCAGTGTTAACTGAAATGCAGCGTGTGTGTAAACCGGGCGGTCAATTCATCATCAGTGAGATGTATCAGGATGGTCAAACAGAAACCCAGCTAACTCATATTGCGCTTCATCATTGGTGGGCAGCGGTGGATTCCGCCGAGGGAATCATTCATAACGAGACATACACACGCCATGAATTATTCGAAATCATCGAAAAGGTGGATCTCAGATCCCTGGAATATTATGACCTGAAAGACCTGGAAGCAAACCCAAGGGATCCAGAATTGATCCAGGAGCTGGATGACATCATTGACCGTTATATCCAGCGTGCGATGGGACTACAAGGCGGAACGGAATTACAGCAGCGCGGTGAGGCTATCCGCGAGAGGCTTCATCTGGTGGGTTTTCACGGGGCAACATCCTTATTTGTGATCGGGAAAAAATAGACCCTATTCTGAATAGCTATGTCGATGCCTTTCCAAAAAATACCCAAGCTGTCCATCCGTGAGATGCATGTGGATGATCTTGCTTTCGCCGCTGAATGTACGGCTGCGGAAGGGTGGTAGAGTGAAGACCGCACAACCCTAGAAGGGTTTTACCGCCACGACCGACATGGGTGTTTTATCGCCGAGGAAAATGGACATCCGGTGGGGATTTGTATCGCCACCTGTTATAGCCACAGTGGTTTCATCGGTGAATTGATCGTGCGACCAGAGGCACGCAGTCGGGGTGTAGGTGCTGCCCTGCTGAATCAAGGCGTGCAATCCTTGAAAGATCGAGGGGGTGAATCAGTATATCTCGATGGGGTAGTCAAGGCAGTGGGGTTGTATGAGCATAATGGGTTTGTAAAAGTCTGCCGGTCGTGGAGGTTTTTAGGACGCCTCCCAGGAAAACGATGCTCTGACGCACGCAGAATGAATATCAACGACCTGGATCAAGTTTTATCCTTAGATAGGTCATCATTTGGAGGAGATCGAAACTTCTTCATCAGGCGCTGCTTGGAATTATTCCCTAATTTTTGTTATGTACAAGTGAATAATACAGGGGTGATTGGATTTATTTTAGGGCGTGAGCATGCGGATAGGATATATGCCGGACCCTGGGTAGTGCATAACGATGCTTATGACCCACTGAATTTGCTGAATGCCTTTGCACTTGAGGCAGGAAATAGACCAATCAAAATCGGGATTCTAGATACAAATACTCGGTCTTGCGACTTGGTACGGTCCTTGGGTTTTGTAGAGCAGTCAGACAGCCCGTGGCGGATGGTGCTCGGCAGGTCGCGTAATCTGGGGGCATCCCCGTGCTGTTATGCCATTGGGTCTGCTGCCAAAGGGTAAGGCAATTTCCTGGAGATAGAAATAAGGGCTGTCCCAATAGGGGCAGCCCTGTCGAACAATCTTGTCTCGCCCTTGGAGGAGGCGCTAGAGACCTAGGTTAGGATCAAGCCTATGGATGGCTGACGCGTGAGCTGGAGGGGTGGTGGATCGGCTGTTGGTTGATCTCGAGGTGGTCCTGCATCTCGTTCAGGCTGTATTTAAACGTTGAGATATCCAATGCCTGTACGACAACCGTGCCAGGTTTGGTCACCCAGAAATTCCTGCCGGCTTCGACGACGTAATCCCTCAGATCACCTTCCTGGGTGACCCACAGGGTACCGCTCTTGCAGCTGATCACATCACCACGCCGATTACCTTCGATGCTCCATGTTTTATATTTCGCAAGGGTAATCTCAGTCAGGGTGTGTACAT
Organism: Anaerolineae bacterium; assembly: GCA_041481345.1. Lineage (GTDB taxonomy): Bacteria > Chloroflexota > Anaerolineae > Anaerolineales > UBA4823 > FEB-25. Next base: position 9,147 of record JBGPBQ010000153.1, read on the forward strand.
TCTGTTTGGTGTTTATCATAATTTCATCTCCTTAATCAATATCCAGTTCATATTTTATACAAATCTGATTATAATAACAGATGCAAATTATTGAAATTGTAACCATAACAGTTGTGATCGAATACAACTGTGCTGGTTTTAAGTGATAATAACTGTACCGGAAAACAGGTAAGCTATGGCAGACAAACCCAATCAGGATGCTTTTTTGTACGAGCAGGTGGCCTCCGAGCTGGCTGATCTGATCAGGATGGGGACGTTTCGAGCGGGAGAGCGCATCCCTTCCGTCAGGCAGCTAAGCCGGCAGCGAAAAATCAGTGTCACTACGGTATTGCAGGCCTATATGCTACTGGAGAACCAGGGCATCATCGAGTCACGCCCTCAATCTGGGTATTATGTGCGCTCGAAACCACCTCAAATGCTGCCTGAGCCCGAAATGTCCACCCCGCTGCAGGACCCCACGCTGGTAAGTGTCAGGGAGCTGGTGATGATGGTGCTGAAGGATTCGACCAACCCCGATCTGATCCAGCTGGGGGCAGCTATCCCTAATACAGATTTGTTGGTTCCAATGAAGCTGAACCGCATCATGGCCTCTCTGCCGCGCCAGGTGGATAAACAATACAACGTGTATGAATTCCCAC
>JBGPBQ010000154.1:0-9764 GCA_041481345.1 Anaerolineae bacterium
CGCGTCTTGCGACTCGTTCGGGCGTAGATTTACCGTGGTCAACTTCCTCACCTCCTTGCTCGTTCAAAAATCCTGGTTCGCCGGGTTCGACAAAAAAACCCGGCTGACGTTCACGCTCTCAGCCGAGCCAGGTTTTGAAAGCAATCCTGTGTTCAGTCATCGATAATAGTGTAGGTTCACCATCCATCCAAAGAGCGATTCCTCAACGTCGGAACGATTTTAATCGAAGTATGGGTTTCTGTCAATTTAATGAAGAGTTTGGCTGGCTTATACTCCACACTTCGATTTCCTGCGCCAACCTGCCCAATACATCGAAGACAACACCCTCCCGCCCGCGTACTTCTGCCGCTTTACAGGCAGCTTCATCCAGATGCTCCCTGGTTATATCCATCCGATTGCCAACCATATCGGCGAACCAGCGCGAGTTTGCCACGAGCGGGTCGGTTATCACGGCAGTATATGCCTCCACGGCCTGATCCCACCGACCGGCATCTGCCAGCATCACAACCACTGGCGCCGGTAGAGTGATCAAGGTAAAACGGCTGTGAGTCTCAACCGCAATGCGGAGTGCTTCCAGCAACGAAGCCCAGGCTTGCTGCTCCTGCCCCAATCTATGCTGAGCCAGCGCCAGCCCCCCGAGGGCCATGCTCAGCTCACCGGCAAAACCCATCTTGCGTAAGTTGGAGACGCTCGTTTGTATATCCACCAATGCCCCCAAAGGATCTCCCCTCACCAGAGCCAGACACCCAATTTGTAACAGACTACCCGCTTCTTCGCGTTGGAAACCATCCTGTTGAGCTGCAACCAGACCATTCTGGAGCGACTTTGCTGCCCGTTCATACTCTCCAGAATGCATCTGGACGATTCCTAGTCCCAAGGTGCAATAAGCGATGTAAAACCTGTCGCCCAGCTGGCGCATCTTCACAAGAGCTAATTCCAAACTCTCACAAGCTTCAGCACGACGTCCAATCCAGCCGAGTGTAACTCCAAGGTGCAGCTCTGCCTGCGCCTGGCTTCCCAGATCGCCCAAGCGCCTGTATATCTCCGCTGCATCTTCCATCAACCGGGCGCCGGTCTCCCAGGGTCCATGGATTAAATAATCGTAACCAAGAAACCTCACCACTTCAGCCAACCGGCGTGGATCACCAGCTAAACGGCTCATCATTTCGGCTTGCTGATGCAAATTTAGTGCAAGCTCATAATTTCCCAATCGGTTGGCGTATTCTCCTGCCCACCTAAGCGCCCCCGCTTGAGACCATGGATCACCCAGCGCCTGATATAAAGTGGCACTTTTTTGAAGATAGTCCAACTTCTCCTGCAAACTGGGGACAAAATACTCACTTTCCCGCAGGTGTAGTGCCTGCCCCTGCCGAACGTCCTGCCCAGCGGCTTCCGCCTGACTCAGGCTCTCCAGGCTTGCATTCAGCAGATTCCTGGCAAGATCAATTTTTCCCAATAACCGGCAAAAGCTTGCACGCCAAACCAGCAGACAGCCTTCCAGGTTCAATAGTTCACCCCCCATTGGAGCGCTCATAACAGCCTCAATTGCTACCAGGCAGGCATGCTCGCCCTCCTGGTAGCGGTAGCGCAGGATGTAGAACATCAGCAGCCCTTCCGAGGCTCTCCAAAGCCTGTCCAGGTCCGCCTGTTGAGCCGCCCATTCCCAGGCAGATTGCACATCGTCGATCTCTTTATCCGCTTGCGCCAGTAAGACCGATTGTTGTGGTCCTTTAAAAATCTTGCTCCAGCCAGCTGACTGCTCAAGGAAATAATCACAATGCTTTTGGTGGGCAGATAGAACTTGAGATCCGGATGCAAGGTCCAATTTTTCTGCACTATACTGGTGCACCAGGTCATGCATTTGGTACTGTCCCTCAGCTGTGCTACCCAACAGGCTTTTTCCCACCAACGCATGCAATAGCTGAGGATTCGCGCCTGCCACCTGGTACGCCGCCTGAGTGCTAAAGGGATTGCGGAACACGGCTAAGCCCATCAGGACCTCTTGTTCGCGTGGGCTGAGCAGGTTCCAGGAATATTCAAAGGTCGCCCGCAAGCTACGCTGTCGCACAGGCAGATCAGCCCATTCCACGGATAGGAAATCCAGGCTGCGACTGATCTGATCCGCGATTTCCCGGGCTGAATAATCACTCACCCAGGTGGAAGCCAGCAGCAAGCTCAATGGCATTCCTTCCACCAAGCGGCAAATGTGGGCCACGTCGTCCAAACTCTCTGGCGAATATCCCGGTCTCACTCGCCGGGCAGCTTCTAAAAATAGCTCTGCAGCACTATAACTCAGGGCTTGCTCTTCAGCTCCTCGTGGTGGCACTTGCATTCCTTCCAACGGGAAAATGAATTCTCCACTCACATTCAACCGCACACGGCTGGTTACCAGCACATTGCTCCCCTCTGAAGCTGACAGTATCTCTGCTACCAGTCCGGCACTCTCCTCCACGGTCTCAAAACTGTCCAAAAACAACAATATTTTTTTGTTCCGCAGGTAATCCAGCAGCTGCTTTTTCGGCAATCCTAATTCCCTGAAAGTGAAACCCAGTCCTTCGGCGATGGCCGCCAGCAAGGAGCTGCCTGGTCCAAGGGATGAGAGAGGCACGAAATAAACGCCATCTCTAAAGTAATAGCGCTGCCTCTGGCCAGCTTCCAGTGCCAGGCGCGTCTTGCCACTCCCTCCCGGACCCAACACGCAGATCAAGCGCTGTTTGGGATCCCGGAGCATGACCCACAGCTCCTCCAGCTCCCGCTTGCGACCGATCAGGGGTGCCAGGCTGGCGGGTAAATTCCCCACATCGGTCCCGGCTTCCTCATTCCGTAAGTGTTGGTAGAGGGTTTTGGTTTCTATGCCAGGTTCCGCACCCATCTGCACAGCGAGTGCATGGTGAAACGAAGCATACTGCGCATGTGCCTCTACCCGTTTGTCCATCAATGCCAGCAAGCGCATAACATGCAGGTTGCCTGCTTCCCCCAGCTCATCGAGCTTTACCATTCGCCGGGCATATCCAAGCGCCTGATCCAGTTCACCTTGCCCCTCAAATACCGTCACCAGCTGCTCCAGCGCTGCCATCGCCTCCAAACGCAACTGCTCGCGCAGGATGGTTGCCCATTCCTCAAACGCCAGGCTTTTCGGCACGTAAAAACCGTCCAGGAAATCACCGGTATAAAGCCTACTCGCTTCCTGGTAGCGCTTCAGGCAATCATCGCACAGCTTATATAAAGGATGGGAATGAGCTTTGCAGGTCTTCACCAGAGCTAAAAAAGCTGCCACATCCGTTTCAATATCACTGTGTGGGTTGAGCTGGATAGCTTGCGGGATTACCAGCAGGTAGGGTTCCCTGATCTGGGCGCGGGTCTTAGGTGGCAGCTCAATAGGAAGCGGCCGGTCGCCCAGAACGCCACGTAACTGGTACAGTGCCTGGCTCAAGCTGCCCCTGGCATGTTCCTCATCTTGCTCTGGCCAGAATAAGCCCACTAGTTTTTCACGTGCGTGGGGATGTTCACCTTCCACCGCCAGGTATGCCAGCAGGGCGCGCGCTTTGTCCGTCTCCAGGGCATCGATGTTGTGTCCATCCAGTTCCAGGCGGTAAGATCCGAATAATTTCAGTGCCAGGCGTGCCATCCCATCCTCACTTAACATGCAAGCCAGGGCTAGCCCCACTTAGAAATTCGAACCAATAAGGCGAATCAAATCAGGTAATCACATTATAACCATTTTTCATAATATTTTAATCTTAATTCAGAGTTTTTTGAGAGGGGCTTGATACATATAATGTAGAGTTTCCAGGTGCGAGGAAATTATTAAAAAAAGGAGATCTGGGTGAGCTTTGCTACGGGGGTGGATGGAGCCACTTATTACTCTTACCTGCTGCGCATGTGGCAGGTGTCCACCGACGGGGAGCATGCCTGGCGCATCCAGCTGGAGAACGTCCAGACGGGAGATAAGCACGGCTTTGGTAGCCTGGATGAGCTGCTGGCTTATCTGAGCCAGTTAATGTCACAAGATGATAATCCATCGGGTGAGGGTAGATAATGCAGGGTGCAGGGCTGAGGGGAGAGCCCTGCACCTCCTGACCCTGTGTCTGGAAATCAGTAAAGGAGGGATGATTGAGAAAATATTATAAAAAACAAGCCACTGTCCATGTTCAGCCCACAAAAATAATCACATAACCGTTTAGCTAATAGGTGGACCGAAACTAAAGCAACTATCCCATTAATAAAAATATTTCCTAAAAGGAGGAAAAAATGTCGAAGCGTATTGTGATTTTACTTGCTGTCGTTTGTTTCTGCTCCGTTGCTTTTATGCGGGATGCAAAAGCAGGTCCACCTTGGCCTGCTGTAGTGTATAAAGAAGATAGTATTTGCGAAACAGGTTGGATGGATAAGGACCTAAACTGGATCACGATCTACGGAAACGGCATCTGGAAGATTCACGAGTTTAATAACTCAGTAACCCTTTCTTGTCACAACCAGTTAAATTTCGATGAAGTCGCCACCATAGCGCAAGTTTGTGCTGCAAATCCAGGAATATGTGATGCGAAAGATGCGGCAGATATTTCAGGTTTTGAATGCTACATATACGACGACTACGTCACCTATGATGATCATTTTGTGATAAACCCAAGCGGAAATTGGACATTGACCTGTCACTTCAATGAAAATGATTTACCTTAATGGATCCTGACGAACGGCTGCTGAGTTGCCAGAATAAATATATCTCAGATGTAGGTTGGGTTGAGTGTTTCGAATCCTAACGTTTCTCACTCAGAAACATTGGGTTGAGGGGGCTCGTTTTCCGCCCTCAACCCAATATCATTTGATAATAGATCTTCGCAAAGGAGAGAAAAATGAAACGGCTAATCATTTGCATTTTATTGATGGTGGTCCTGGCTGTATCTACAACTGCCGGTGTCACTGGTGCTAAGCAGGAACCGCCAGTGGTGAGAAAAGCAATCGAAGCCGCCAACGCTGAATTCATGGCTGCCTTTAACGCCCATGACGCACAGGCTATAGCCAATTTCTACACTGTAAACGCCGAGATCCTGCCTCCCAACATGGATATCCTGGAAGGTCGGGAAGCGATCCAGGCTTTCTGGCAAGGAGCCTTCGATATGGGGATCGACTCAATCCTGCTCGAGATCCAGGAGGTGGATGCGTTAGGCAACACCGCGGTCGAGGTATCTCATTACACACTCTATCTGGCGGATGGCAGCGTGGCTGATTATGGCAAGTACATCGTCGAGTGGAAGCGATTGAGTGGTGTGTGGTACTTGCACCGGGATATATTCAACACCAACCAACCCTTAAACCCCTACCCGGCGCCATTGACGGGTAATCCATAGTTGGTTGAACGCTGGCTAAACTGCAAAGGGAATGGCTCACCAAACCCAGCTTGCCAGCAAAGACCAATTTATTCATGACTAAAATGTGAGGAGGAATGAAATGAATAGAATCAAACGAATAAGCCTTCCCATATGCCTCGTGCTGCTAGGCATTGGGATGGTGCTGCTGGCAGGCTGGGATATGCAGAACGCGGCAGCGGCATCGAGACCAGAAGCTTGGTTCCAGGGGGCAGGCTTGCCATTGCCAGATGCTTTTTATGGCCCCGTTCAATGCCCAGATGATCCGGATAGTTTCTATGTAATTGCTGGTTGGCAAGGTTGGTTTGTTAACCGGGATGAGGTCTGGCGTTACGATGCTGATACTGACATCTGGACTCAACTGGCTTCTTATCCCGAAAAAATGGGCATTCCTTCAGTCACCTGTTATCAGGGTTATTTGTATGCCGCAGGAGGCAGCCCAGACACTCCTGGAACATCTGCTCATTTTTATCGCTATGAAATCGCCACTAACACGTGGACCCAGTTGAGTGACCTACCACGCACTCAAAATGGTGCAGCCCTGGCAGCCTGGGATGGGTACTTATACATGATTGGTGGTGACGATGCTCCAGCTATACCCATTAGCCCCACTACCCAGGTGGACAGGTATAACCTGCGGGCAGGGACATGGGAAACCGATTGGGGAACGCCAATGCCAGTGACAACAATAGCAGATTGGCTACAGGCTGGTCAATATGTCTACTTTGTGGGTGGCTTTACCTCAGCCTTCCCTATTAATTCAGATGCAACTTTGCGCTATGATCTCACCACTGACACCTGGGAGATTGGCCCTAGCTTCGCCAGCCGCCGGGCGATGATGGCTCTCACGATCACCAGCCAATACCTTTATGCGATTGGCGGTGATGCCAATGGCGGTGGCTCCGCTGATGAAACCGACCTGGTCGAGCGACTGGATTTATCGGCCTGGCCGTTCGGTAGTTGGGAGGATATCAGCGACCCACTTACTGCACCACGGGCAGCAAACGCTGGATTCTGTAGCGAAGCAGTAACAGGTGGTGAAATCTGGTCGGTTGGAGGACTTGATCTAGCGGATAATCCGACCACAGAAATATTTTACCGCCCGTCCGAGCCGTGCTTTGATTGGCCTCCCCAGGTGCTAGGACTAAATCCGGCACCTAACTCACACGATGCCGAGGTAACCACGCCCATTTCAATCACCTATGACATGGACATAGACCCGGGCACGGTGGACGCTGGAAGCTTTGCAGTGCATGCCCGGCAGACTGGCTGGCTGACCGAGACTCTAAGCGTGGATGGCGGGATGATCATGCTCCAGCCAACCGCAGCATTACACGCCGGTGAGCTGGTGCAGGTGACGGCCACCACCGCCACCCTCAGCCTGGATGGGGAAGCACCCGCTGAACCCACTGTATGGGAATTCACCACCGCTCCCTGGGGCGGGAATGGCAGGCTCACTGAACACCAGATTCTGCCGAATGCAGATGGCCGTTACGCAGCATTGGGTGACCTGAATGGCGACGGCAGCCTGGACGCCATCACGGTGAGCTGTCATGGAATGACCCGCATCTACCAAAACGATAGCAGCGGGACATTCACAGAGGTCCAATCCTTTGACCATGCTACCTATTGCCTAACTGCTGTCAAACTGGGCGACCTGGATGGTGATGGGGACCTGGATGCATTCCTAGCAAATTATGACCCGCCTGGCCCTAGTTACTTCCTGATCAATGACGGCGCTGGTCACTTTTCCATCAGTGTGCAGACACTGCCAAGTGAGCATAGCGGTTATTCAGAGTTTGGTGACCTGGACGGCGATGGAGATTTGGATATCTGCATTGCTTCGGGTGGTTTTTTTGCCGGCGCCCTTCAGGTGTGGAAGAACGATGGGGCAGGCAACTTCACCCTGGCCAGTGATTTCGGCACTGCTTTCGAGCGCACCGGCATAGCATTGGGTGACCTGGATAACGATGGGGACCTGGATGCCTTTACCGCTGGTTGGTACAACACCTACAATGAGGTCTGGTTGAATGACGGCGCTGGTAACTTTAGCCAGGCTCAGTCCATCCCCAACGCAAATACCTACTACCCTCTTCTTGGCGATTTGAATGGTGATGGTTACCTGGATGTCTATCTGAGCAACACCACCGATGTAGCCATCTACCCAGATGAGGTCTGGCTGAATGATGGGACAGGTCACTTCACAGATAGCGGTCAGCGCCTGGACACAGTGCCATCCCTCATACCTGCGCTGGGTGACCTGGATGCAGATGGCGATCTGGATGTGTACCTCTCCGGGTCATTTACCGAACCCGCATCAGACGAGGTGTGGGCCAATGATGGTTCGGGTAATTTCAGCCTGTTCCACACCATGGACGAGGATTACCCGGGTGGAATTGTTACCCTCGGTGACCTGGACAGCGATGGTGCCCTGGATGCTTTCGTCACGAGTCAATTTATTTCATACGGTTATCAGGTCTACCTGAACAGCGGCTGGAAGCAAGCCGAACCCATCCCCCATAGCCTGGCACTGTCAGCGCATGTGCAATGCGCAGATGACCCAAATAGCCTTTATATCCTTGGAGGTGCGGATGACATTGCCAGCCCGACGGATTACACCTTCCGCTATAACGTAGATGTGGGTAGCTGGCAGCAACTTGCCCCCATGTTGATGCCCGCGTATGGCTTAACCGGGGCATGTGTCGAGGGCAAGATCTACGTACAAGTGTGGACAAATCGATGGATGATCTACGACATCGCATTTGACAGCTGGAGTTTTGGAGCAAACTTGCCGAGGATTACGGAAGGAGCAGCACTGGGCGCATGGGATGGCAAGCTATACCTGGTGGGCGGGACGGAGGGAGCTAATTATCAAGCCACACCCTCGGTGGATATATATGATATCGTCAGTAACACCTGGACAAGCGGTACACCCATGCCTGAAGCGACTGATTACGCTGGGGTTGTACAGACTGGACCCTACCTATATATCCTGGGAGGCATGAACGTATCCCCACAACAAGCTAATCTACTCCAACGCTACAATATGGCAGATGACACCTGGCAGGTAGCCCCCTATCCGAGCGGTATGACCTTTCCTGCTCTGACTGCTACTGGAGAGTATATATATGCACTGGGTGGTGACCCACCGGGCGATGAGTTTTGGACAAGCAGTGACCTAGTGGAGCGGCTGGCTTTGAAAAACTGGCTAGATGGAGAATGGGAGGATATCCAAGATCCACTACCAGAACCCAGCTTAGGTGCGAGCAGTTTCTGCACAAACGGACTGACGGACGGCGAGATCTGGCATATCGGTGGGGGTGACCTGGTCGATATGGTTGTGTACACGGATACGTTATACCATCACGCAGAGCCGTGCGTTAGCATTGGCGTAGATCTGCCCGAACCCTGGGGTGACTATAGGGAAGCTGGAACCACTGCTGAGTACCTCATAACTATCACCAACACCGGGGTGGTTACGGATTACTTCACCCTGGATGTGAGCACAACCTGGAATATAGAAAGCCCCGTGGGTGGACCTGGACCGATCGGACCGGGGGAGAGCATGCAGATCGCCATCGCGGTGGACATTCCGGCGAGTGCCCCACGGGGTACTCAGGGTGTGACTGAGATCACGGCTACCTCGATCAGCAACCCGGTTGAAATGGATACCACTTTCATCACCACCACAGTGGGTGAGTACCATTTTGACGTGCAGCCCATCCCACCCGACAGCCAGGAAGATCACCCTGGCAACGTGCTGACTTACACACTGATGGTGTCCAACAGCGGTGATTTCGAGGATAGCTATAACGTTGAGATCAGTGCCACCTGGGAGACGACCGCCTCACTCACCGTTGGCCCGCTGCTGCCTGGTGAAGATGGCGAGCTGGTTGTGTTGGTAACCATCCCACAGGACGCGAACCATGGAGATTGGGATTCGGCTGTAATCACGTTTACCTCCCAATCTAAGCCCGAGGTCATCCATCAAGCCACCCTGAACAGTACTGCAGTGTGGCATCGAATGCTGTTACCTCTGGCATTAAAGAATTAATCTGGCCTCGCCAAGGATTGGATAAGACACTGGACGTGCGTACGGTCATTTAGGGCGAAACGCCCACCTTCTAGGTCCACAGCGCACGTCCAATGATTTTCACCGACACCCCCTGCTCTCCCCTAAGCAGGGGGTGCCTCACTTAAATAAAAACTCCCCTACCCAGCAATAGGTGGGGAGCAGTAATTAAAACAATAAAGTCTCTTGGCAATGACCTACTCTCCCAGGCAGTTACCCACCAAGTACCATCGGCGCTGACAGGCTTAACGATCGGGTTCGGGATGTGGCCGGGTGTACCCCTGTCGCTCCAATCACCAAGAGACTCTATATCTATGTTAAGATAC
>JBGPBQ010000155.1:0-9686 GCA_041481345.1 Anaerolineae bacterium
CTCTTTGGGGCACCAAGACTTACGCGGCCTTGGCATCCGTCATCGATACGGCTGAATTATCTGGCGTTCGGGCTTTTGAGACGATTTTGTCCCTTTTTGGTCCACCTGCACTCCCATTTCCCAGTATCGGTGAGTAATTACCCGTACATATGGTGCTATGATGCCCTTGCTGACTATTGTGTATGAAGTGCCTGTTCTCTGAGAAGAACAAACGCTTTGTGTTTTTTCGGGTCTTGACTATGGACTGAGTGGTAATGAATCAAAGCGAAAACTGTAGCAAAAGGATCATGATACAAGCGACGGAAGAACTGCCTGGGGAGCCTGGTTGCGGTGGATGATGCCAATGCCCCCTTTGCGCGCCAGGGCAATCGCCAGGCGCGCCTCAGTCACAGTATCCATCGCCACTGAGACCAGAGGAATATTCAAGCGGATGCTGGTGGTGATCTGACCACTGGCCTCGGTCTGATCTGGTAATACTTCTGCATAGCCTGGGACGATCAACACATCATCAAATGTGTGGGCATCAAATTTACTGAAGAGTTCTTCATTCATAAGAGTTTTTTCCTATCGGGAGCCATGGGAAACATGTCAGATTAAGCGCACATTGTCCCCTATATGATACCCCTTTAGTGCCGGAAATGCCTTATACCCGTAAACACCATGGCTATATTATTTACATTGGCTGCGGTAATAGCATCTTCATCGCGCATCGACCCACCCGGAACAATAATCGCCGTAATTCCCGCCTGGGCAGCCACCTCCACCGAATCTGGGAAGGGGAAAAACGCATCCGAGGCCATCACCGCCCCACGTGACTTATCGCCTGCGCGCACTGCAGCAATCCGCACGCAGTCAACACGGTTAGGCTGACCCCCGCCGATCCCCACGGTGGCTTCATCCTGGGCGAAGACAATGGCGTTGGATTTAACATGCTGGCATGCCTTCCAGGCAAAACGTAAAGCAGCCCATTCGGGGTTTGTCGGTTGACGCCCGGTGACCACACGCCATGTGGTGCCTTCGGGGTCACCCATATCCACAGTCTGGCGCAGCACTCCCTGATTGACCGAACGCAGCTCGAAGAGTGGAGAAACATTGGTATCCGGCATTTCCACCAGGCGCAGATTCTTGCGCGTTGCCAGGATCTCAAGCCCTTCAAGAGTGAATCCTGGAGCGGCAATACACTCAACAAACAGGGTACCCAATGCGTCAGCAATTTCACCATCAAAAGGTTTGTTCGTGGCGATCACACCCCCAAACGCCGAGATTGGGTCAGATGCCAACGCAGCTGGGAAGGCTTCAGCCAATGTTTTGCCTGAAGCAATCCCACAGGGTGAGAGATGCTTAACAATGACCACTGTCGGCGCTTCAAACGAGACCGAGCCCCGCCAGGCAGCGTCAAGGTCAAGCAGGTTGTTGTACGAGAGTGCCTTACCCTGGAGCACCTTTCCGCCCATGGGGCTTGCCCCTGGTTTGTAGCCATATAACACTGCCTCCTGGTGCGGGTTTTCACCATAGCGCAGGCTGGAGATGGGATACAAATTTAGATGGAGAGGCTGCTGTTTATTACCACCCTCGAGGAGCTGCTTCTCCAGGTAACTGGAAATCCGTGCATCGTAATGCGCAGTATGAGCAAAACCCTTCACGGCTAATCGGCCGCGGGTCTCAGCAGAGGTGCCTCCAGTTTTGATCTCCTCCAGTACGGATGGGTAATCCTCCGGATCGCAAACCAGCGTAACCCGTTCATGGTTCTTGGCAGCCGCGCGGATAAGTGTCACGCCACCAATATCGATATTCTCAATGGCATCTGCCAGGGTTACAGTTGCTTTAGCAATTGTCTGCTCGAAAGGATACAGGTTAACTGCAACTAAATCGATGTTATCCCAGCCTAAGGCTTTCAGCTCTGCTTGGTCGGCATCAGTGGCGCGAGCGAGCAGTCCGCCATGGATGGCCGGGTGAAGGGTTTTAACCCGCCCGCCTAGGATCTCAGGTGAGCCAGTATAATCCGCCACCTCGGTAACTGTCATCCCATTCTCACGCAATAATCGCGCCGTGCCGCCTGATGCAATCAACATCCAACCTGCGTCAGTCAGACCGTGTGCGAATTCAACCAGACCAGTTTTATCGTGTACAGATAGGATGGCTTTCGGCATATGGGTCTCCTGTAATTTGAGAATGGTTTTGAGTTAATGATCAGAAGTCAAATGGTCTGCAGTGCAAAGTGAACGGAGCGTTGAGACCAGCAAGCGATGCTCAACAGCATGGATGCGGGCTTCCAGCACCTCCAGGCTATCTTCGGGATGAACAGGCACAATCTCATGCGCAAGCACAGGACCCGAATCAACACCCTCATCTGGCACCAGGTGCACCATGACCCCTGTTTGAGTGATCTCACCACGCTGATAGGCATCGAATGCCCGCTGTATCGCCTCGGTACCAGGGAAGGTTCCCGGCAGCGCAGGGTGAAGGTTGACAACTCGATTGGGAAAGCATGCAAGGAAGCTATTCGACAGGATGCGCATCCAGCCCGCCAGGACCACCCAGTCCGGTTGGTAGCTAATAACCAGCCTGGCCAGCTCAGCATCATATGCACCTCGCTCCTGCTCGCGTGATTTTGGAAAAGCGACCGCCGGGATATTTGCCTGGCGGGCACGTTCCAGCCCGTATGCGTCAGGGTTGTTCGAGATGACCGCTGCCACATGGGCGAGCAGAGTGCCGCCTGCACAGGCGTCTAAAATAGCTTGCAAATTGGATCCGAAACCCGAGATCAAAACCACAAGGGTCGTCCCACCTGATTTAGCAACGGGTTCTGAAATTAGCTCCCTGTTCATACCAGGATCACCCGTTTCTTGCCATCTACAAGTTCACCGATTATCCAGGTTGCCTCCGGGATGGAAGCACGCACGGTATCAACTTCATGTGGGGCAACCACAGCAATCATGCCAATCCCCATATTGAAAACGCGATACATCTCCTCCTGGTTTATCCCACCGTGCTTTTGGATGAGCTCAAATAGTGGTGGAATGGGCCAGTTTTCCAGGCAGACTACTGCTCCCAATCCATCCGGCAGGATGCGAGGGATGTTTTCCAGAAACCCACCTCCGGTGATATGCACCAAGGCCTTAATGGGAGAATCAAGCCGAGATATGAGAGGGTGGAGTAAGGATAAATACGAACGGTGCGGGGCAAGCAGCGCTTCTCCCAGGCGAATCCCAATCTCCGGGAAGACGGTTTCCAATGGTACGCCTGCGAATATCTTCCGGATGAGTGAAAAACCATTGGTGTGCGGGCCAGAAGAACCTATGCCGATTAAAATATCTCCTGCACGCATACCCGTCCGCGGCAGAATATTATCCCGCTCAACGACACCTACTATGGTGCCCGCCACATCAAACTCCCCCTCGGCGTACACTCCTGGCATTTCAGCCGTCTCGCCACCAATCAGGGCACAATTTGCCTCACGGCAAGCAGCTGACATACCAGTCACAACTTCTGCCACGATTTCAGGGTTCAACTTTGAGCAGGCAAAATAATCCAGGAAGAATAAGGGTCTGCCTCCCTGCACCAGAATATCATTAATACAGTGATTGACAATATCCTGCCCGATGGATTTGTAGCTCCCAACCTCGGCGGCAAGCATGATCTTGGTGCCCACTCCATCCGTCGAAGCCACCAGAACTGGCTGCCGCATAACCTTTAACTCGCCGGCCTCATACAGACCACCGAAGGAACCTACTCCACCCAGTACCTGCGGCCCATAAGTGGAACGAACTGCTAACTTCATGAGGTCTACAGCGCGGTTACCAGAATCGATGGAGACTCCCGAGGCAAGGTAAGCTGGCGAGGAATCCAATAAATGTTCAGCCTCCAGAAAGCCAAGTGCCTTTTTGCCGATGTCCTGACGGTATTGCATTCCCTTGAATGAAATCGACTTCACTGCCTCATACGCTCGCCCAAGCGCTTGATTAAAATCCTTTCCCAGTCCGATCACCCCCAGAACCCGTCCACCAGCAGTGACCACATGATTTCCCTCAGCCTTTGTGCCAGCATGAAAGAGGCAGGTATCTGGAAGGCTGTGGTCCAGACCGTGGATGACTCGCCCGGTTGGGTACTTGCCCGGATAACCTTCTGAAGCCAATACAACACAAGCCGCAGTTGCGTCCTTCCAGCGAATGTCAGCTTCTCCCAACCACCCATCCACACAGGCGTTTACAACCTCCAACAGGTCGCTCTCCAACAGGGGCAGGATAACTTGCGTTTCAGGGTCACCGAAGCGGCAGTTGAACTCCAGCAGCCGCACACCAGATCCAGTGAGCATTAATCCAGCATAAAGCACACCGACAAATGGTGAGCCTTCAAGGCGCAACCCATCTACCGCGCGCTGCATGATGGTGCCCACAAGATCCATGATCATTTCAGGCGGGCATATCGATGCTGGAGCATAGGCGCCCATCCCACCGGTGTTCGGACCCTGGTCGTTATCCAACAAACGTTTGTGATCTTGTGCAGGTGGCATCGGGCGCACGGTTTGACCATCGGTAAACACGAGCAGTGATACTTCCTCGCCAGCCAGCCGTTCCTCAATGACTACCTGACTGCCTGCTGCTCCAAATTCCCCCTTCTCTAGGATTGATTCCAATTTGGTTTCTGCCTCCTCCCGCGTCTCCGGTAAAATGACACCCTTCCCGGCTGCCAGCCCTGAAGCTTTGATGACCACGGGGTAATCCACATCACGCAGATATGCAATCGCTGAATCTAATTTTGAAAAAGTGGCATAACGCGCAGTGGGTATGCCATTGCGCTGCATAAAATCCTTCGCAAAAGCTTTGGATGCTTCAATCTGTGCCGCCGCCCTGGATGGACCGAAAACTCGCACACCTGCAGCCTGCAGGTAATCCGCCAGCCCATTTGCCAGCGCCGCCTCGGGGCCGACAAGCACCAGGTCAACCGCTTTCGAAACGGCAAATTGAACCAGCTGAGCGGTATCCTCGGCTGAAATGGAAACGTTCTTGCCCACCTCAGATGTGCCTGCATTACCTGGAGCAATCCACAGGTGCGCCAGGTGTGGGGATTGGGCCAGTTTCCATGCCAGGGCATGCTCGCGCCCTCCAGATCCAACCAGCAGCACTTTAAGCATCCTGCTTTTCTCATTCCCTGCCCCTGGCTTCATGTCACGCTCTGTCCCTTTTCAAACTCCATTTTGGTGATGTGAGCATCCACCTTAAGTGGATAATTTCCACTAAAACAGGCATCACAATAGCCATCGGTGCGCCCGATGGCAGCCATCATGCCATCCAGTGAAAGATAATGCAGCGAATCACACCCAATATGCTGGTGAATTTCTTCAACCGACATGCGATGCGCAATCAATTCATCATACGTACCCATATCCACCCCCATGTAACAGGGATGTGCGATGGGTGGACAGGTGATTCGCAGGTGGATCTGGCATGCTCCAGCCTCGCGCAAAAGTCGCAACAGGGGCCCTGCGGTGTTACCGCGCACGATGCTATCGTCGATGACCACCAGATTTTTACCGCGTACATTTTCTTCAATGGCATTGAACTTGAGAGCCACACCCTGTTTGCGCAACGAATCGGTTGGCTCGATGAACGTGCGCCCTATATAACGATTTTTAATGAAGCCGTCATTATATGGGATGCCAGAAGCGCGTGCATAGCCAATCGCTGCAGGGATCGAAGAATCAGGAACCGGGATAACCACATCTGCTTCTACGGGCGCTTCAGTTGCGAGCTGCTCTCCCAGGCGTTGGCGCACCTGATGCACGCTGAGACCGTCCCAAAAACTATCCGGTCGGGAGAAATAGATATTCTCAAACACACAGCGTGCCAAATTTGGAGCGGGTGGCAACGCCTGCCAGACACTCAAGGCGTGATTACTTAATGCGATCACCTCACCCGGATTCACCTCACGGATGGCTATACAACCCACAGTGCGCAATGCACCTGACTCGGATGCAACCACATGCCCTCCACTGGGCAGCATGCCGACACTCAGTGGCCGAAAACCCCATGGATCGCGCACTGCAAACACACACCGCCGTGTAAGCACCACCATAGAATATGCTCCATACCACTTGGGCATGGTATTACGGATGCGCTCAATCATTCCCTCACCCTCTGCACCTGCAAGCATCATGATCATGACCTCGGAGTCGGAAGACGAAAACAACCCAACACCCTTGCGTAATAAATCCCTGCGCAGCTCGGCTGCATTGATCAGGTTGCCATTGTGGGCTATTACCAGTGGTCCATGCTGGGTCTCAATCATGAATGGCTGAGCGTTACTGCTGGCAGATGAGCCAGTCGTTGAATAGCGCGTATGACCGATGGCGTAGTGTCCTTTGAGCGGAGCCAGGTTCTGGGCGTTAAATATTTGCGAAATCAACCCGGTATTTTTGTGCAAACGAACCAGCTCACCATCCGAAACAGCAATCCCAGCTGCTTCCTGCCCGCGGTGCTGCAGCGCATAAAGACCATAGAAAGCCATGCTGGCTACATCTTCGTTTGGAGCATAGACGCCAACGACTCCGCACTCCTCGTGCGGGTGGTCATCAAACTGTGATCCCTGGATAACTGGCATAGTGATTGGTCCGGTATATTTTCCTTGGCTAAATTGGGTATCAGAGCATCATGCGTTTTCGGTTTGGATTACCTGATCATCGCTTAGTATCTTCACAACCTGTTCTTTTTGAAGCGCAATTACATGCGCCCGCACAGCTGCATCACAACATCCAAGGATCTTGGCTGCCAGCAAGGCAGCATTCGCGGGTTCCAGCACTACTGCCGGTGCAATCCCCGAAGGCATGCGCAGGGAGGAGTAAATGTCCACACTGTTTAACAACTCACTGGATGGCGGGCAAGCAATGACTGGAGCACTCACAGATCCATCGACGAAACCTGATAAAGCATTGCTGCGCCCCGCCACAGTGATATACACTTTCGGGCACGGGTCAGACTCATACTTGCAGAGTAAATTCAAAATATGCTCAGGTGTCTTATGGGCTGATCCCACATGCATATCTACGTCCAGCCCATACTTGCGCAACGCATCCGCGATTTTTTGGCAGTGCGTTTCATCAGCCTTTGATCCCATCAGGATAACCACCAGAGGTGCTGTGCTTATCATAACTGGCTCCACTTTATAATTTGGCTATAAAATTCCTGCTTTCTGCAGGTTCTCAATCAAACGTGGTTCAACAGGATAGCTGCCTGGCTGGAAAGGCAGGCCAGTCAGCATCTCGTAAATCGTGGTGTAGCGCTGGCTGGCACCAACCCACAATTCAGCTGGCATGATGGGTGGATCACCATCACCGCGGTAACCTTTCTCGGCGTATGCCAGGCGCACGAATTCCTTATCAAAGTTCTCAGGTTCCTCACCTGCTTTAAAGAGCCTATCGTAGGTCTCCGCATTCCAGAAGCGTGAAGAATCCGGGGTGTGCACCTCATCGATAAGCAAGGTCCGACCATCAGGTGCGCGACCGAGCTCATACTTTGTATCCACCAGGATTAACCCGGCTTTTATTGCAGCTTCCTGACCACGCTTGAAGACTGCCAATGAAGCAACCTGCACATGTTCCCAAGTATCTGCATCTAAATAGCCTCGCTCGACGACCTCGGAACAGGTGAGACGTTCATCGTGCCCGGTTAAGCCACCTTTCGTGGTAGGGGTGATGATCGGTTCAGGCAGCCTTTGGTTCTTGCGTAATCCATCCACAAAATGATAGCCATAAATATCACGCTCACCCAACGAGTAGCGGTACCACAGGGCTGTCGAGGTTACACCGCTGATGTACCCACGTACGATTACCTCCACCGGGTACGGCTCAACCTTGATCGCCAATGTGGCGTTCGGATCTGGTACCGACAGCACATGGTTGGGAATGATATCAGCTATGCGCTCAAACCACCACGCGGCAAGCTGGTTAAGCACCTGTCCCTTATATGGGACACGCGCCAGGATGCGGTCGAAGGCAGATAACCGGTCAGTGGTCACCAACAGGCGCCCCTGAGCAAGGTCGTAGCTATCGCGCACTTTGCCCATCACCTTCTGAGGTATGGGTAAATCAGAACCACCGAAGGCCACAGGAAGAAGCTCGTAAAGCTTCTCAATTTCCAACATCCGGACTCCTCCATTTATCCGACATAACGCACACCGTTCATAAACAGGGGTAGCCCTGAGCTTCCGATTTCTCCACGCCCCCAGCGTGGGTGTTGAAAGTCAAATATATGGTTCTCCGGATGCGGCATTAACCCCAGCACGTTCCCTTGTAGGTTGCATACCCCGGCAATATCACTATAGGATCCATTTGGGTTCTCTGGGTAATGCCCTCCCGCTGGGGTGCCATCCGCGAATGTATACAGCAAGGCAACCTGATCGTTCTCCTGCAGCCCAAGGACGATGGATTTTGAGCCATCCGACCCGCCGGCTGGGACGAATCGCCCTTCTCCGTGCGCCACCGGGCAATAGATAAGCTCAGCCAGGCTGTGCGTCCAAATACAGGTCTGCGAGACAGGTTTCATTGTGACCCAACGACACTCAAAGTGACCGGAAGCGTTGAAGGTAAGCGTTGCTTGCAAAGTTTCGCTGAGCTTATAAGTCTTGCCGGTACTGTGTGCAGGTCGCCCGCCGGGCAAGATTCCCGATTTAACCAGTGCCTGGAAACCGTTGCAAATGCCAATGACTGGTTTGCCACTTTCCACGAATGTACGCACCTCTTCAGCAAAATATACCGTCAAGTCGAGTGCTAATAACCGGCCTGCACCGAGTGCGTCGGCATAAGAAAATCCGCCAGGCAGGATGAGCAGCTGGTAGTCCGTCCAGCTGCGCTCCTTTTGACGCAATTGGTTCAGGTGAACGATTTCGGCTTTTGCACCAGCAAGTTCCAATGCTTGGGCCGCATCCAGGTCGCGATTGGTTCCTGTAGCATGCAGGATGAGCGCTTTGGGTTTCATCACGGATGCGTCCCCCAGGCTGCGGCCAAGTCAGATACAGGTAATGAGATCAAGCTCGTGTGCTCATGGCTAGAAATGTCCATTTGCCTCTCGGAACTGACAGTGCCAATCCGCTGCAGGGGTAAACCAGCGAGTATGTCTTCAAACCTGGCGCAAGAGGTTGGACGCACTTCCGCCAGCAAACAGCCGTTCGTCTCGCCGAACAAGGCACTCTCAAGGTCGTCTGCATTTACGGTGATTGTCAATCCCAATCGCCCTCCAATGCACATCTCCGCCGCGGCAACCGCCAACCCGCCTTCGCTCAGGTCATGGCAGGCACGCACCAGGCCCTCCTGCATCGCCTGGTAAAGTGCCCGGTACAATTCCGGAGCCTTTAATGGCAGATCTGGAACCCTCCCATCACGATCCACGCAGATTGGAATGTGATCCCCTACGAGGTACAACGCGTTTCCAGGTTCCTTCAAGTCCATCGTCACTGCCCGTCTCACATCCTCGATGATGCCAATGGCAGAAATGAGCAGCGTGGGTGGAATGGCATGGCGTTGCCCATCGGAACCCTGATATTCATTGTTGAGTGAGTCCTTTCCTGAAATGAAAGGCGTACGGTAATGCAGGACTGCATCATGGCAGCCACGCGCCGCCTCCACCAATGACCCCAGCGTTTCAGGACGCTTTGGGTCGCCCCAGCAGAAGTTATCCAGCAGCGCTATCCGC
>JBGPBQ010000156.1:0-9596 GCA_041481345.1 Anaerolineae bacterium
ATGGCGATGGTGTGGGAAGGTCCGAATGCCATCAACGCCATTCGCCAGACGATGGGTGCCACTTCACCAACAGCTGCCGCCCCTGGGTCCATCCGCCACGATTTCGCCCTTGAGATCGGCCGCAACCTGACCCATGCCTCGGATAACGTGGAGAATGGTGAGAAAGAAGTAGCTTTGTGGTTCACGCCCCAGGAGCTCGTCAACTGGGTACGCTCCATCGACCCGTGGGTATTCGAGGACTAGGACTGGAATTATTCCCTATTTACATTTTCTCCATTTCTTCTCATCCCATTCCGTGTCTTTTTCCGCCCGAGATATTCCTGCAATCTCCCGGAGAGAGACACGGCAGTTTTTAAGATATAATCTGACATTCTGACGCTTATTTGGTCATATTCTGATCCCTTCGAAAGGCGTGCATGGTCCTGACCCCGGCTGAGATAAATTCCAGACTGGAACGCATTCTCCCCACCGTTCAAAAACCTGCCCGTTATGTGGGTGGAGAGCTGAACCAGGTGGTTAAAGAGTGGGCTTCAATTGAGACGCATATCGCCCTGGTTTTTCCTGATATCTACGATATCGGGATGTCTAACCTTGGCTTGGCTATCCTCTACGAGCTGATCAATGACCGCCGAGATGCGCTCGCTGAACGTGTCTACAACCCGTGGATTGATATGGAAGCCGAATTACGCCAGGCAGGCATCCCATTATATTCACTCGAAACCAGGCATCCTGTGAGCACATTTGATATAGTTGGGTTTTCACTTCCCTATGAAACTCTCTACACCAATATGCTCAACGCGCTGGATCTTGCGGGTATCCCATTACTTAGCGCTGAGCGCCATGAAACTAACCCCTTAGTCATCGCTGGCGGGCAGTCTGCATATAACCCGGAACCGGTGTATAAGTACGTGGATGCCTTCGTCATCGGCGAAGGTGAGCAGGTAATCCAGGAGGTTATTGATACGTATCAGGCGTGGAAGCGCTCAGCACTACCCCGCCAGCAGCTGCTGATCAATTTAGCCTCCATCAGTGGTGTATACGTCCCGAGCTTGTATCAGGTGACCTATCATCCAGATGGTACTGTCCAACGCGTAGAACCTCAGGTTGAACAGGCATCTTTCCCAATCCTCAAGCGGATCGTACCTGTGCTTCCCCCTCCACCCACCCGTTTCATTGTTCCCAACATCGAAACTGTCCACAACCGCATCCCCATCGAGATCATGCGTGGGTGCACCCGCGGCTGTCGTTTCTGCCACGCTGGCATGGTGTCGCGGCCTGTTCGTGAGCGTAGCCTTCCCGCGATCCTAGATGCCATCGATCAATCCCTTAATTTAACTGGTTTTGAAGAAATCGGTCTGCTCTCCCTGTCATCTTCTGACTATACGCATATCTCCGAGCTTATCCAGGCGATCACTGATAAATATTGCGCCAAACACCTCGGGATTTCGCTTCCTTCCCTGCGGATCGAATCCTTTTCCGTAGATTTGATGGACCTGCTCAAGGATTCACGCCACGGAGGGTTTACCCTGGCGCCTGAAGCTGCTACTGAGCACATGCGCAATATCATCAACAAACCGCTCAGTACTGAACAGCTTATCGAGACAGTCCATCAGATTTACGCACGTGGCTGGACTACCATTAAGCTTTACTTTATGATCGGTCATCCCGATGAGACATTGGATGACGTTAGTGCGATCGTAGATTTGTGTAAACTTGTGCTTGCCGAAGGGCATAAAACCATCGGGCATCGCGCCAAGTTAAATCTCGGCGTCTCCACATTCATCCCCAAACCACATACCCCTTTTCAGTGGGTCGCCTGTGATTCGGTTGAGCAGATCCAGGCCAAACAAACCCTCCTGAAGCAGGGTCTTCGCCATAAGGATATTAAACTCACCTGGACGAACCCTGAGGTGACTATGCTGGAAGCCTGGCTTTCGCGCGGTGACCGGCGCATGGCAGACCTGGTCTACCAGGCGTGGGTAAATGGTGCCAGGTTTGATGCCTGGCAGGACCAGTTTAACTTTGCTGCCTGGACCAGCGCATTTGAGAGCACTCAGCTCGATCCATCCTTCTACACCCACCGCCCGCGTTCCCAGGATGAAGTATTTCCATGGGACCATATCAGCACGGGTGTCCGTAAGAAGTTCCTGCTCCAGGAGCTACAGCTGAGTCAGGCCTCCCAAACCCGCATGGATTGCCGCAGGCAGTGTTTCGCCTGCGGAATTCTACCCAGGTATGCTGGTCTTCGCCGCGATAATCCCGGGGCTTCCTGGTCTTGCCCGGAGGTAAAATCGCCTGCCAGGGTAAAAACTACCGATTTCTCTGAAGATATCAGCCCTTAACACGGTTTGATGAACATGCGTATCCGGATTACATTTTCGAAGGCTGGGGCCATGCAGTATGTCGGTCATCTGGATCTGCACAGGTCGTGGGATCGCACTTTTCGGCGCTCCAGTCTGCCCCTGGAATATAGTCAAGGCTTCCATCCACAGCCGCATCTTAACCTCGCCTGTGCGCTGCCGGTGGGTTTTACCAGTCAGTGTGAGCTCATAGACGCCTGGTTGGACCAGGAAAGACCCCTCCCAGAGATCAGAGCAGCGATCCAGGCAGCCTTGCCTCCTGGTTTGGAAATCCTAAATCTCGAAAATATAGATGTACATGCCCCTGCCCTGCAGACTCAAGTCCTCTCTGCGATATATGTGATCAGTTTTCTAGACGACATACCAGACCTGTATGATCGTCTCCAGCGCCTTATTTCAGCCGAGCATTTACCCCGGTTGCGCCGGAATAAACCCTATGACCTCCGGCCCTTGATCGAAGATGCCATCTTGATATCACAAGATGATACAGGGAAGTGTGTGCTGCGCGTTCAGCTTGCTGCCCGTGATGCTGCCACGGGTCGACCGGAAGAATTATTGGCAGAAATGGGTGTGAATTTTCAAGATACGCATGTCCATCGGGAAAGCTTAATATTAAGTCGCGATTAGCATTTCTTGCACGCCATCTCCAGGTGTGTTAAACTGAACAAGATGACTTAAGGAGGGAAATAACCTTGCAAAGTTCGGGCATTTTATTATCCTTCTTATTCGGCTTTTTGCCGATGCTTCTTTTTGCATACGTGGTCTATTGGGTCGACCGTTATGAAAAGGAACCTATCACGTTGCTCGGGGGTGTCTTCTTGTGGGGTGCTATCATTGCTGCGGGAGCAGCCTTCGTCGTAAATTCTTTTTTAGGTTTGGGGATCTATATGTTCACTGGTTCCCAGGCATTCACCGAGCTGTCTACTGCCTCTGTTTTTGCCCCAATTATCGAAGAAACCCTCAAGGGGATGGCGTGTTTTTTCGTTTTTTTATTCTTCAGGTATGAATTTGATTCAGTCCTGGACGGGATCGTTTATGCTGCCATCACTGCCATTGGTTTCGCAGCCACCGAAAATATTTATTACATCTACAACTATGGTTTTCAACAGAATGGGGTGAATGGCATCCTGTATATGTTCTTTATTCGCGTGGTTCTGGTCGGCTGGCAGCATCCTTTTTATACTGCCTTTATCGGGATCGGCCTGGCAATCTCACGCCTGAATCGAAACAATTTGATCAAAGTCGTAGCTCCGATCATCGGTTTAGGGCTAGCTATATTTGTCCACTCATTCCATAACTTGATATCAACCTTGTTCCAGGGTTTTCAAAGCCTGGCATTCAGCTTGATATTTGACTGGTCCGGCTGGATTGCCATGCTTATCTTTATCGTCTGGGCGCTCGCTCGCGAGCAAAAATGGATCGTCACCCAGCTGCCCGACGAAGTAGCCAACGGAGTGATCACGCCTTTACAATATAAAACCGCCTGCTCAGCCACGGCGCAGACTTTCGCCCGCATTGAAGCTTTATTCGCTGGTAGATACCGCCTGATTGACCGTTTCTACCTGCTGACTGCAGAATTAGCTTATAAGAAACACCAGGCTTCCGTATTGGAAGAGCAGGAGCAAAACCAGGCTGAAATCAATCACGTGCGTGCGGAGCTGGTTCAAATCAGCTCCCAAATCTGCTAATTAATGGTTTTTTCTCGACTTACTGACCGACCCTCGAAAAAATACAGGACAATTGTATTGAGCACATGTCATTGCGGTACCCCTTTAATTTTAAGGGGGTATCCCAACACTTTTGGGAAGTCGCAAGCGATTTTCCTGCGAAGTGGCAATCTGCCCTTTATTGGTATTGCTCGATTAAAAAACTTTCTATGAATATTTGGGTATGGCTAACCCAACGTAAATTCAAATCTAAGGAATAAGCATAGAATTATTGCATGGTAAAATAATAATCCTAGTGTCCTTCTAGTGCCCCTGTAGCTCAGTGGATAGAGCGTTGGCCTCCGGAGCCAAAAGCGACAGTTCGAGTCTGTCCAGGGGTGCTTATTTTTTAAATTAAGAGCTAGTGCTAACCCTCACCATGCAGGTGATCACCCCCAAAACGGTGATCATCGATACCACCAGGAAGCTTGCCCTCAATGCATTATAAATTGCCACACTTTGCATCGGGCCACCCGGTAAGAGCAAACCGCTGCTCCCTTGCGCCAAAACTGTGGCAAAGATCGCCCCGGCAATCCCAACCCCCAGCACCATCCCAAAATTTCGCGAGGTCGCCAAAATCCCCGCCGCGATACCCTGCCTGCTTTTAGGCGCTGACCCCATCAGCGCACTGTTGTTGGGTGAGATGAATGCCCCCGTTCCAAGTCCGATGACTGCTAATGCCAGCATCATCGCCCCAATTGACGACTGAGCCGTCAGGTGGGATAACAGGTATAAGCCTGCTGACAAGACCGCCATGCCAAATACAGCCGGTATACGTGTCCCTATCCGGTCAGAAAGCGTACCGCTGATCGGCGCGATCACCGCCATAACCACCGGTTGTGCAGTGAGGATCAGCCCTGCCTGTGCTGCGTGAACCCTCTTCCCTGGATCAGGTAATAAGGCATCAGGAAGATACAGCTGTACACTCCGATATAGTTAATAATCGCACTGACTGCCGTCAAAGAAAACGGCAACTTCTTGAACAGGCTCAAATCCAACATGGGAGATTTTACATGCGATTCAATATAGATGAATAGCGACAGGAAAAGTACGGCGCATAACAATAAGGCAATAATGGGCAGTGAGAACCAGCCCCATTTTTCACCCTGGTTGAGCCCGAGAAGCAATGCGCCAAGACCTAGGAGAAAAGTAAGCGCTCCCGGGTAATCAAATTGCTCGCTGCGCTGGTGGCTGGTATCTTTGGGGATGAAATGTAGGCTGAGCCAGATGGCGGCTAAACCGACCGGTAAATTGATATAAAACACCACTCGCCAACCAAGCAGGCTGGCCAACCATCCTCCCACCGCTGGTCCTGCCGTCAGCCCAAGGTAGGTCATGGTTGCTTGCAGCCCCAGTGCCTGGCCACGCTGTTCGGCAGGAAAGCTTTTGGTTAGTATCGCCGGAGAATTGGCTGCCAGCATCGCCGCTCCCAACGCCTGCAGCCCGCGGAACACGATCAATAATGCCACATTTGGTGCTGCCCCTGAGAAGAATGAGCCGCCCATGAAGATCCCAAAACCTATCAGGTAGATCGTCTTATGGCCGCGCATATCCCCCAGCCTGCCAAAACTCAATAACAGCCCGCTCAATACCAGCAGATAAATCGTTACCACCCATTGGACCACTGTGATCTGTTGGTTAAAATTTTGCCCGATCACTGGCAGGACCGTATTCACCACGCTGGTATCCAGCGCGGTCATGAATGTGCCGATCCCAACCGCCAACAGCACCCCCCATTTTTGTGTCGTATCCAGTGTTGTTTCCACCGTTTACTCTTCGATCATGATTGATTTAGGATGGTCGTGCAAGATGAAGGTCAGCACGAGCCCCGTCGCCACTGCTCCGATAGCTGTCACCAGGAAGGTTGCCTGGTATCCCACCGAATCGGCCAGCCACCCCGCAAGCAGCGGGATAATCAAAGCAGTTGGCGCGATCAAGGTATTTGCCAATCCTATGTAAGACGGCTTCTCGTGTGGTTCACCAAGCTCCTGTATCATCGCCAGTGCAATCGTCCACACGCCCACGTACGCGATACCTTCCAGTGCATATGCCAGGTAAAACCATCCCATCGATGGTGCCCAGATGAAGATCCCTGCACTTCCTGCAGCAGCAACCATACCCAGCGCCATTACCCCCCGGTGACTCCAATGGTCTCCCAGCCACCCCATGATCGGGTTGAATATGGTCTGTGAGATATATAAGATTGCGGCCAATACCCCGGCCATTGCCTCATTCACCCCATAAAATCGCACTACATAGACGGTGTAGAAGGCAAACCCGACCGTCCCTATCTGCGTCAGGATACGCACTACTACAAACCACCTGAAATTGACATCCCGTTGAAGTATTGACCGAATATCACGCCAGAAGTCTTTTCGATCGATTTCGCTTGCCACCGCTGGTGTCTCCACTTCGCGGGTTGAACCGAGAGCGATGAAGGATATTGTAAATGCCCCAATTGCCAACAGGAAACACAAGCTGAAGCCTACATTAGGCACATTATTTTGCAAAACCAGCCCTGCGATCACCACCCCCACGCTTCCAAGCAAAGTGCTTGCCGCCGTTTGTGACCCAAAGAAAACCCCCCACCGGTCGCGGGGGATGATTTTCCCGATCATATTCTGCCAGGGATTTGCTGCCATACCGCCTCCAAATCCCTGCCACACCAACAAGGTGAAAGTTAGAATCAAGGCGATGCTAGGACCAATCCGGGGTACAAACCATGCAAGTAACGCCAGCCCAAAAAATGGCAGCCGTTCGTGAATGGTCCAAAACATCACCATCGGCTTATACCGCTTTAGCTGAGACACACGCTGGGCCGTAAAGACTTGCGGTAGGTACCAACCCACTGTATGGATCGCCGGTATCATGCCGATCAGGACGGCCGAATGCGTAAGGTTACTGACGAATAGGGGTAAGACCGTGGTTAATGAGGCAAATCCTAGTGCAAGACCAAAAAAACCCCCATCCATCACATTGACGATAAAGTTGAATGGGAAATTCTTGGCTTGTTTGATGAGTGCTGGGCTCAGCGTTGCCACGGATGGGGAAATCTCCAGCGATGAAGTGTACCATAATGTGTCGGGGTCTTGAGTCTGTCGTCCAGCTCAACGACCTGCACAAAATGATTAAGTCGTGAGAGTCTTATCCACCCCAAGGCATTTTGGAATATTCTTCCATTGCACGATCGTAAAAATGCTTGAACAGCCGCTCATGCCTGCGCTCCCACTGCGATAACAGCGTCAACACTTGCTTCGCTTCCCCATCTGTCTGGGCCGCGCTGGTCTCGTAGAATTCAGCGAAATCCCGTTCTATCAGGAAAGCCATGCGCAGCACCGGCAGATCGGGCACCATCGCCTCCGCCACCTTTTGGTCGATGATTTCTGACTGTGCCCGTTGAGAAAAGAATCCCATCTGTTCCATCTGGCTGCCAAAATCGATGCTACCGGATTGCCCCTCATCGAGCGATTCGATCTGCTTCTGGATGAAATCGATGTGCTTTTGTTCCTCCCCAGCCAGCTGCTGGAAAGCCTCCACCGCAGCCGCCTCGCTCAGTCTTTTAGCATTCTCTTCAAAAAAGCGCTTGCCTTCATACTCACGGCTCAAGGCATATTCAAATATTTTCCGAGTATCCATCCGCACCTTCCTGTAGAAAACTAAACCACACTCACCTTAACCGCGCATACTTTATATTCCGGGATCTTGGAAATCGGGTCCAGTGCCGCGATGGTTAGCTCATTCGCCGATGCCTCTGGGAAGTGGAAATTAGCATACACCATTCCCGGTGGCACCCGGTCGGTAATCCAGGCTTCAGCCTCGATGCTGCCTCGTCTTGAGCTCACCCGCACCCGCTTGTGCCCGTTCAAGCCCAGCTGCATGGCATCTTCCGGGCTTACCTCGATGAAGGCTTCCGAATAGATCATCAATAATCCTTTAGCCCGGCGGGTCATCTCTCCCCCATGCCAGTGGTATAACACCCTGCCAGTGCTCAGCAGCATCGGGTAGTCATCGTCGGGCAGCTCAGCCGGGGGGATATTCTCGATGGGCATGAATTTGCCCACCCCACGTGCAAATTGCCCGATGTGCAGGATCGGCGTTCCAGGATGGGTCAGGTCCCTCACTGGCCACTGAAGCTGCTCTCCGCGTTCCAGGCGTGCATGGCTCACCCCCCCGTAGCTGGGGGTAACCGACGCTATCTCATCCATGATCTGCGCCGTGTCGGTGTAATTCCAGCCGGATAATGGGGCTGAGTTCACCTGTCGCACACCTTCACCCAGCACCCGTTTTGCCAGCTCACTGATGATCCACCAGTCGGGCATCGCTTCACCAAGCGGGTCGATCGCCTTGTGTACCATCTGCACCCGTCGTTCGGTGTTCGTAAACGTACCTGATTTTTCCGCAAAACTCACTCCGGGCAGGAGCACGTCCGCATATGCCGACGTCTCTGACGGGAAAATTTCCTGCAGGACGGTAAATTCACACTTTTCCAGGCAGTGCCTGATGTGCGCGCTATCCGGGTCGCTCATCACCGGGTCTTCGCCCAGGATGTAAAGCGCTTTGATCTTATCCTCGCCCGCCGCGGGGATCATCTCCGTCACCGTCATTCCGACCTTATCAGGCAATCCCACACCCCAGGCTGTTTCAAATTTTTTCCTGGCCGCCTCTACGGTCACGGTTTGATATCCCGGGTAGACGTTTGGCAATCCGCCCATATCACATGCCCCTTGGACGTTGTTCTGTCCACGCAGTGGGTTAACTCCTCCCCCGGGTATCCCGATATTGCCCAGCAGCATCTGCAAGTTGGCCAGGTCCATCACGTTGCGCACTCCGACGATGTGTTGGGTGATGCCCATCGCCCACATCACCGCCATCGGTTTATTCAGCGCCAGGATTTCAGCCGCCTGGTATAGCTGTTCAGCCGGCACTCCTGTAATGTCTACGGTTTTCTCAGGCGGGTAGCCATCCACCACGGCTTTAAATTCCTCAAAGCCTTCCGTCCTCTCCTCAATAAAAGCTTCGTCCTCCCAGCCCTTCTCCAGGATGATATACATCAATCCATTGATCAAGGCGATATCCGTCCCAGGTCTATGCCTCAAGTGCAGTGTAGCAAACTCGACCATATCGATCCGCCGTGGGTCCGCTACCACCAGTTTTACCCCTCGCCGGAGCACCGCCTGGCGGATCATCGTGCCAAACACCGGGTGCTGCTCGGTGGTGTTTGAGCCGATAATCAGCATCGCCGCTGCTTGGTCGGCGACGTCTTTCATGGAATTGGTCATCGCACCCGAGCCATATGAGGTGGCCAGACCGGCCACGGTGCTGGAGTGTCAAAGCCGGGCGCAGTGGTCGATATTATTGGTCCCCATCACCTGGCGGGCGAATTTATTCATCAGGTAGTTTTCTTCATTAGTGCATTTAGCTGAGGTGAGCACACCCACGCTGTCGGATCCATATGTGTCGCGTGCTTCTCGGAGCTTTCGCGCCGCGATTCTGAGCGCCGTCTCCCATTCGACTTCCACCCAATCTCCAC
>JBGPBQ010000157.1:0-9528 GCA_041481345.1 Anaerolineae bacterium
CACGTCGTCTATTGAACATGGTCATGCTCGGAGCACTGCTGGATAAGCTGCCCATTCTGCCGCTGAATGATATCAAGGTCTCCTTAAGAACACATTTACCCGAACGGCATAAAAAACTGTTGAAAAGCAACCTGGATGCTCTGGACCAGGGTGCAGCTTTCTCGCGTGGTGAATTAAAGGTCGAGAAGGTCCCGTCCGGCGCTCAGGAACCGACCGAAACCATCGCTCCTACCTCTGTCTAACCATATCAGGGGGTAGGCAGCGTTCGCAGGAAGGAGCTCGCTTGGCTCAACGGAACCCAACCCTGCGCCGTGTGGGGTCAATCCTATTCTCCATCGCTATACTGTTGGGGGTCATCCTCACCCTGGTGAGGGCTGTACCCGATTTGGAAGCCTCCATGTATGGCTTCATCAAGTATAACTACCCGCGCCTATCCTCCTTCACCTGCCCCATGTTAATGACATCCCTCGACCGTGAACCGGTGACGGTCAAGCTGCGCAACCCTCTCGACCGGTCATTATCCTGGTATGTCGACGCTCAGTTCAGCTCAAACTTTGAGATTATCGACTCATCTCAGCGCTTCGAGCTCCAACCGGGCGAATCCCGGGTGCTGTCCTGGGATGTAGATCAGGAAAATGTCGACCTTGGCTTTTTCATTTTTTCTCGGGCTTTCGCCTCCTCTTCATCCACGTTACCCATGCGCGAAGCCACCTGTGGCACGCTGATGTTAAACCTGCCGTTTAAGGGTGGACCAATCATTTTCTATGCCATCCTTATTCTGAGCGTGCTGGGAGTTGCACTTGGATTGATCCTGTGGTCACGCCATGCTGACATGAGTGACTCTGGTGCCATCTTCCAAACCTGGTGGATACGCTTTATGACCCTGGTGGTAGTGATTGGGGTGATCGCTGGTATCTTCAACGTCTGGTTCTTGGCGTTGGTAATGGTGTTTCTCGCCCTGCTCACGACGGGTGTCTTCCTTATTCCGCGCAAAGTCTAATTTTTGACCTGGGCTGATAGCTCCTATACGAAACCCAATTGAATTACCTTGTAGAGGCGCGACCGGTCCGGTCCGATCTCAGACCGGAGAAGAGAAATTTGTGATCTTGGGTTAGGATTCCTCCCCTGCGCCCCTACAGTCGATAAACAGCTTCACAAGATTATTTTCATTAAGGAGCGTTCTTTGCGATGCAGTTGTTGCGAGAGACCGGTGGCTTATCCGGTCTCGAAGCAATCTCCTCCTTTGCGTTTCGTATGCAGACAATTGAATAAAAACAAGCTTTTTGCTTAATTTCTGAAGGCGGATGCGGGTCGGATAATAGGTATGCAACATTTCTATTACTGCCTCGTATTTAATTTGAGAAAGGAGATTTCCATGGAACAAAAGTCTAAATCAAATATCAGAGTGGATGCCGGTATAGGGATGTTTTGGTTCATCGGCTGGTTGTTCACCATTGCGTTTGCCAAGCTAATATGGTGGCAGGCGATTATTAGCCTTGTCATCTGGCCCTATTTCCTGGGGGTGGCAGCTAGATAAGCACGAATAAAGTTCTTAGTTCCGGTTGAAAACTTTTTTAACCAGCACTTGTCTACTCTGTAGACGCGCAGGGGAGGAATTCCGAACCAAACTAAGGAATTCCTCCCCTGCGCTCCTACAATTTTTTTAAATTTGAAAAGACGGCTTTATTTCTGACATATCTGAACGAACAGATTCATACCCATCAGAACAATCTATCTCTTCTATCCAGATGAGAAATCTTAAATCTTCATAAACCTCTTGCACATTAGAACATTAGTGCTATAATATTGTTGTGGAACTATAGTTAGCTAAACATATTTCCCATATTCGCCATAAGCTATTCAAGTCAAGTAGCATGGTTCTTCGTATCAATAGAATAATTGTATCGACTTGTTTTTTTCAAAATCAATTAGCCCTGAATCCATAAAAAAGAGCTGCCCAGAAAACTCCTGGACAGCCCTCCATATATTCTGCTAGTCTCGACTAACCCTAAGAATAAAATCGACTTACTTGTCCTCCGCCAGCGCCTTCCCACTATGCTTCAGCGCAGCATGTGCTGCTGCCAATCGTGCGATCGGCACCCGGAATGGGGAACAGCTCACGTAATTATTGCCGACGATATGGCAGAACTCGATCGAATCGGGGTCGCCGCCATGCTCGCCGCAGATACCCACCTCGAGCTCCGGGCGGGTCTTGCGCCCATCTTCGATCGCCATGCGCATCAGTCTGCCAACCCCAACCCGATCAATCGTCTGGAATGGGTTCTTCGGCAGGATGCCTTCGGCAATATACGTCACCAGGAAGTTGCGCTCGGCGTCATCCCGGCTGTAGCCGAAAGTCATCTGGGTCAGGTCATTGGTGCCAAAGGAGAAGAACTCAGCATATTCGGCGATTTCTTCCGCAGTCACTGCGGCGCGCGGGATCTCGATCATCGTGCCAAACTTATATGTGAAGCTCACATTCTTTTCTTTCATGACATCATTGGCAATCTTGATCAGCCTCGGTTGGACCCACTTCAATTCATTTACCGTGCCGGTCAAGGGGATCATCACCTCTGGCTTGACGACTATTCCGGCCAAAGTGCAATCAGCAGCTGCTTCGAAGATCGCCCTCACCTGCATCTCGACGATCTGGGGCATATAGATGCTCAGTCGCACGCCGCGCAGACCCATCATCGGGTTGCTCTCGTGCATCCCACGGATGTCTGCCAGCAGGCGCTCTTTTTCAGCCAACCCGACGGTTTCGCCCTTCACTCGCATCGTGACCACGTCTTCGAATAGAGCTTCCTCATCCGGCATGAACTCGTGCAAGGGCGGGTCGATCAGGCGGATGATAACCGGGTAGCCGTCCATAGCCCGGAATAAGCCATCAAAATCTGCTCGTTGATATGGTAATAATTCATCTAATGCTGTTTTACGCTCTTCAGGTTTTTCTGCCAGGATCATCCGCTGAACAATGGGCAGGCGTTCTTTTTCAAAAAACATGTGCTCAGTGCGGCACAGCCCAATCCCGACCGCCCCATAAGCGCGTGCTCGCTGGGCATCCTTGGGGTAATCGGCATTTGCCCACACCTGCAACCCTTTGGTCGGCCATCCGGGAGCAAATTTCCGCATCTCGGGTCTGGCACAGATCTCATCCGCCCAGGTCAACAACGTGAGCAGGTCGGTTTGCTCCTCCAGGCTGACAGCCGTAGTTGGGATCTGCCCCAGATATACCTCGCCTGTGGTCCCATCGACTGAAATCCAATCGCCTTCCTTCACGAGCTTGCCATCCACCGCCATCTGCCGGTTGTCGAGATCGATCTTGATTTGCGAAGCACCCACCACGCACGGGATGCCAAACTGCCGTGCCACCACCGCTGCATGCGAAGTGGCTCCACCTTCGCTGGTGAGCACACCTTTAGCGACGATCATGCCGTGCACATCGTCGGGCTTGGTGAACGGGCGCACCATGATCACGTCCTGCTTCTCCTGTTTGGCATACTTCTCGGCGGTGTTAGCGTCAAAATATACCCGTCCCACTGCCGCCCCAGGAGAAGCGTTTACCCCTTTGGCATACAGGCGACCGTCTTTTTTGGCTTGTTCCTTGGCTTTTCCATCGTACTGCGGGTGCAGTAGGGTATCCACCTGCTCAGGAGTGACCCGCAGGATAGCTTCCTCTTTCGTGATCAGGCCTTCATTGGCCATATCCACGGCGATTTTTACCGCCGCCATGGCAGTGCGTTTCCCGCTGCGGGTTTGGAGCATCCACAGCTTGCCATGCTCAATGGTGAATTCTACATCCTGCATGTCATGGTAATGTTTTTCAAGCCGATTGGTGATTTCCATAAACTGGTGGTAAGCCTCTGGCAGATTGTTATTTAACCGCTCGATCTGCTCCGCATTGCGAATGCCTGCCACCACGTCCTCACCCTGGGCATTCAACAGGTACTCGCCAAACATTTTCTTATCGCCCGTGGAAGGGTCGCGTGTGAATGCCACGCCTGTGCCAGAGTCGTCACCCATATTCCCAAACACCATGGTGACGATGTTCACTGCGGTGCCCAAGTCATCCGGAATACCGGTCGCACGGCGGTAATCCACCGCCCGTTTGCCATTCCAGGATTTAAAGACCGCTTCAGTAGCCAGCTTGAGCTGCTCTTTCGGATCTTGCGGAAAGTCTTTGCCGTATTCTTTTTTGACTACGGCTTTAAAAGTTGCCGTGATGGCTTTCCAGTCCTCAGCCGTCATCTGAGTATCCAGCTTATAACCTTTTTTCTGTTTGTAATCGGCCAAAGGTTTCTCGAATGCTTCGTCGGCAATCCCCAGCACCACGGTGCCAAACATTTCGACCAGCCTGCGGTATGAGTCATACACAAAGCGTTGGTTATTCGTCAGCTTCACCAGACCTTCAGCGGTTGCATCGGTTAAACCGATGTTGAGCACTGTATCCATCATCCCCGGCATTGAGAATTTGGCTCCCGACCGGCAGGAAACCAGTAAGGGGTTATTGGGGTCACCAAACTTCTTGCCCGTCTGGCGCTCGACTTTCTTCAAAGCTTCCAGCTCCTGCTCCCACATCCCGGGAGGGAACTTACCCTCCGCCTGGTATGCGTTGCAGGCCTCGGTAGTCACCGTGAACCCAGGAGGGACCGGCACTTGAGCCCGGGTCATATCTGCCAGCCCTGAACCTTTCCCACCTAATAATGCGCGCACACCTTCCCAGCTTCCACCAACATATTGCTCGACGAGATTTACTTCATCGAATGCGTACACCCACTTCTTTTCAGCCATATCATGTCTCCTGTTTGCGATCAAACTCTACAGCAACTGTAGCTTATTTCACATTGATGGTACAAACCCAACCGCATAGTTTACCACATTCAATTTAAAATATGAAAGCATTATCACCAGCGTATATTATTCTCATTGAGCTCTTGGATACTTGTAAGAATTAGCCGTAATGGGTAATATTACACAAATTCCTTTTCAAAAAATATGGAGGATCATTATGCCAAGTGTTATAGACCCTGAAACGATGAATACAGATGGTTTACCGGGCATCTGGTCACCCGTGCAGTGGGAATTAACCGATGAAGAACGCGTCCAAGAGCTGGACACACAATCGACTGCCAGCCTGCTCTGGTCGATGGATGCACCGGAAGCAATTCTACGCCTGCTGCTGCAGGAGACGGAGATCGAGCGTTTGCTCGAGCCTCCTGAAGATTATGACCCTACGGTCCAGGGCGATTGGGATCCGGAGCTGGTCACAATGGGTTTTAAAAACCCCATCCAGCTGATCAAGGTGAAGCGGGAACCTAACCATCTGTATCTCGAGTATAAATTGGAAGAGTATGCCTATTGGTCTTTCGAGATCGAGCTTGAAAAAGTAACGATCGCAAGAATTTATTGACTACTATCCGCTAAACCGAGACAATAGCAAATATTATTGCGTAGCATCTGTGGTAAATGAACTATCCGCCTCACTTCGCTGATCGAGCACGAGATAATATATTATCCAAACCAATAAGATCAAAATGATAATCACTGGTGGTTGGAGAAAACCCAGTAAATTCAGTCGAGAAAAAGCAGAAATAAAAAAGACCACCGGGCTGAGCATGAGGAGTATTGCATAAGCTTTTCGTGGATAATTTTTCTCGCGCAGATAGTCATAAAGTAATATTGCAGGAAGTACAAGTATCAGATCATCATGAGGGTATAAATGCAAACTTAAAAATGTTGATAACAGAATCGTGAAAGTAAAATATAGAGTAAACCTCTGACTATCAGGTGCCGGTCCTTTTAACCATAATAACCAAACGAATATCGCGCCTCCTATGAAGACCCCAATTCCGGTCAAGTTAATGGCGCCAGACTGTGAATACCCAAGAATATTCGTCAAAATACCTCTAAATGTATATTGGTAATTTGAAAAAAAACCCATTTTTCCAAAATTGCTCATCATGGTTTGTAGAACTTGTATGTAATGTAACCAGGTACCAGCACCCAACAAAGCACTCGAGAGAATAACGAGGGCTAGACAGAATAAAGCAGCTGTAATTGCAACCCGCCAAAATCGCTTATTCAGCGTCATTATCCCTAGTAATGGGAGTGCTTGCGGTTTTATGAACAATAAAGACAACCAAAACCCAGCTTTATATAGTTTGGAATGCCGCATGGCGATGTACATCTGAAGGGTGGAGATTAATAATAATAAAGAAAATTGACCATGCATAAATGTAATCGTCAGAGGCCAGAAAGCCAGGATAGCAATAAATAATATTATGCGCTCCTGTTTAGACCAATCTAAAAAGAGATTGTTTATGATGATAATTAACCAGACAAGCAGACCTAACTCCCCAATCATCCAAATATAAAATGCAGTGTTAATCGGTATTAAGGCAAGAGGTGAAAAGAGAACCGCAACAAACGGCGGGTTTACATAGGGCAGCAGACCTCCAGAAAATTCTATATCCCCCATGATTTTCTGTTGGTAGATTGCCTGTAGGTCAAGATCGTATAATCTCGAGCCATCGCCATTCATCACCATTTTAAAACCTGTATAAAAATTCGTAAAATCAGCCGTGATGAATAGTCTTTGACGGGCCGCCATCAACCAAATGCCTGCATTGATTATGATCAGAGTAATATTAATGATTACCAGAAATGCAAAAAGATAATAGAAAGGCTTTTCTCTAATCCTAGCAATCAAGCCATCAGGCTTCCCAAGTGTATGGTTTTGCGTTAAGCGATCAGGCATAAGATCTATTGAGTATCTAAAAACCTCTTTTTCCATTCGTACAGTTTGTTCAGCGCTTCAATGGGAGACAGGGCATTGATATCCAATTCCTTCAAATCCTCCAGGAGAGGGTTCGTTTCTGGGAAGAGTGCCATCTGATGGGGGACTTCAGGGTCAATTTTGACTGCCTTGCCTGAGGACTTCTCCAATTGGAGCAGGATCTGCTCCGCTCTTTGCACCACCGGAGCAGGCAGCCCAGCCAGCTGCCCAACGTGGATGCCGTAAGACCGGTCTGCCCCACCGGGGATAATCTTATGCAGGAAAACCACTTGCCCACCGCTTTCATTCACCGCTACATTGTAATTGCGGACGCCAGGTAATAAATCGGAAAGCTGGGTCAGCTCATGGTAATGTGTGGCAAAAAGGGTTTTAGCGCGCAGCGAGGGGTGGTTGTGGATATACTCGACCACCGCCCAGGCGATCGACACGCCATCATACGTGCTCGTGCCGCGCCCAATCTCGTCCAAAATAAGCAGGGAGCGGTTGCTGGCATGGTGCAGGATATTCGCCGTTTCAACCATTTCGACCATGAAGGTGGATTGCCCTGAATATATCTCGTCTTGTGCCCCAATGCGGGTGAAGATGCGATCCACTAACCCGATACGGGCAGAAGCCGCCGGTACGAAACTGCCCATCTGCGCCATCAGCACGATTAATGCCACCTGGCGCAGGAAAGTGCTCTTCCCCGACATATTAGGCCCGGTCAGGATGCGGATGCGCTCGCCTTCCTCGAAGATGGCGTCATTGCTCACGAAGCGCTCGCCCTTCAGGTAGTGTTCCACCACCGGGTGCCTGCTTTCATGGATTTCGAGGATATCCTCCACTGCCACCTCCGGAAGGACATACCCTCCCAAAGCAGCCACCTCTGCCAGAGAAGCCAGCACATCCAACTCAGCCAGAGCATGGGCCGTACTTAGCAATCGTTTAGATGAGGAGGCTAATTGCTCACACACCTGCCGGAAGATGCGCGTCTCAATCTCGTGGATCGATTCTTCAGCGTTGAGAACCAGCGCTTCATACTCTTTCATCTCCGGCGTGATATAGCGCTCGGCATTCACCAGGGTCTGCTTGCGGATATACTCCGCCGGGACCAGCTCAGCATTGGCGCGCGTGGCTTCGAGATAGTAGCCGAAGATCTTGTTATATCCAACCTTGAGTGTCTTGATGCCTGTGCGCTCCCGCTCAACCGCTTCCAGGTTGGCGATCCATTCCCGGGCATGGCGCGACCTTTCGATGACGCCATCCAGTTCAGCCGAATATCCGCTCTTGATCACCCCGATGTTTTGCAGGGTACCCGGGGGGTCATCTGCGATGGCTGCTTCGAGCAACTGCAGCTCGTCGGCACAGTCATTAAAATT
Source organism: Anaerolineae bacterium (assembly GCA_041481345.1). Lineage (GTDB taxonomy): Bacteria > Chloroflexota > Anaerolineae > Anaerolineales > UBA4823 > FEB-25. The sequence continues at coordinate 8,155 of JBGPBQ010000157.1, forward strand.
ATCCAACAGCGATGCCAGGCTATTTTGTGGTTCCTCTTCTCCGGCACCAGTTCGAGCAGCCAAGTATTCACGCAACAGCCGCAGGATGCCGGGTAAACGTTGGAGTGTTGAGCGCATCCCCACCAGGTCGCGCGGTTGAGCAGATCCGCTGACCAGGCGGGTGGTCAGGCGTTCAAGGTCACTCAAGGGTTTAAACGCCGCCCGCAGCTCAGCACGGAGCATCCCTTGGTTGAACAGGAACAGCACACCCTGCTGGCGCGAGTGGATGAGATTTACATCCAACAACGGCTTACTCACCCACTGGCGGATCAAGCGCTTACCCATGGGCGTTTCGCAATGGTCAAGCTCACCAAGCAGGCTGCCATTCACACTCCTATCCCGGATAGTCTCGGTTAATTCCAGGTTCCGCCGTGTAGAGGCATCCAGAGTCATGAACTCGGAGGTGAAATAGGTATTCAAACCGGTCAATAGCCTGAGTGAAGCTGCCTGGGTTTCTTTCAGATACTGCAGGATCGTCCCTGCTGCCTGGACTGCCAGGGTCATTCCACGCAATCCAAACCCATCCAGCGAGGCGACGGCGAAATGGTCCGTCAGCGCTTCAAGGCAGCGTTCGAATTCGAAATGCCACGGCTGCCAGGCAGTCAGATGACCCGACAACCCATCCGGGAGCTGCAGCGTGTCCGGGTAAAGTATTTCAGCCGGCTGCAACCTGGTCAGTTCAGCCCGCAGCACAATCTGGATATCATCGCTCTCCAGCTCGGTAACGGCGAATTCTCCAGTGGAGATATCCGCGTAAGCCACACCTGCCCGGTTCCCCTGCACCTGCAGGCACACCAGGTAATTATTTGCATCTGCGGGCAGCAGCCCTGATTCGGTAACGGTGCCCGGGGTGACCACGCGCACCACTTCACGCGGGAATATGCCCTTGATGGGCTGGTCACCCATCTGCTCACAAATGGCAACATGGAAGCCACGCTCGATCAGGCGCGCCAGGTAATTCTCTACCGCATGATGGGGGATACCCGCCAGGGGTACGCGTACACCCTTCCCCACCGGTCGTGATGTGAGCACGATATCCAGCTCGCGGGCGGCGATCTCGGCGTCCTGGTCGAAGGTCTCGTAAAAATCACCCAGGCGAAAAAAGAGGATGGCATTGGGATACTGGCGCTTTATTTCAAGGTATTGCTTGCGGATCGGAGTGATATCTTCAGCTTTAACCATTCTGCCTCCGACTTTCATTCTAGTATGAGCAACGGAAATAGGCAAGGAAATCGATGATTTTGATTAAGCTTTCGATTGTATTATTCGTATACCAAAGATATAATTGACTCACTATAATCGATCGAAAGGAGAAAATCTGATGGCTAGTGTCAC
>JBGPBQ010000158.1:0-9508 GCA_041481345.1 Anaerolineae bacterium
GTGACTATCCATGTATTGACACAGGATCAGGCCGGCATGAAACCGGCTGAGATCGATCAAATAGCCCGAGACTTTGAAGCCCTAAACCCTGACATCAAAGTGGTCATGGAATATCTTGGGTATGATTTTATCCACGATAAGATTGTGACCGGTATGGCCGCGACGCCCCCGGCATATGATGCATCCATGGTCGATGTAATCTGGCCGGATGAGTTCATCAAGGCTGGGTACTTGCTGGAGGTGACCGATCGAGTCACTGCAGACATGAAAGCCGGTATTATCCCAGCCTCATGGAATGGCGTCACCCGTAATGGCAAAATTTACGGCATGCCCTGGCTGATGGATGTCAAATACTTCATGTATAACCAGGATATTCTGACGAAAGCCGGGATCGCCGCACCCCCCAAGACCTGGGAGGAGTTGGTCGATCAGGCCACTATAATAAAGCAGAAAGGACTGGCTGAATTCCCAATCATTTGGTCATGGAATCAGAAGGAAGGTGTAGTGTGTGATTTCACCGTGCTACTCTATGGCAATGGCGGCACTTTCATGGATTCCAGCGGCAAACCGGCGTTCAATAACGAAAAGGGTGTTCAGGTGCTCACCTGGATGAAGCAGACCCTCGATGCCGGCCTCAGCAACCCGAGCTCGATATCCTCTGACGAAGGCATGGTACGGGACGATTTCATCGCTGGTAAATCGGCTTTTGCGGTGAACTGGCTAAACCAATATGCCGACTCGAACAACCCTACCAACTCACTGATCGTGGGTCAGGCTGCGCTTGCACCCATGCCCGTTTTTGCTACTGGAGCAGCTTCAGGCGTTAAGGGTTCCAGTGTGGATGGCTCGAGCTCATTCGCCATCATGGCAACTTCCCCTTACAAAGATCAGACCTGGAAATTCCTGGTCTACCTGACCAGCAATGAAGTGCAGACCAAGTTTTCAGCAGAGATGCTGCCTATCTGGTCAGCAGACTACCAAGGTGAAGCGCTGAACACGCTGTTGGCAGCCACACCCACCAACCCTGTCACCGTTCCCGCATTCCAGGCGCAGTTCCCCTACGCCAACGAGCGGCCGACCGTTGCTTATTACAACGAAGGCTCGGCTGCCCTCCAGCTGGCGATCCAGGAAGCCCTCACCGGGGTCAAGAGCCCCCAGCAGGCCCTGGATGATGCTGCTGCCACCTGGGTCTCCCTCGGCAGTAAATAATCCCTAACGACACTCAATTGGGTGGATTTGCCCTGAAGAGCAAGTCCACCCAAAGTTTTCGAGATGAGCGCAACTTCCCCCTCCCTTCCACCCCGCAAACTCTCCCTTCGCCAGCGCGACGCACGAACCGCCTGGCTGCTCGTCATCCCCGCCCTGCTGATCATCCTGGGCGTCACCCTCTGGCCGATCATCTACACCTTCGTCCTTAGCTTCTACCATGCACCCACCGGCATCCACCAGGTGCGTACGTTTTTGGGTCTGGGGAACTACCTGGAGATGCTCAAGGACCGTACTTTCTGGGAGACCATTGGGCGGACGATGTACTTTACCGTGGTCTCGGTGAGCCTCGAAATGGTCCTCGGGATGGGCGTAGCTCAGCTGATCCACTCGCACCCGTTCGGTTGGAAGTTCTTGCGCTTCGTTCTCATCATCCCCTGGGCAGTCCCCACCATCGTCAACGGCGCCATGTGGCGCTGGATCTACAGCGCCGATTTCGGAGCACTGAATGGCCTTTTATCCCAGCTGGGGTTGATCAAGCATTACATCCCCTGGCTAACCCTGCCAAACCTGGCCATGCCGCTCGTGATCCTGGCGGACGTCTGGCACATGATGCCTTTCGTTGCCCTGATCCTTCAGGCCGCCCTGGCTACTCTTCCCATCGAGCATGAAGAAGCCGCCGCCGTCGACGGAGCTAATGCTTTCCAGCGCTTTTGGAGCATCCGCCTGCCCATGCTGAGGCCGGCGATCCTGATAGCGCTAATTGCCCGCACCGTGGATGCCTTCCGCGTCTTCGACATCGTCTACATCATCACCAGCTCCGGTCCGGCCAATAAAACCCTCACCATCACCTACCTGACCTACCTGAACTCCTTCCCCTGGGGTAAACAGGGCATCGGCGCGGCGCTTTCGTTCCTGATCTCCGTTTTCACCATCAGTCTGGCATTGATTTTTATCAAATTCCTATACAAGCCTGAGGAGAACCAGTAATGTATTACCGCAGAAATCTCCGTAAGCTGGCCCTATTCCTCCTCACCCTGCCGGTATATTTCTTTATCTTCTTCCCTATCCTATGGCTGCTCAGTGCCAGCCTATCTAACCAGGTTGACCTGTACGCCATCCCAATGCATTGGATCCCTCAGCATCCCACCTTGCAGAACTACCTGGATATCATTTTCCCCAACCTGGCCGCTTCATCGGTACCGCGCACGTTCGCCGTGTCGCTGCTCAACTCGATTAAAGTGGCCTCCGCAGTGACGGTGATCGCCATTGTGGTCGGCAGCCTGGCAGCCTATGCCCTGGTGCGCATACCGTTCAAGGGCAGCCGTAACATCCTGCTGCTGTTCATCGCCACGCGCATGGTGCCGGAAGTCTCACTGATCCTGCCGCTGTTCATCCTGGCGTCGCGTCTGCAGATGATCAATAAGCCCAGTGTGTTAATCGTCACCTATTTAAGCTTTTGCCTGCCATATGCCATCTGGATGCTGGCGGCTTTCTTCCAGACCGTGCCCATCGATCTGGAAGACGCGGCTCGCATGGACGGCTGCTCGCGCCTGGGGATTTTATTCCGCATAGTGATGCCCATCGCCGTACCTGGTCTTGTCTCCACGGCTATGTTCACCTTCCTGCTGGCCTGGGACGAGTTCTTCTATGCCCTGATCTTCACCTCCACCCTGGCAGCCAAGACCATGCCAGTGGCAATGTCTGAATTCATCGGACGGTATGCGGTGAACATCAACGGTATGATGGCGGGTGGCATCATCGCCGCCCTGCCCCCGATCATCCTGGCTCTTGTTTTCCAGCGCTATATCATCAGTGGCATGACCGCCGGTGCGGTCAAGGGGTGAGTGAGAACGCTCAACCCAACCTCGCCAAGGAAAATGAATTAAATTCATTTGCTTTCGAGGGCGTTTTTTTGCCCGGAACATCCGAGGGCTTTATCGAATGATGCAGTCGCGACCGCCCTTTGGAGCGATTATGATTCAATTCCCATCCCATCAGTAAAAGACCTGACAGGTCTTAAAGACCTGTCAGGTCTGCTTCTCATTCTCAGGAGGCGCCCCCTCCAAATTTATTTCCCTCGCTCCCCGTCCCTACTTCGGCAGCTGACCCATCACTCCCATCACCCAGCGGTGCGGCTTATGGAAGAACTTCATCGGCTGGGCAAACATCATGATGCATTTGCCATACACCACGCTCATCCCGTTATCCTGGCAGAACTGGATCGCCTCGCGTGACTCTGCCCCCTGCTGAAGCCAAATTCGGTTAATTCCCGCTTCATGGGCTTCCTTCACCACCTTTTCTGTCTGGGCAGGTGGAACCACCACCAGCACACCGCCCACCGGCTCGGGTAAAGCCTTGAAGCCGGTATAGCTCTGCTGACCCTCGATGACCTCCCCACTCGGATGCACGATGAACATCTTATAACCCTTCTCTTTGAGGTCCTTAAAGGCTCCATTACCAAACTTATTCTTGTTGGTGCGTGAAACCCCCACGATTGCCAGCGAGCGCTGGGCAAGGAATTCTTCGATCATGGCTTTGGTGATCATAATATTCTCCTTTTGGTAAATATAAAGTGGATCAAGCTGGATATTATCACAAAATTTGGCAAGCTGAAAATGCTTTAATCTTATAAGCGTTCAGCCTAAGCATGCAATCAAAAGATTAAAATCTACGCTTGCACCCGCCCCTGAATATGCTACAATTTATCTACAATCAGGAGGAAATATGAACGCGAATCTGGATGTCCGTCCTTCTCCGATCGCCGGGCAGTGGTACCCGGGAGACCCAAAACGCCTATCCGTCAGCGTGGATCGGTATATTCAAGAGGCTGAGCTGCCAGAATTAGACGGTGAGGTCATCGCCATCGTCGCGCCGCACGCCGGGCACATGTATTCCGGTCCGGTGGCAGGTTACGCCTTCGCCGCCCTGCGCGGCCTCAAGCCAGACTTGGTGGCAGTCATCTCACCGATGCACTACCCCTATAATGAGCCGTTGCTCACCACTGCTCATCAAGCCTACGAAACCCCACTGGGCGTTATTCGGGTTGATAATCAAGCAGTGCAGACCCTCGATGAGTTGCTGGAAGCGGAGCTGGGCTATAGCCTGGCACGCGTAAAGCGCGACCGGGAGCATTCGCTGGAGATCGAGCTGCCCTTCCTGCAGCGCGTGATCGAACCCGAATTCCAGCTGCTGCCGGTGATGGTGCGCGAACAAAGCCATCGAGCCACGCGTCTGCTCGGGCAGTGCCTGGCAAAGACGCTTACCGGCCGCAATGCCCTGCTCGTCGCCAGCACCGACCTGTCCCACTTTTACCCGCTGGACATCGCCAACCAGCTGGACGCTGAGATGCTGCGCTGTATCGAATCATTCGACCCGGATGCGGTGATTCAGGCTGAGGAGGAAGGCAGGGGTTTCGCCTGCGGCAGGGGCGCCCTGGCAGCCGTGCTGTGGGCGGCTAAGGAGCTGGGTGCTAATAAGGTCAAGATCCTTAAACACGCCACCTCGGGCGATATCACCGGCGACACCTCCCAGGTGGTGGGGTACGGCGCCGCCGTGGTCCTGCGACAGATGGCGCCATCTTGATCCACCTCCAGCGAAGTTGATACCTGTCTAATATTCTGATCTGTCTGTCTGGATGGAGTACCCAATGTTTGTGTGGCATTTCCTGCTGATCCTGCTACTGATTGCGTTGAACGCCTTCTTCGTCAGCGTGGAGTTTGCCGCCGTAGCTTCCCGGCGGGCGCGCATCGAATTATTGGCTGAAGAAGGCAACGCTGCCGCTCATATCGTGAAAACGTGGATTGAAAACCCGTCCACGCGTGACCGTTTGATCGCAGCCTCACAGCTCGGTATCACCATCGTCAGCCTGACCCTCGGCGCAGCAGGTGAGAATGTCTTCAAGGCGCTGCTGACTCCCTGGTTCAACCAGATTGCCCTTCCAACCAGCCTGCAGACTCTGGCTTCAGTGCTGGCTGCCCTACCCCTGGTGATTTCATTGATCATCATCACCAGCCTCACCGTCGTATTCGGTGAGCAGGTGCCCAAGGTTGCCACCCTGCACCAGCCCGAACGTGTGGCACTGCTGGCAGCCCAGCCAATGAGAGTCTTCACTACTGTGTTTAAATGGTTCATCGACTTGCTCGATTGGGCCACACGCATGGTCCTGCGCCTGTTTGGTTTGCAGCTGGTAGGCGAGCACTCGCTGATCTACACCGTTGATGAGCTCAAGCTGATGATCTCAGAATCGGAGGAGGGCGGCGTGCTCGAACCCCCTGCGCGCGAGATGCTCGAATCGGTGTTCGACTTTGGCGAGCTGCTCGTGCGCCAGGTGATGGTGCCGCGCACCAACATCGTCGCCATTGAGGCCGAAACGCTGCTGGATGAGATTATTGCCACGGTCACCCAGCACAGCTACACTAAGCTGCCGGTCTACGAGGCCGACCTGGACCAGATCATCGGCATTCTGCACGTCAAAGATGTGCTGCGGGTGATGGAACAGCCGGAATGCCAGAAAACCACCGCCCGCGAGATGGCGCGTGAGACGCTTTATATCCCTGAGACCTTGCCGGTGAATGAGCTGCTTCATCAGTTCAGGCACAACCGCCAGCACATCGCTATTGTGCTGGACGAGTTTGGTGGCACTGCCGGGTTGGTCACTCTAGAGGACCTGTTAGAGGAGATCGTCGGGGAAGTCAGCGACCAGTTCGATGAGACCATTCCCGAGATTCAAAATCAGCCTGACGGCAGTGTGTTGATCGATGGCCTGACCCTGATGGAGGCGGTCAACCAGCAGCTGGAGCTCAACCTGACCGACCCGCATTACGATACCATTGCTGGCTACTTCCTGGGCAAGCTCGGGCACATTCCCAAGATTGGCGACGAGGTCGAATCGGGCGGTGTGCGCTTGAAGGTCGAAACGATGGATGGGCTGCGCATCTCCCAATTGAGCCTGGTGCGCCTTGATGATAATACCCCCGATTAAATGACCACTTATGTAGAAGTCGCGGTCAACGTCCCACAGGTGAGCGGTACCTTTCACTACCACCTGCCTCCCGAGCTGGAGGATCAGGTGAAGCCGGGGCACCTAGTTGAAGTCCCATTTGGTCGCCAGCGCGTGCAGGGGGTGGTGTTCCGCTTTGTCGATCAGCCCGAGGTGCCCGAGACCAAACCGGTGACCTCCCTGCTTGACCCGCTTGCAGTGCTCACCCCACAGCAGATCAAGCTGGCTGGTGAATTGGCCGAATCCACTCTGGCGCCCCTGGCTGCCTGCATCGATGCCATGATACCGCCCGGTCTCGCCCAGCAGGCCGATACGCTGTACCTGAAGAGCACCCCCGTCTTCCCGACGACTCACCGCCTCACCCCACTCCAAAACCGCATCCTGAAGCTGCTCGACGAACGCGGCCCTTTGCGCGGGCGGCAGTTGGAAAATGCCTTTCGTCACGTAGACTGGCGCCCGTCGGTCAGGTCGCTCACCAACCAGGGCTTGCTGAGCACGCAAACGGTTCTTCCCGAGCCCACCGTCCAGCCCAAAACCGTGCGCACTGCGGTTTTGATCGGCACAGCTGAGCAAGCGCAGGCTGCCGTGCCCAGTCTGGCCCGGGTGGGGAGCGCGGCCTTGCCCCGCAGGCAAGCCATCTTGCGTGTTTTGATGCGCGAGGCAAGTGAAGTGGATGTAGCCTGGTTGTACGCCGAGAGTGGTGGCAGCCTGGCTGACCTGCAGGCCTTGGCAAAGCGCGGTTTGGTGCGCCTGGGCGAAGCCGAAGTGTGGCGTGACCCCTTGGAGGGGATGGAATTCGTCGCCAGCGAGCCCCCCGAGTTGACTACCGACCAGGCCGCGGTTTGGGAGACGATCCAGAATGGGATCCACGAGGCAGCCAGCGGAAAACCTGTGCAGCCCTATTTACTGCACGGGGTGACTGGCTCGGGCAAGACCGAGATTTACCTGCGCTCGGTTGAGGCTACCTTGATGCTCGGGCGCCAAGCGATCGTGCTGGTGCCTGAGATCGCCCTGACCCCCCAGACCATCCGCCGGTTTGTCAGCCGCTTCCCCGGGGTGGTGGGGAGCATGCATTCCCGCCTCTCGCAGGGGGAGCGATTCGATACCTGGCGCCGGGCACGCCTGGGAGAGATTAAGGTCATCGTCGGCCCACGCAGCGCCTTGTTCACCCCGTTCAACAACCTGGGCCTCATTGTAGTCGACGAATTCCACGATGACACCTACTACCAATCCGAGACTCAACCCCATTACCATGCCCGCGACGCCGCGGTGAGCTATGCCCAACTCACCGGGTCTGTGTGCGTGCTGGGGTCTGCCACTCCCGATATTGTCAGCCGCTACTACGCCGCCGAACGGGAATGGCACTACTTGAGCCTCCCCCAGCGCATTCTGGCTCACAGGCAGGCCGTGGAGAGCCAGGTGCAGAAACTGGGGATCAGCTCGCACTACCGCCCAATTGGCGAGCGCACTGAAATGATTGATCTGCCCCCGGTGGAGGTAGTGGATATGCGCACAGAGCTGCAGGCGGGCAACCGCTCGATTTTCAGCCGCTCCCTGCAGGCTTCGCTGGCGGAGACACTCGAACATGAACAGCAAGCCATCCTGTTCCTCAACCGGCGCGGTAGCGCCACGTATATTTTCTGCCGTGACTGCGGCTATATCCTCAAATGTCCTCGTTGTGACCTGCCGTTGACATACCATGTTGCCAGTTCCAAGACAAGCACCAACAGCCACGCGGGCGAGGGAGGGCTCATCTGTCACTACTGCTTCTATAAGCGTCAGATGCCCGTCACCTGCCCGCAGTGCAAGAGCGTGCGCATCCGCCAGTACGGAACTGGCACCGAAAAGGTAGAAGCCGAGGTTCAGCAGCACTTCCCTAAAGCGCGCACCCTGCGATGGGATTGGGAGACCACCCGCCAGAAGGGCGCCCACGATATCATCCTCAACAACTTTGTCAACCACCATGCGGATGTATTGATCGGCACGCAGATGATTGCCAAGGGTCTCGACCTGCCCCTGGTCACATTGGTGGGGGTGGTGCTGGCAGATGTGGGTCTCAGCCTGCCGGACCTGCGTTCAGCTGAGCGCACCTTCCAGGTGCTCACCCAGGTTGCCGGGCGCGCCGGTCGCAGCCCGCTGGGAGGTCAGGTTATCCTGCAGACCTTCCTGCCCGAGCATTACGTCATCCAGGCGGCTTCCCGCCATGATTACCAGTCGTTCTATCAGCAGGAGCTGGAGTACCGCCGCCAGCTGCACTATCCACCTTTCTCTCGCTTGGTTCGGTTAGAATACCGCCATCGCGATCCTATCCACGCAGAAAATGCCGCAGATGCATTGGCAGCACAGCTGCGTACCTGGCTAGTGGAGGAGGGTCGCACCGAGACTGAGCTTGTTGGTCCAACCCCGTGCTTCTTTTCCCGTCTAGCGGGCCTATACCGCTGGCAGATCGTCCTCCGGGGGCCCGACCCAGCTTCTTTGCTGCGCGGGCGCAACCTGGGCGACTGGCGAGTTGAGGTAAATCCACCATCTTTGCTATAATAGATTTAGCTGTAGTTTAATAATTGTAACGGAATCCGACATAGTAGTTTTGATAGTAATCTGCTTTATGGGAGGTCCAAATGGAGAGTTTAAAACGGGGATGGGCTTTTCTAAAACAATCGTGGCAGATGGCATTGAAGGATAAGGACCTGATCAAACCTTCCATCTACACCTTGATCGCCGGGTTTATCGTCACCCTGGTTCTGGTCGTTCCTATTGGGTTTGTTACCTTCCTGTTGCAAGACAGCCTTTATGGTAGATATGTCATTTATGTCCTATGGGCGATCGTCATCTTCATCCAATATACCGTCGGGTATATTTTCTCAGCCATGACAGTTTACCTTATCTATGGTTATCTGGCAGAGGGGGATGGAAGGATGGACAAAGCCTGGGTGATCGTCAAGCGAGATCTCTGGGATATCGCCAGCCTCGCTGCTGCATCCACGGCAGTCAATTTACTTTCCAGCGCGGTGAGGGGACGAGGCAGGAGCGGAGGGAGAAGTTTCTTAGCCGGGATAATCGAGACTGTCTGGACTGAAGCCTCTTTCCTGATCCTGCCAGCCATGGTGATTGAAGATATCAACCTGAAAGCCGGGGTTAAACGCGCCACCCAGATCATCAAGGATAATCTACTATTAGTTGGCATCAGTGCGGTGGGGGTCAAAGCCATTGTGGGATTTGTCAGTTTCCTGTTAGGCGCCATTGGGGTGGCACTTGGTTTGGGGATAGGGTTGGGAATCGTATCGATCAGCCAGGCATCCA
>JBGPBQ010000159.1:0-9436 GCA_041481345.1 Anaerolineae bacterium
AATCGAAGTGTATGAAAAAGCAGTATTGATAAGAGAGAAAGAATTAATTCCAATACAGGACTAAAACTAAACGAAAAAAATATTAGGAAGAAAATACACCGGCAGCAGATGTTTTTTTGTATGAGGATATTGAAGAAATAGAAGGATTACTCAAGAAATATCCGAATATTGGTCATCGTTATAATGAGCGTGAATTCAAATATGTTGATAAATAATAGCAGAATGTTATATTGAGGGTCAATTTCCAGAATTATTCCGATTAAATAAAAGAAAGGAATTCAGAAAATGCAGAAGCGTAAACTTGGAAACAGTAACTTGGAAGTTTCGGCGCTCGGGCTCGGCTGCATGAGAATGAGTTTTGGCGACAGACCGGTTGGAGATAAGCAGGAGATGATCTCTTTTCTTCACTCGGCTGTTGACCGTGGCATCACCTTCTTCGATACCGCTGAAGTTTACGGTCCATTCACGAACGAAGAACTCGTAGGTGAAGCCCTCACCCCCTTCCGTGGGCAAGTGGTAATCGCCACCAAGTTCGGGCATAAAATTGATCCCAACAGGGGGCCGAATTTTATGGTTGGTCTGGATAGCCGTCCAGAGCACATCAAGCAGGTCGCTGAAGCCTCACTCAAGCGACTTAAGGTTGATGCCATTGATCTGTTCTATCAACACCGCGTTGATCCGGACGTGCCCATCGAAGATGTGGCGGGAGCGGTCAAGGATCTGATCCGGGAAGGGAAGGTTAAACACTTTGGGCTTTCTGAAGCAGGCGCGCAAACCATCCGTCGTGCCCACGCAGTCCAGCCGGTGACGGCAATCCAGAGCGAATACTCGCTATGGTGGAGAGAGCCTGAAGCGGAAGTGCTGCCTGCATGCGAGGAACTCGGGATCGGGTTCGTGCCATTCAGCCCCCTGGGTAGGGGCTATCTCACGGGAAAGATCGACGAAAACACGACGTTCGCCAGTGTTGATATCCGCAGCCGCCTCCCTCGCTATACGCCGGAGGCGCGGAAAGCAAACCGGGTGGTCATTGATCTGCTTGCCAGGATCGGAGAACAGAAGGGAGCGACACCGGCCCAGATCGCGCTCGCCTGGCTACTCGCTCAGAAGCCGTGGATCGTTCCCATCCCGGGAAGCCGGAAGCTCGAGCGCCTGGATGAGAATATCGGCGCACTTGCCGTCGTACTTACGTCAGACGATCTGCGGGAGATCGAGAGCGCCATTTCAAAGATCACGGTACAAGGGGCTCGGTATCCCGAAAACCTGGCGCGGCAGGTCGGGCGCTGAACAAGGCGATGCAGGAAAGGAATTCAGAAAATGGAAATCAAACGAAACGGCTCACAGCCTTCCAGCAAAGGGCCGGCGGAATACTTTACTGGCAATGTACGCATTGATCCCATGTTCCAGGCACCCGATCCAGCACGCGTAAGTGTCGCCAGTGTCACATTCGAGCCCGGCGCGCGGACAGCATGGCACAGCCATCCACTGGGCCAGACCCTGATCGTATCAGCTGGCTGCGGCCGAGTACAGCGCTGGGGTAGCCCGAACGAAGAAATTCGGCCGGGTGATGTGGTCTGGATCCTGCCGGGTGAAAAACATTGGCACGGCGCCTCGCCAACCACAGCCATGACGCACATATCCATTGTGGAACAACTCCAGGGTAAAGCCCCCAACTGGATGGAAAAGGTCAGCGATGAACAATACCAGGCCGGATTTAAGGCCGAGGAAAAGGAGACGCACCGATGACGACGTGGACGAGCGATGAGCTCAATAAGATCGGATCAGCAGAAGAACTGGAGATCGCATCACTCCGAGGCGACGGCACGCTGCGAAACCCGGTGACGATATGGGTCGTCCGCCTCGGCGATGACCCCTACGTCCGATCCGTTAACGGGCGCACCGGCGCCTGGTTCTGTGGCACTCAGGTGCGCCACGAGGGTCATATCCAGGCTGGAGGCGTCGACAAAGACGTCACATTCCTGGACGCCGACCCCGACATTAACGACCAGATCGACGCCGCCTACCGCACCAAGTACCGCCGTTATGGCGAAAGCATCGTCGGAACCATCGTGAGCCCTGAGGCACGATCATCGACAATCAAACTGGTGCCGCGTTCAACAGGCACTTAGTTCAACAACCATATCGTTCTTGAAATCTCAGACATACAACTCTCCGTCATCGGATTGGGTTGAAGGTCAATTTCGAAAAATCATCTGATAGGAGCATGTCATGGAATATGTTCGCTTTGGATCAACCGGTATGAAGGACTCGCGCATCTGCCTGGGCTGCATGAGCTACGGGGGACCGACCGAGCGCTGGCCGTGGGCACTCGATGAAGAGAACAGCCGGCCGTTTATCAAGCGCGCGCTGGAGTTGGGCATCAATTTCTTTGACACCGCCGATGTTTACTCCAATGGGCTGAGCGAAACCGTGGTGGGCCGGGCGCTGCGTGATTTTGTTTCACGGGATGAGGTGGTCATAGCCACCAAGGTTTATTTCGATATCAGCCCGAAGCCCAACGACCGTGGCCTCTCCCGCAAACATATCCTCAGCTCGATCGATGCCAGTCTTAAGCGCCTGGGAACGGATTACGTCGATCTGTACCAAATCCACCGCTGGGATTATGACACTTCGATTGAAGAAACGCTGGAAGCCCTATATGACGTGGTGCGGTCCGGCAAAGCGCGCTACATCGGCGCATCTTCGATGTATGCCTGGCAGTTTGCCAAAGCCCTTTACACCTCGGATCTGCATGGTTGGGCGCGTTTCGTTTCCATACAGCCCCATTACAACTTGATCTACCGGGAAGAGGAACGGGAAATGCTTCCGCTCTGCCAGGATCAGAAGATCGCCGTCATCCCCTGGGCACCGCTGGCCAAAGGGAGACTGGCCCGCAAACCGTCGAAAGAACAGAATGAAACCCTGCGCGCTGAGACCGATGCTATCGGCAAACGTTTGTACTCGGACGAAGACCTAACGATCGCCCAGCGGGTCAGTGATGTGGCCGAAGCCCGCGGACTGCCCATGGCCCAGGTGGCATTAGCCTGGATGCTCTCCAAACCGGTCATCACCGCCCCAATTATTGGCGCAACCAAGCCTCATCACCTGGATGATGCCGTCGCCGCCCTTTCAGTCCAGCTCACCCCGGATGAAATCCGTCATTTGGAAGATGCATATCAGCCACATCAGGTACTCGGTTATACGTAATTTACCAAAACTGGCAGCTTTTTAATAGATCGGGCGCCCTGGCCACTTTTACAGTGAAAAGGTCGCCCGAAATGCATATAACCGGATAATGGAAAGAGGCTGTGAAGTTTCTTATGGTTAGCATTGAGAGAAGTAAGTAAAAATATGCGAAACTGTTTGGATGTTTGGATAGACAGCTTTTAAACAGACCCCGAGAATGTAAAACTGCACTGTCCTCTAATTAAGTTACCTATGGTCGACGAGTATGCCTGTTAGGGACATTTGTCACTTTCATCCTATCTAATTTGTGCTAAATTACACTATTTTGTGCATCCTGGCACAAGTATGCTATAGATGAAACCTGAGGAGAAACCAGGATCCATGGGAGTACAGCTGCATAGATCCGTTCATTAGTATCGCTTTATTTATTTAGAGATCACAAAGCGACGATTTTGCATTATTACGTGTGGTAACAATTTTGTGACCAGATTTTGTCAGGTGTGTGTTTTAGCTAAGGTAATACCTTATTCGAGGAGAAACACCGGATGAAACCAACCAGTAGGGGCAGCCCCAAGATCGGTGTGTATATATGCCATTGTGGGACCAACATTGCCGGCATGGTGGATGTGGAAGCGGTCACCAACCATGCGGCGGCATTGGATAACGTGTTGGTCGCACGTCATTACACCTATATGTGTTCAGACCCAGGCCAGGCTCTCATAAAGGATGACATCCGCAATGAGGGCCTGGACCGTATTGTGGTGGCATCCTGCAGCCCGCTAATGCATGAAACCACATTCCGCCGGGCGTGTGCCGAGGCAGGACTGAACCCATATTTATTCCAGATGACCAATATCCGCGAGCACTGCTCGTGGGTATCGGACGATCCCGCCAGTGCCACCCAAAAAGCCAAGGCGCTGGTATCTGCAGCCGTAAGCAGGGTGGTTTACCAAATGCCGCTCGAAGCGCGGCAGGTGGATATGAAGCAGTCTGCGATGGTGGTGGGGGCAGGGATCGCGGGGATCGAGGCCGCTCTGCGGCTGGCAGATGCAAGGAAACACGTCTACCTGGTGGAACGGCAGCCCAGCATCGGCGGGCACATGGCCCAGCTGTACAAGACCTTCCCGACCCTAGACTGCGCGGCTTGAATTCTCACCCCCAAGATGGTGTCCGTTGGACGCCACGAAAATATCACCCTGCTGAGCTACAGTGAAGTGGAATCAGTTTCAGGGTATGTGGGCAATTTTACTGTGCGGGTGCGGCGCAAACCACGCTATGTGGATGAAGACTCGTGCACCGGCTGCGGGACGTGTGTGGAAAAATGCCCGTGGAAAAAGATCCCGTCGGAGTTTGACCTGGGGCTGGGAAATCGACCAGCGATCTACTTCCCATTCGCGCAGGCGGTACCGCGTGTGCCGGTGATCGACACACAGAACTGCGCCTACTTCCAAAAGGGAAAATGCCGGGCATGTGAAAAATTCTGCCTGACCGGTTCGATCAATTTCGAGCAGAAGGAGGAGCTGCTGGATATCGACGTGGGGGCGATCATCCTGGCGACAGGGTTCAAGGATTTTGACGCCCACCGCATCCAACAGTATGGCTACGGAGAGCTGGAAAACGTCTTAACCAGCATGGAGCTGGAGCGCTTGATCAATACCGGTGGACCAACCATCGGCGAGGTGCGGCTCAAGGACGGTCGCAAGCCGGAAAGCATCGCCATTGTGCACTGCGTTGGGAGCCGCAATCAAGATTATCACGAGTACTGCTCACGGGTGTGCTGCATGTATTCGCTCAAGCTGGCGCAGCTGGTGCGTGACTACGTGGGCGCAGAAGTGCATGAGTATTACCGTGACATGCGCGCCTTTGGTAAAGGCTATGAAGCCTTCTACGAACGGGTGGAACGGGCGGGGGTCCATTTTACTCGTTTTGACCAGGAAATCTCAGGTGGGGGCTTAGAAATCAGCCGCCACAACGGGCAGCTCAGGATAACCAGCACCGACGTGTACACCGGGCAGCCGTCCGAGCTGCTGGTAGATATGGTGGTGCTCAGCACCGGGGTCGAGCCCCAGGCGGATGCAGCGCAGGTGGCGCAGACCTTCAGCATCAGCCGGGGACCGGATGGCTTCTTCCTTGAGAAACACCCCAAGCTGGCGCCGGTTGAGACGACCACAGATGGAGTCTACCTGGCAGGCGCCTGCCAGAGCCCGAAAGACATCCCCGACAGCGTGGCACAAGGTGGCGCGGCCGCCGCAGCGGCGCTGTCACTCATGGATGCCGGACACGTCACCCTGGAACCATTCACCACCTACATTGACCAATCCAAATGCGGGGGTTGCCGCACCTGCGAAGGTCTGTGCCCATACCACGCGATCGAGATGGTAGAGCTAGCTGGACGTACAGTGGCTTACGTCAATGAAGTTTTATGCAAAGGTTGTGGAGCCTGCGCGGCAGCTTGTCCAGCTCAAGCTGCCATACAGAATGGTTTTACTCAAGAGCAAATTCTGGCAGAAATTGAAGGTATATTGGAAACTCATCTCGCTGAGATCCAAAGATGAATCTTGCCAAAGTCAAAACCGGGGTCTACATCTGCCACTGCGGCACCAACATCGCCGGGAAGGTGGATGTCTCAGCAGTGGCTGATTATGCCCGGTCATTGAACGGCGTCGTGCTGGCTCGTGATTACACCTATATGTGCTCCGACCCCGGCCAGGATTTGATCAAGCAGGATATCCTCGAACAGGGACTAAACCGGGTGGTAGTGGCTTCGTGCACGCCCCTGATGCACGAGCCCACTTTTCGCAGGGCTTGCCAGGAAGGTGGACTGAACCCGTTTTTCTTCCAGATGGCAAATATCCGCGAGCACTGCTCCTGGGTGGTTGATGACCCCGAGATGGCAACTGAGAAAGCCAAGCACATGGTCAGCGCAGCGGTAAGCCGGGTGCACCATCACCGCCCATTGAGCATGCGCTCGGTGGACATGGAGCAAAGTGCGTTGGTGGTGGGTGGGGGTATCGCCGGGATTGAAGCCGCCCTACGCCTGGCAGATGCCAGGAAAAAGGTGTATTTGGTGGAGCGTGAGCCAAGTATCGGTGGTCATATGGCTCAGCTATACAAGACTTTCCCGACGCTTGACTGTGCAGCCTGAATACTCACACCCAAAATGGTGTCCGTCGGACGCCACGAAAACATCAGCCTGCTCAGCTACAGCGAAGTTGAAAATGTATCCGGCTATGTTGGAAATTACCAAGTGCGTGTGCGTAGGAAGGCACGTTTTGTGGATGAAGCCAAGTGCACCGGTTGTGGAAAATGCGCTGAGGCTTGTCCAGTGGAGGTTTCAAATTCGTTCGACTTGGGTCTAAGTATGCGGAAAGCCACTTATCGCTTCTCCGCTCAATCGGTCCCTGGAGCATATGTGATTGAGAAGAAAGGTATCGCTCCCTGCCGGGCGGCCTGTCCCACCGACCAGCGCGCCCAAGGATATATCGCCTTGATCCGACAGAAGCGTTACGCGGATGCTTATTGGGCTATCCGGCGTGAGCATCCTTTCCCTTCTGTGTGTGGCCGGGTGTGCAATCATCGCTGCGAAGATGCCTGCTCGCGTGGTAAATATGATGAACCAGTAAATATCATGGGACTTAAGCGTTTTATCGCCGACTGGGCTTATGAACACCGGGACGAGCTGCCCACCATGCACGATAAATCCATGGTAGGTACACCTTTTTCTCACACCCCTACCCCGTCTGGCAAAAAAGTAGCTATTATCGGTGCCGGTCCGGCAGGCATGACGGCGGCGTTGGATCTGGTGCGTATCGGTCATCAAGTAATGGTCTTCGATTCACTTCCCATAGCGGGTGGGATGATGCGAGTGGGCATTCCCCCTCATCGCCTGCCAACAGAACGATTAGATTGGGAGATAAAACAAATTCTGGATGAAGGTGTAAAGCTGCGCCTGAATACCTGGGTGGATGACGTACCTGCCTTATTGGAGAATGGCTACAATGCCGTCCTGATTGCCACCGGTGCACATCAGGCAAAAAAAATACCGATCCGTAACTCGAACCATCCCGATAACTGGTTGAGCCTGGATGTGTTACGCCGTGCTTGCTTGGGCGAAAAGCTTGACCTTGCCGGTAAGACAGTGGCTGTATTAGGGGGTGGGAATGTAGCTCTGGATACGGCGCGAACCGTGCTCCGACTTGGGGCTGATAAAGTACATATGATTTGCCTGGAGCCGCGCGGCGAGATGCCCAGCTTTAAGTGGGAAATTAGTGTTGCTGAGCAAGAAGGCATCATCGTTTGTCCGGGTCGAACATTTAAAGAAATTGTTGTTAAGGATGAAGCTATCAAAGGCGTGAAATGCGCGGAAATTGTTTTTCATGGCTTCAAACGCGGCCGACCATCTTTCGATGAAATCCCAGGCACCGAGCATATTATTCCCACTGATTTGGTCATTTGGGCAGTTGGTCAGGCGCCGAACTTCTCTTTCTTGCCACAAGATGGCAGTATAAACACCCGTTACCCGGTCGGTGTTCAGAGTGATGCCGAGATGATGACAACCATGAGAGGCATCTTCGTTGCCGGTGATGTCCATCGCGGAGTTACATTCTTCGTAGTAGATGCAATCAATGAGGGGCATCATGCGGCACGTAGTATTGACCGATACTTGAGAGGCGAAGATGGTATTCAAGAGCCAGATAAACCGCCAACAGTAGAATTAAGCCAGGAAGACATCGAAGCTAAGTTCGATCATGGTGAAGCTTCCAGGCAAACGCGAATCACCATCTCAAGCATACCCATCGAAGAGCGCACCCACAACTTCCGCGAGGTAGACTTGACTCTCACTGAGGCTGAAGCTTTGACTGAAGCGGAGCGTTGCCTGAGGTGCGGCATCTGTTCCGAATGCCTGGAGTGCCTGACGGCATGCGAGCGTGGTGCGATCAACCACGACATGAAAGACAGTTATCTCGATCTGACAGTGGGCACCATAGTCTTGGCCACCGGTTTCAAGGATTTTGACCCAACCCGCAGCCCCGAATTGGGTTATGGTCAATTGGAAAATGTGCTTACCTCGATGGAATTCGAGCGCCTGATCAATGCCAGCGGACCGACCAGCGGTAAGGTGACACTTAAAAATGGTGAGTCACCCAAGAGGGTCGCCATAGTGCACTGCGTAGGCAGTCGCGATGACAAATACAACGAATACTGCTCAAGGGCGTGCTGCATGTACTCCCTCAAGCTGGCTCAGCTGGTTCACGATTATGTGAATGCCGAGGTGTACGAAATCTACCGCGATATGCGCACCTTCGGTAAAGACTATGAAGAATTTTATAACCGCACCCGCAAGAAAGGCGTCAATTTCTACCACGGGCGTGTTAGGAACATTGAAGACCAGGATGGGTATCTGCGGGTGAAATGGGATGAATCCTTCTACAATCAGCCCGACCACGTCGATGTGGATATGGTCATCCTGTCCACCGGCTTCGAGGCCCAGGCTGATGCTGCACAAATGGCCAGCTTGTTTGGCATCAGCCGCAGCCCGGATGGGTTCTTCCTTGAGAAGCATCCCAAGCTGGCGCCGGTGGAAACCTCGACGGAAGGTATTTATATTGCCGGGGCGTGCCAGAGCCCAAAGGATATCCCCGACAGCGTGGCTCAGGCGGGAGGCGCAGCAGCAGCAGCACTTTCTTTGCTAGACCAGGGAACTATCGCACTCGACCCATCTGTAGCCACAGTTAATCAGACGTACTGTGCTGGATGTGGATTATGTATTGACGCCTGCCCATATGGAGCCATCGAGCTGAAAGAGAGTGTGGCTTCTGTCAATACCTACCTGTGTAAGGGATGCGGTACTTGCGCCTCAATATGTCGAGACAAAGCCATCACTCTTATCCATTTCGATGATCAACAAATCGTCAATGAGATGATGGGAGCACTGACAGTCGAGTATGTTACTCCTGAGATTTTTAGACCATGATAGGTGATAGCGTATGAATCTTGTCAAAGTCAAAACTGGGGTCTACGTCTGCCATTGCGGCACCAACATCGCCGGGAAGGTGGATGTAAAAGCCGTAGTGGAATTTGCCCGGACGCTAAACGGCGTGGTGCTGGCGCGCGATTACACCTATATGTGCTCCGATCCGGGGCAGGATTTGATCAAGCAGGATATCCGCGAGCAGGGACTAAACCGGGTGGTAGTGGCTTCGTGCACGCCCCTGATGCACGAGCCCACTTTTCGCAGGGCGTGCCAGGAAGG